>NZ_JBHTIC010000005.1:0-477571 GCF_042676885.1 Lutibacter aestuarii
CAAGTTTGGAATTTTAAAACGGATTAAATAAATATAATTTGACAACCTATAAAAAAAGCTTCTAATTTGGAAGCTTTTTTTATAGGTTAATTGTTCATCAATTATTCTATAATTTTTAACTCTAGAACACCTAAATCGGTTATTACTCCAACTTCAACACTAATATTATTTAATTCGATGGTTTCAAATCCTTCTCTTTCAATTTTTAAATCATAAATATCATTTCCACTAGGAATACCTTGGAATAAAAATTTACCTTCTTCGTTAGTAATAGTGGTCCATTCATTCACCCCATCGGTAAGTAATACTGAAATATCTTGTTGATCAATTTCATCATTATCAACAACTTGGATAACACTTCCTGAAATAGCTCCTGAATTGACTTCAGTATTTACTTTTATCACAGGCTTTAAATTATATTTATTTGAACTACCTGCAGCTACAATAGATTTTTGTACATCCCAATCTAAAATAAATGTATAAGAAAAACCTGCCTCTAACTCAGTATCAATATTTAATTTTAATCCAGATTGCATTGCACTAGGCGTATCTAAATGAACTACATTCTCATTGCCGTCTATTACAAGAGTATTATTTTCTCCTAAAACTAATCGTATTTGTTTTAGCATTCCAGCAGGCATAATTTGATCTGTTAATAGTAGACTATTTCCAGCTATTAATTTAGTAAGATCAACCATTAATGGATACGTTTTCCCTTCAGATAATTCAAAACTTTTCCAGCCACCTTCATTCTCAGAGTCATTAAATAAAATATCTACTATTTCAACATTCACTTCTAAGTAATCTCCAGGAGCATCAATTAATTTTAACTGTACTCTAGCTGTATCATTATTTACGGTATTATTGCTACAACTTTGTAATCCAACTAGAAAGATGAACAAACCTAAAATTAAATAAATTTTTCTCGATAACATATTTTATAGTTTTAATTAATTAAAATTAGCTTCCCCTTTATTAAAAAACGAAAAATTAACAAAATTGTTTTATAGACTTAAATATACTTTATGTAAAGTAAATGGTAAAAGAATATAAAAAGAAATAAAAAAAGCTTCCAAATTGGAAGCTTTAAATTTTGGTGGGCAATGAGGGATTCGAACCCCCGACCCCCTCGGTGTAAACGAGGTGCTCTGAACCAACTGAGCTAATTGCCCTAAGCGGATGCAAATATATAATCTATTTTTAACTTAGCAAAGATTTTTTAATAAAAGAAATAAAAAAAGCTTCCAAATTTGGAAGCTTTAAACTTTGGTGGGCAATGAGGGATTCGAACCCCCGACCCCCTCGGTGTAAACGAGGTGCTCTGAACCAACTGAGCTAATTGCCCTAAGCGGATGCAAATATATAATCTATTTTTAATTTGAACAACATTTTGATAGCAAAAAAATGAATTAACATGAATGTTTTTTTAAATCAAAAACAACTAAAAAAAAACTCCAAACCAAAAGGCTTGGAGTCAACATCTTATCATCAATTTTATTTATGAAGTTCTGGAACATTTTGGTAAATATAATCTCCATGTCCTGAAAATATTTTACTATACTTATCAAAAAATTCTTTTCTTTTATCCTTATCAGCCCAATAGGCTTCAATTAATTTATTATTTTCTTTAAAGGAATTCTCAATGTCAGCAAAATTATCAAATACAAAAACTTCAATAGCATCTTTACTATTTGCCCCCCATAAATGACCATGGGTATAATATCCTTTTATTAAGCTATTTTTATTGGTAATGTTTTCAAAATACTCTTTAAACCCTGCACCTCCTCCATTTCCTAATTGATTTTTTTTAACATAAAAAATCAAAGGCTTATCTGAAGGTTCATGAAATTTTGAAAAAGGTAATGATCTATAAATCTCATCACTATGCATATCTTCATAATAACTTGACTGCTTTTTAAAAAACTTATCTCTTTCGTCTTTATCTGGCCAGCCTTCTTCAATTAATTTATTGGTAACGTCGTTTGCTTTTTCAATATCATCCCAATTCTTATAAACTGACACCAACAATACTTCTGTATCATCTGGTGTAAAATAATGGAAGTAAAAACCTGAACCAATAATTAAATCGTTTTTACTAGTAACTTTTTCATAATACTCTGTTTCTGTCTTCAACCAATCTGAAAAATCCACTGTAGGGTCAGAACTTCTATGCATAGTTGTAACCGTTAAATAAACAGGTTTATTTTCTTCTTTTGGTTCTTCCTGTCCATAGGTTTTAGTAGTAAATAAAAATACAAACACTACTAATACAAGCAATAATTTTTTAATTGTTTTCATGATATATAAAATTTAGTTAGTAATCAAAAACAATTTATTATTCAAAAAATAATAAACCTATTAGAGGTTAACATCATTAAGCTTGAGGTTAAAAGTATTTAAAAATGGAAAGGAGTGGTTAAAAAATTAATCCATTAAATGAGGTTCAATTGTTATCTTATTAAAAAGATTTAAAAATATTGAATTACGATATCAATATTTTTTTGATATTTCGATTACTAATATAATAATATTTTTGGAATAAAAAAATTATATTATCAAAATAAAGACAATATAAATAAAATAAAAACAAAATCACACAACTTCTGCAACTACAAATGTACTACCTCCTACAAATATCAAATCATTGGTATTTGCCATTTTTAATGCTGAATCATAAGCATCTTGAACAGAATTATATACATTACCAATTAAATTAAATTGTTTACAAATATTTTTCAACTCTTCAGCATCTAAACCTCTAGGGATATTGGGTTTACAAAAGTAATATATTGCTTTTTGAGGAAACATCGGAAGAATTTCTTTAAGCTCTTTATCATTTACAACTCCGAAAACAATGTGTAGGTTATTGAAATTCTCTTGTTGTAATTGTTTTAAAACATAGGTTAACCCTTCTTTATTATGTCCAGTATCACAAATTACTTTTGGTTGCTCATTTAATATTTGCCAACGCCCCAGTAATGAGGTGTTATTTACCACATTTAATAAACCTATTTTTAAGTTTTGCTTAGAAATTTTATAGCCTAAGTTTGTTAAAACTTTTATAGTTTGTACAACCGTTTTTAAATTATTTTGTTGGTAAGTACCTTTTAAATCTGTTTGTATATTTGAAACATTTAACTTGGATGCTAAATATAGCGGAGCACACTTTTCGTTGGCTATTTTTTCAAAAACAGGAAATACTTCTTTCTGAAATTCACCTACAACAACAGGAGTATTAGATTTAATAATACCCGCTTTTTCAAAGGCTATTTCGGGTAAGGTTTCTCCCAAAAATTGCGTATGATCATAACCTATATTTGTGATAACAGAAACTACAGGAGTAATAATATTTGTTGAATCTAACCTTCCTCCTAGTCCAACTTCTATAATTGCAATATCTACATGGTGCTTTGCAAAATGATTAAAAGCCATTCCAACGGTCATTTCAAAAAAGGAAAGCTGATTTTTCAATAAAAAATGTTGGTTATTTCCAATAAAATCAACTACTTCATTTTTTTTAATTTCAATACCATTAATTTTAATTCGCTCTCTAAAATCTTTTAAATGAGGCGAGGTATACAAACCTACTTTATACCCAGCTTCTTGCAAAACAGACGCCAGCATATGACTGGTTGATCCTTTACCATTTGTTCCTGCAACATGTATAGTTTTAATTTTTTTTTCTGGAAAGTTTAAATGTTTAGAAAGTGCTAAACTATTGGTTAAATCTTTTTTAAAAGCTGTTTTACCTTGCCTTTGATACATTGGCAATTGAGAAAACATCCAATTTAGAGTATCGTTATAGTTCATTAAAAATTATTGAGATAATGAAAATCTGTATTTTATAGTTCCTATTTGTTTAGAAGGTGCGTTAGCGTCTGGTTGCCATCTAGTTTTCAATGCTGCTTCTTTAGCTTGTGTCAATAAACAAGCTGCTGTATTTGTAGAACCCTTAACACCTGCCGTGGCCTTAATTACTCTTCCATTAGTATCAACTTCAATTCTAACAACTACCAATCCTTCTTCATTACAAATATAATTAGGCTTTGGTCTACTTAAAGGCTTTCTATTTCCTAATTGATAGTCTCCGTTACCACCACCTCCACCATTTCCGTAGTAGCCACTTGCATTAGGGTCACCAGTTATTTTACCTTTATCACCAGCCTGATTATCATTCCCTTCTCCTCCAGTTGCTGTACCTTCAGAATTATTAATCCCTCCTATTAAAGCATCTAATTTTTTTCGTTTTGCTTCTTCTTCAGCTTTTTGTTTTGCTATAGCTGCTTGTTTTTCTCTTTCAATTCTTTCTTTTTCTAACTGCGCTTTTTTAGCTTCCTCTTCAGCTTTTCTTTTTTGCTCTTGTGCTTTTTTAATAGCTATAGCCTCTTCATTATTTTGAGTAGCAACTTCTTCAGAAATATCAGTTGTTTGCTTAGAGGTCTCAGGTTCTGAAACTTTTTGTACTTCTTTAACTTCTTCTTGATTTTTTTCTATCTCCTGTTGCTCATTAACAACTGATTTAATAGGTTTTTTAGGTTGAATATTACCGCTTCCAACATTAGAAGTTCCAAAATTTACGGCAATACCATATTCTTCTGGTGGATCTAAATATTTCATCCCAACAAAAAAAAGTGCTACCAACAACAAGCTCATAATTACAGTTGTGATTGCTGCTGATTTACGTTTGTATTTTGTGTCTAATAAACTCAATTTACGTTATTTTGGTCGTACTGCTAATATTACTTTAAACCTATTTCTATTTGCTATATCCATTATTTTTACAGCCTTTTCTATAGGAACTCCTTCTTCAGCTCTTAAAACAATTGTTGGACTTTCTTTACCTGCTAATAAAGACAATAAATCTTGCTCTAAACTAGCTTCACTCACTTTAGAGTTATTAATATAATATGCTAAATTTTTAGTAATACTAACCGAAACTGATTTTCTATTTTCTGTTTTACCACTTGCTTTTGGCAATAAAATATCTAAAGCACTTGTAGTCACTAAAGTAGAAGTTATCATAAAAAATATCAGCAACAGAAATACAATATCCGTCATAGACGACATATTGAAATTAGGATTAATTTTATTTCTACCTCTAATATCCATATTAAATAGGTTCGTTTAACAAATCTAAAAACTCTACAGATTTTGCTTCCATTTCATAAACAACTTTATTTGTTCTAACCACTAAATGATTGTATTGTATGTATGAAATAATACCTACAATTAGTCCTGCAACAGTGGTAGTCATAGCTGTATACAATCCATCAGACAGCATTTTTATATCTATTTGCCCACCAGCATTTGCAATTTCATGAATTGCAACTATCATTCCAATAACCGTTCCTAAAAAGCCAATCATAGGTGCAGCTCCTGCTATAGTTGCCAGTACTGGAACATTTTTTTCTAATTTATAAATTTCTAATCTCCCAGCGTTTTCAATGGCTGTATTAATATCTTCTAAAGGTTTTCCTATTCTAGAGATTCCTTTTTCAATTAAACGTGAAGCTGGAGATTTTGTTTGTGCACATAAAATTTTAGCAGCATCTAATTTGCCATGAGACACATGATCTCTAATTTGATTCATAAAATTACTATCCGTTTTTGAAGCTGCTTTTATAGCAAAAAAACGTTCAAAATAAATATACAGGGCAACAGCAAGTAATACAATTAAAATGGCAATAATTATTTGACCTCCTATGCCTCCATCTATTATTAAATTATAAATTGATAGCGTTTTTTCTTCAGAAACATTCTCCGTTAAAGGGTCTGTTACATCTTGTAAAATAGTTAATAACATAAATTAATTTTTAATTACTTTCTTAAACGAAATTAGATGATATAAATTGTGGTTTATTATTTTAATATAAAAACCCCAAGTACAAACTTGGGGTTAAATTATTTAAAAATTTCTTAAAAACATAAAAGCCAAAGCCCCTACAACAAAACCTACTGCCGCTAACCAAGCTATATTTTTAAAATACCAGAAGAAATTGATTTTTTCCATTCCCATTGCCACTACTCCAGCTGCAGAACCAATTATTAGCATACTTCCTCCAGTACCTGCAGAATAGGCTACAAAATGCCATAAATGACTATCTATAGGCTCTTGAAACATTCCCATACTAGCAGCCACTAATGGCACATTATCTACCACTGCAGACCCAATACCTAATAACATAATTACCACATCTGTATTTGGAATAATTGTTTTTAAATGTTCAGCTCCAATAAATAACATACCTAATGATTCTAATGCTGCTACAGCCATTAATATTCCAAAGAAAAACAAAACACTTGGCATTTCAATTTTTGATAAAGACTTATGCACTGGACTATGAAACCCTTGTGAATCATCCCCATCAATATCAACTATATGAGAAATATTAAATTCGGATCTACTATAAATTTCAGCAAAAATTCCAACCACTGCTAAAGATAACATCATACCTACATAAGGAGGTAAATGTGTTACTGTTTTAAAAATTGGAACAAAAATAATTGCTGACAAACCTAAATACAACATGGTAGCTCCGTGTTTACTTTTATTGTTTGAGTCCTGATCATCTACAGAATCTATTTCAATATTCCCTTTAAACGGTTTCATAAATGAAGCTATTAATACAGGAACCACTACACATAATATTGATGGAATTATTAAATACTCAATAAGTTTAGCTGAAGTAACTTTTTTGCCTATCCAAAGCATAGTGGTGGTAACATCTCCAATTGGCGACCAAGCACCTCCAGCATTAGCTGCAATTATTATCAAACTGGCAAACCAAAGTCGAGTATTTTTATCATTAATAATTTTTTGAAGAATTGTTATTAAAACAATTGTAGCTGTTAAATTATCAATAATTGCCGATAATATAAATGCTAAGCTCGCAAAAATCCATAATAACTTTTTTTTATTTTTTGTTTTAATATAGTTTTTAAACGTTGCAAAGCCATCAAAATAATCTATAATTTCAACTATAGTCATTGCACCCAACAAGAAAAATAAAATTTCAGCTGTTTTTCCCAAGTGATGCAGAAGCGTTTCTTCTAATAAATGATGTTTTTCTTCACTTGTAAAACTCGCAAACCCTTCAATTAATTGATGACCTGCAGAATCAAACCAATTTATAAAATCATCTATTCCAAAGGCAACAATTGCCCATAGAATAGCCATCATACCTAGTGCTGGTATTAGTTTATCTAATTTTAAATTATGTTCTAAAGTTATTGCTAAATAACCTAAGATAAAAATGATAATTATTAACGCTTCCATTTATTATTATTTAAATTAATTGTCTTAACGCGATTTCAAACGCAGTTTTACAAATTTCTTTTTTATTGGTATTTTTTTGATAAGTTTTTTCTAATGCTTTTTTAATAGTATTTGAAGTATCTCCAAATATAGCACTATCTTTCATTGGCAACTCAACTTTAGACTCCATTAAATAAGCAAATACTCTTGCTATTCCACAATTTGATATAAAATCTGGTAATAAACTAACTTGACTATCTGTATATTCCATAATTGGTCCAAAGAAAATTTCTTTATCCGCAAAAGGAACATTTGCACCGGGAGAAATAACCTCTAAATTAGATTGTATCATTTGAGTTATTTGATCTTTAGTAACCAACCTTGATGCAGCAGCCGGAATAAAAATTTCAGCAGGTATAGACCAAATTTCCTGATTTATCTCATCAAAAGGAATTAAGTTTTCGGCACGTAATTTATTTCCATCTTTTTGAAGAAACAAAGTGGTCATTTCATCTAAGGTAAAACCTTCCTCTTTAATTAAACCTCCAACCCTATCTATAATACCTACAACTTTAGCTCCGAGCTGAGTTAAATAATATGCAGCAGCTGAGCCAACATTTCCAAACCCTTGAACTATAGCTCTTTTTCCTTTAATAGAGCCTCCATAAATGTTATAATAGTGTTTTACAGCTTCAGCAACTCCATATCCAGTTAACATGTCAGCTACTGTATATTTTCTAGACAAATCAGGTGAAAATCGCTTATCTTCAATCACTTTTATCACTCCATGTCTTAATTGACCAATTCTATTAATTTTCTCTGCCTCAGTTGGCTTAAAATGACCGTTAAAAACTCCTTCTTGCGGATGCCAAACACCACAATCTTCAGTCATAGGAATTACATCATGAATTTCATCTACATTCAAATCTCCACCTGTTCCATAGTAATGTTTGAGCAATGGAGTAACTGCCTGATACCATCTTCTTAAAACATCATTTTTTCTTGGATCATTTGGATCAAAATTAATTCCTGACTTTGCACCTCCTATTGCTGGTCCTGAGACTGTAAATTTCACTTCCATAGTTTTTGCTAAGGAAAGTACTTCATTCATATCCAATCCCTTACGCATTCTGGTTCCTCCTCCTGCAGCACCACCTCTTAATGAATTTATAACTGTCCAACCTTCTGCTTCTGTTTCTGGATCATTCCAATAAAAAACAATTTCTGGTTGCTTATTTTCGTATTTTTTTAGTAATTCTTTCATTTTAATTTTAAATAATAATTTTAGATTAACGACTTAACTTTAATATATACAGGTAATTAACTCATAAAAAACTCCTCCCAAAGGAGGTTACATTTGTGTCATAGTTATCAGTTTAAAATTATTATTTTAATGCTTGTAAAGTAAAAACAAATATAACAAAACTTATGAGCTTTTAAGGAAGATTTTATCTAATCTAAACGCTTTTAAAACAAGCATTATTTTTTACTTACAATTAATTTCATTTTTTCATTAGGAATCTAAGTAACAATTTACACATATAATAAATTTTCACTAAGAAATCTCTTATATTTGAAAAAAAAATAATCAATTATTATAAATAGTATTAAATATGGATTTTAATTTAACTGAAGAACAAATTATGATACGGGATGCAGCTCGTGATTTTGCTCAAAATGAGTTATTACCAGGAGTTATTGAACGAGATGAAAAACAACAGTTCCCTGCTGAACAAATTAAACAAATGGGTGAACTAGGATTTTTAGGAATGATGGTTGACCCAAAATACGGAGGAAGTGGATTAGATACGGTATCTTACGTATTAGCAATGGAAGAAATTTCTAAAGTAGATGCTTCCGCTTCGGTTGTAATGTCAGTAAACAACTCTTTAGTTTGTTGGGGACTCGAAACGTTTGGAACAGAAGAACAAAAACAAAAATATTTAGTACCACTTGCTAAAGGTGAAATTATTGGTGCTTTTTGTTTAAGTGAACCTGAAGCTGGTTCTGATGCAACTTCACAAAAAACCACAGCAATAGATAAAGGCGACCATTATTTATTAAACGGAACCAAAAACTGGATAACAAATGGTAACAACGCTAGCGTTTATCTTGTAATTGCACAGACCGACGCTGAAAAAGGACACAAAGGAATTAATGCCTTAATTGTTGAAAAAAACATGGAAGGTTTTGTTGTTGGTCCTAAAGAAAATAAACTAGGAATTCGTGGATCTGATACACATTCATTGATGTTTACTGACGTAAAAGTTCCAAAAGAAAATAGAATTGGTGAAGATGGTTTTGGATTTAAATTTGCAATGAAAACATTAGCTGGAGGAAGAATTGGGATTGCTTCTCAAGCATTAGGAATTGCATCAGGAGCCTATGAGCTAGCTTTAAAATACTCTAAAGAAAGAAAGGCTTTCGGAAAAGAAATTAGCAAACATCAAGCCATTGCTTTTAAATTAGCAGATATGGCTACTCAAATTGAAGCTGCAAGGCATTTATGTATCAAAGCTGCTTGGGATAAAGATCAACATCTAAATTATGATTTAAGCGGTGCAATGGCAAAATTATATGCTGCGGAAATGGCTATGCAAGTTACTGTAGAAGCTGTACAAATCCATGGTGGATATGGATTTGTAAAAGAATATCATGTAGAACGTTTGATGCGAGATGCTAAAATTACTCAAATTTATGAAGGAACTTCTGAAATTCAGAAAATTGTAATTTCTAGAGCAGTTTTAAGTTAATTAAAATACCAATCCATAAAAAAAGCGCTGAATACAACCAGCGCTTTTTTTTATAATTTTTAAAAATTTTAAATTCCTAATTCTGTAAAAAGATCTTTTAAATTTGGACTTGATGGTCTTGGAGCATCCGCTTGAACAATTTTACCGTCAGGGTCTATTAAAATAAATCTTGGTATAGCGTTTATTCCATATTCAGCAATAAATTTAGATTCAAAATTATTATCAGCATATAGTTGAATTCCTCCTAACTCTTCATCTTTCACCATTTGTTTCCAAGTTTCATAAGCATCTTGCTTATCTACAGAAATACTCACAAATTCAATATTCTTTCCATGATATTGTTTTTCTAAAGATTTTAAATGAGGGATTTCAGCTTTACAAGGTGCACACCAAGTTGCCCAAACATCTATATACACATATTTCCCTTTTAAATCGTCTAAAGAAGTAGTTCCTCCTGCAAAATTTTCATAATTCTCAAATTTTGGTGATATCTTACCTTTACCTAAACGAGCCATACTCTCGTGCATTCTTTCATAATTAGATTCAATATATCCAAAAAACATTTGATCATTTCTATCATCCATTTTTACAATAATAGAGTCTAAGTTAGGTGCATTATCTTTGTATTCTTTAAGCAACGTTTTTGCTTCTGATAATCTTGCCTCAAATTGTTCTTTATCTAATTGAAAATATGAATTTGGATTTGCAAAATCACTGGTATAGAACGAACGCTTATTTTCAATAAAATTATTTGTTACAGATCCTTCACCTTTAAATGTTACTCCATTTGAGAATTTTTCGCCTTTAAATTCTATATCTAAGTTATATCCATTTTTTAAAAATAGGGTAACTCTATCATTCCCATTAGAAATGGCAAAAACACCTTCTTCAACCTTTAAAGTGTCAGAAAAACTACCATCTTTATTTACAATTACATCTTTTGAATAATTTTTTCCTTGAATTGTAAACTTATCCAAATTAGAGATTTTAACTTTTCCTTCAATTTTAGCATAGTCTTTTACCTCTTCTTTACCACAAGAAATGGCAATGAAAACAGCTAAAATTCCAATTATATTTCTCATTTTAAAATATCTTATTAGATGTTAAGTTCGTTAAATAAGCTAATTAATTTTGGACTTGATGGTCTTGGTGCGTTTGAACTTACTATATTTCCTTCAGTATCAATTAAAATAAAACGAGGAATTCCTTTAATTAAATAATCTTTAACAAATTGAGAATTCCAATCGTTATCAGCAAACAACTGTACACCTTTCAATTCCTTTTCTTCAACCATAGTTTTCCATTTATCATGATCTGCTGCTTTATCAATTGAAATACTTACAAATTCAATATTTTTGTCGTGGTATTTTGCCTCTACTTCTTTTAAATACGGTATTTCAGCTTTACAAGGTCCACACCAAGTTGCCCAAACATCAACATAAACAAATTTTCCTTTTAAGTCATCTAAAGATGTTGTGCCTCCAGCATAATTTTCATAGTTTTCAAATTTAGGAGATGGCTGACCTTTAGCAACTACTTTAAGTTTGTTATAAGTTTCTGTAATTTCTTTTTTGTTATCTTCATTTGTTGAAGCATTAATAAAAGCAGTATAATACTCTTCTAAGTTTTCAGTATAAGTTATTCCATATTTAGCGTTTTCAAAAAGTAAGCTATTTTTTATGGTTTCACCTTGAATTTGAGCTGCTGTTTTTAAAAATGCCAAGTCTGCGTCTATAGAATCTTTTTCAGCTAATTTTGAAGCTTGCTTAAAATAATGACTAGAAACTAAATTTTTATAATCAGAAGAAAATAAAAAATCTTCTTCATTAGAATAATCCATCCCATCTAACTCAGCTAAAAATCCTTCAGAAACTTTAAATTCAGGTTTTTTTGCAAAATGAGCATGGTATCTTTCATAGATATTGATACTTTTTAAATATCCATAATTTATATTACGTTGTTCTTTTGATTTAAATTCTTCAGAAATACCTTCAGTAGAAGTTAAAAGATTGTTTAAAGCTGTTTTAATTTCATTAAATTTAGCTTTGTATTCATCTTCTTCAAGTTCATAAACTCCCATACCTTCTCCCATTATTTCTTTCTCTGTCTTACTTTTAGCTTGCAAATAGTTACTTATTTCAGAACCTTCACCTGTAAAAGCTAGAGTGTTCTTAAAATCGTTTGCATCATAAGCTACATTAACATTAAAACCTTCACTTAAATAAACTGGTGTTGCATTTTTTCCATCATACAACATATAAGTACCTGCTTTTAAAGTTAACGTATCAACAAAACTACCATCTTCAGCAATTTCAATTGTTTCTTTAAAAGATCTATCCATACTATTTACAGTAAACTCTCCTGGTAATTTATTTGTGATTTTTCCAGTTAAAACTGCATATTTAATTGGAGCTTCGTTTTTACATGAAACTATTGCAACTGCTGCAATAAGTAACCATATTTTTTTCATAATTAGTTATGTATTTTATTAATAATTTCCCAAAGATAAAATTTATTATTCAATAAAATTAATCCTAAATTACTTTAACAATTAATTTGCATATATTGATAGTATTGTGGAATTTTGATAACTCAAAAATTTCATATGGACAACATACATTTTATAAATGCTAAAAGAATAGATTTCACAATTTTAAGTGATATAATTTATAACGAAAAAAAAATAAAACTATCTAAAGAAGCCATTGATAAAATTGAAAAATGCAGGAATTATTTAGATTCTAAAATAAAACAAGATTCTTCACCTATTTATGGTATTAATACTGGATTTGGCTCATTGTGTAATGTAAAAATTAGCAGTGATAATTTACGTCAACTACAAGAAAATTTAGTGATGAGTCATGCTTGTGGCACTGGAGAAGAAGTTCCTCAAAGCATTGTAAAGTTAATGCTATTTTTAAAAATTCAATCTTTGAGCTACGGACATTCAGGTGTTCAATTAGAAACTGTTGAACGTTTAGTTGATTTTTACAATAACAATATTATTCCTGTTGTATATACCCAAGGTTCATTAGGAGCCTCAGGAGACCTTGCACCTTTAGCACATTTATCGTTACCCTTAATTGGTAAAGGTGAAGTTTATTACAACAACCAACGAATTAGTGGCGAGGATATTTTGAAAAAATTTGGTTGGGATAGTATTCAATTAAAATCTAAAGAAGGGCTAGCTTTATTGAACGGAACCCAATTTATGAGTGCTTATGGAATTCATTTAATTTTGAAATCTTATAAATTATCGTACCTAGCAGACTTAATTGGGACACTTTCATTAGAAGGATTTGATGGAAGAAATTCTCCATTTAATGAGCTCATTCATTTTATTAGACCTCATAATGGTCAAATAAATACCGCTGAGCGTATTAACGAATTTTTAGAAGGTAGTGAGTTGATAAATCAACCTAAAGAACATGTACAAGATCCATATTCATTTAGATGCATGCCTCAAGTACATGGTGCAAGTAAAGATGCTCTTTCCTATTGTAAAAAGATTTTTTTAACTGAAATTAATTCCGTTACTGATAATCCAAATATTTTTGTTGATGCAGATGAAATTATTTCTGGAGGTAATTTCCACGGACAAACTTTGGCATTAGCGTTTGACTTTTTAGGTATTGCTATGGCTGAATTAGGAAATATTTCTGAAAGAAGAACTTTTCAATTAGTTTCAGGATTAAGAGGTTTACCTCCATTTTTAGTAAAAAACCCTGGTCTTAATAGTGGTTTTATGATTCCACAATATACAGCAGCCAGTATAGTTAGTCAAAATAAACAACTGGCAACACCTTCATCTATAGACTCTATAGTTTCTAGTAATGGTCAAGAAGACCATGTAAGTATGGGAGCTAATGGAGCAACTAAAACAAAACGAATTGTTGATAATTTAGAAACAATTTTAGCTATTGAATTATTAAATGCTTCACAGGCTCTACATTTTAGACTGCCTTTGAAAAGTTCTCCTTTTTTAGAAACATTTTTAGCAATGTATAGAACCGATGTTCCTTTTGTAGAAAATGATAAAGTATTAAGTGATGAAATTAAAAAAACTGTTTCTTTTATAACTAACTTAGCTATTGATATTGAAGAACTTTTTTAATTTTAAAATACACTAAAATTTGAACCATAAAAAAAGCGGTAGGTTTGCCTACCGCTCTTAATTCAAACAATTTACAATGTATTTTTTTCTATTCTTATATTCCGAATCTTCTTTTATTATTCCAGGTTAAACTTTTCGTATTTTTAAAATCAACATTTATTGACCTTCTTTTTGAGTCTTGGCTTTTTACTTTTTTGATAATTTTCATATCAGCTTCTTTTAGTAGTTAATTATGGTACAAAAATACGATAACTTTAAATTTTGGACAAGATAAATATTAAATATTTATCATTATTTTAACTATTTTTCAAGTATATGTTAAAATAACATCAACGAAAACGTTTGAAATTTAACATATCTGTAATATAATTAAAAATAACAATTAAAAATATGTTAATAAGTCTTTAAGATTTAGATATACAAATTGTCGAAATAATTTTAAACAATTACAAAAAGATTAATCTTTTGATGAATCCAAAGATAATTTTCCAGTTACAATATCAAAATACATTTTAAAATCTGATCTTAAACTCCAAAGAGGATATTGAAATGTAGCTGGCTTATTTTTTTCGAAAAAGAAATGCCCTACCCAAGCAAAACCATAACCAGCAATAGGTACAAAAAACCATAATATAGGTTCATTATGGTAAACTGCAGTAATGGCTAGTGCAATAACAATTGTAGTTCCAACCACATGCAATAACCTACAAACTTTATGACTATGTTGCTTTAAATAAAACGGATAAAACTCTTCGAAGGATTTGATATTTTCTTTCATTTTGTATTAAAAAAATCAATTTACAAATAATTATTATATTTTAGTTATAACTTTATAAAACCTTCATTATGAAAACTATTTTATATATAACTTTAATTTCGTTAGTGGCTTTGTCATGTACAAATACTGGTAAAAAACCATCCGATAACAGCCCTAAGAATAATTCTAACTTTAATGAAACATTAGCAAAAAAATTAGGGGCTGATACTTATGGTATGAAAACTTATGTAATTGCTTTTTTAAAAAAAGGGCCTAGCCGGTTTAAAGACTCTATAGCTTCAGCTAAGTTACAAAGAGCTCATTTAGACAATATCATAAAATTGGCTGAAGAAGGTACATTGGTTTTAGCAGGACCATTTCTAGAAGAAGGAGAATTAAGGGGAATTTATATTTTTGATGTTAAAACTATTGAAGAAGCCAAAAAATTGACCGAAACGGATCCTGCAATACAAGCTGGTTCACTAAAAATGGACTTAAAACTATGGTACGGTTCAGCCGCATTACTTCAAATAAATGATATTCATCAAAAAATTGCTAAAATTAAAATATAAAAAAAGCTGTTTAAAATTTCAAACAGCTTTTTTATTATTTAGGAAGTACCTAGTAAATTTTATAATTTAAACCGAGCATTATATTTCCTTTTGGCATAGGTACTATATTTGTTTCGGTATATGCTGTATTAAAAATATTATTTGCTGCCAATGAAAGTTGAAATCCGTTTTTTAAACTAGCTAAAACTTTTGCATCAACCACATTATAACTTGTTCCATCAGTTCTTTCTACATATCTATATGAAATATTTTGACTAAATATCGTATTAAATTTGGTATCTAAACTTGATGTAAACTGATGTTTAATGCTATTTAAAGAATACCGAGTATATTCAATATTACTATCTCTAATATCATCATCAATAAAACTATATCCAATAGTTAATGTTTGGGTGTAATTTGCTAAATTAAATTTATATAATACAGCCGTTTCTATACCTTTTGTTACAACTTTACTAAAATTTCTTGTTTCCCATTTATCAGCTTCATTATCCTTAGTCCAATCAATTAAGTCATCTGATTTTCTATGAAACAGAGCTATATCAAAATTAAATTTCCCGCGAGTGTATTTAAACCCAATTTCTTTAGATAGGGCTGATTCAGGTTTTAAATTTGGATTTCCTAATGTTGTTGGTCCAACATAATATAAATCTGTATAAGTAGGAGTTCTATAAGTATATCCTATATTTCCATACAATTTAAAAAAGTCAGAAATTCTATATCCTAAATCCAAACCTGGAAAAGCTTTTGTATCAAAATCAGAATAAGAGCTAATGGCAATCCCTGGAGCAATATCAAAATTGTTAACTTCAAAACGATGCTCTAAAAACCCAGTTACAATGGTTCTGTTATGGTTTCCTAAGTTATTACTAACCAAAAATATTCTTGAAACATCAATACCAATTCCAGTTTTACCTAATGAAGAATTAATTACCATATTTGTTTCAGCTCCAACTTTATTAGAAATGTGAAGATTTCTATATGCTGGGGGATTATGACGTAAAAACAAATACATATCCTGATTTCTTCTCCAATATAAACGAGGTTTAATAGTTACATTACCCGAATTATATGTTGCTCTTAAAGCTATTAAACTTGTTTGAGTTTCTTCATATTGATCTTTATAATCTGGGTTTGCATAAAATCCGTTTGCACCAAACTTACGCTGCGTAAATGATGCTAACAAATTATAATTTTTAACATCAGATTTTAAAAAAGCAGCTACATTTTCAAAATCTGTATTAAATCTATACCCATCAGACTCCTGATAACCAACAGAGGCTAATATTCCACTATTATCAAAAGTTTGACTAAAGGTTGCTCCTCCTTTTTTATTTTCATAAGAACCATACCCTAAATCTACTTTTAATGAGTTGCTATGAATTTTTTTAGTCACAATATTGATTGCTCCAGTAAATGCATTTTGACCATAAATACGAGCTGTTGGTCCTTTAATAATTTCAATTCTTTCAATATTATCTAAAGCTAAAATTGCATTCATTGAATGGTGACCTGTTTGTGGATCATCCATTTTTACCCCATCAATTAAAACTAGTGTTTGATCAAAGTTTCCTCCTCTAATATAAAGGTCAGATTGCATACCGTCAACACCTCTTCTTCTAATATCTATTCCTATAATATTTTGTAATAAATCAGCAACATTTGAAGCTGGTGAATTTTGAATCTGTTCTGAAGTAATTAGGTTAATTGTTCTTGATTCTTTTGAAAAAGGCAATGCAATTCTATTAGAAGTAATTTGTACTTCCTTTAACTTAATTGTGTCATTTTGTGCATATACCGAGGCACAAGTACATAATAAAATGTATATTAATTTAATCGAAATTTTCATAAATAATGATTTAAAACGCAGCAAAATTAGTAACTTTCCGGACGATTAAAATAGTCCAGATTCAAAATGATAGATAGTCCGGTTAACACTCTTTTTAGACAGTTAATTAATTTAGATAAATCTAAATCACAACCTCTATATCTTCAGGTATCTGGACAAGTTGTAAACGCTATTCAGCGTGGTTATTTAACCAAGGGCACTAGGCTACCAGGAACTCGTGTATTAAGTCAATTATTAAAGGTTCACAGAAATACTGCTGTTGCAATCTATGAAGAATTAGCCTCTCAAGGTTGGGTAGAAATTATTCCAAATAAAGGCACATTTGTTTTAGAACCAGAACAAAAAACAGCAAAGATAAAAGCAACTTCTCAAAAAATAAATGAAGCATATATCTATGCTAAAACCACAGGTTTCCCTTTTCAACAGTCATTACATTTAGCTTCAACAGTTGAATATACAAACGCTAAATATACTATTAATGATGGTAAACCTGATATACGTTTACATCCTGTACATCAATTTACAAGATGGTACAGTGCTGCTATGAAACGAAAGACGTTAATAAATAAATGGAACAAATCAAACGATTTTTTCAACTCTTCATTTCAAACTCAACTATGCAATTACTTAAATGCAACTAGAGGCTTTCATATAAGTCCAAATAACTTAATAAATACACGTAGTATAGAAATGAGTTTATACGTGATCTCACAACTTTTAATAAAACAAAACGATGTTGTATTAGTAGGGCAATTAAGTAATTATGCTTCAAATATGATCTTTCAACAAACAGGTGCAAGTATAAAAACAATCCCTGTAGATAATGAAGGCATAGATGTTGAGTACATTAAAAAGCATTTTGTAAAAAATAGTATTAGATGTGTATATATATGTTCCCATAGAGATTATCCAACAGTAGTAACTTTAAGTGCAGAACGCCGTTTAAAATTACTACAACTTGCTAAAGAATACGGATTTGCTATTATTGAAGATGATTATGATTACGATTTTCAGTTTGAAGGTTCAGCAATGTTACCTATGGCAAGTGCTGACGCCAACGGTATGGTTATTTATTTAGGAAAATTTGGGCAATCCTTATTTCCAAGTTTTCAAACTGGGTTTGTAATAGCACCTGAAAATTTAATTTCAGAAGCTAAGAATTATTTAGAGTTACTTGATAAACAAGGTGATTTAATACAAGAACAAATGCTATCAGAATTAATTAATGAAGGTGAAATTTACCGGCTTACTAAAAAGAATATTGTTATCTATAAAAAAAGACGTGATTTAATATGTAATCTTTTAACTAAATATTTTTTTGAAACAATACAATGGAAAATTCCTTCAGGTGGATTGGCCATTTGGTTACGATTTCATCCTAAAATTTCGCTAGTAAAACTATCCAAAGAAGCTGAAAAAGATGATTTATTTTTGCCAAAAACAATTCTTTATCAAGATAAAAATACTTGTGCTATTCGTTTTGGTTTTGGACATTTAGACGAAAATGAAATTGAACTTGTGATTAAAAAATTAAAAAAAGCTTATGATAAAGTAATTTTAAACTAAAAAAATCCCGAACAAATGTTCGGGATTTTTTTAGTTTTTATGCTTCACCTGTTGGTCCAAAATTCATTGGAATTGGAGGCTGTTCATAGTCTTTTATTTCTCCGTGATTATTTTCAAACCTTTTCACGTTCTCTGCCAAAGCTTTTACCAAACGTTTAGCATGTTGAGGAGTTAAAATTATTCTCGATTTTACTTTAGCTTTAGGTTGCCCTGGCATTACACTTATAAAATCTACAATAAATTCTGAAACCGAATGATTAATAATGGCTAAGTTCGCATAGGTTCCTTCAGCAGTTTTATCATCCAATTCAATATTAATTTGTCCTTCGTTTTTAGGTTTTTGATCACTCATAATTAAAAGTTTGAATCCATTTCTTCTTTAGACCCTACAATAATATTATCATATTGTCTCATTCCTGTACCTGCAGGTATACGTTTACCTACAATTACATTTTCTTTCAATCCTTCTAAGTCATCCACTTTACCACTTACAGCAGCTTCGTTTAAAACTTTGGTTGTTTCTTGGAATGATGCTGCAGAAATAAATGATTTAGTTTGAAGCGATGCTCTTGTAATACCTTGCAGTATTTGTTCTGCAGTTGCAGGTTGTGCATCTCTAGCTTCAACTAAAGCTTTATCTTCTCTACGTAAAACAGAATTTTCATCACGTAATTGACGAGGTGTAATAATTTGTCCTTCTTTTAAGTTTTCAGAATCTCCTGCATTTTCAACTACTTTCATTCCATAAATTTCGTCATTTTCTTCAATAAAGTCATTTTTATGAACTAATTGATTTTCTAAGAACAATGTATCTCCAGAATCAATAATTCTAACTTTACGCATCATTTGACGTACAACAACTTCAAAGTGTTTGTCGTTAATTTTTACCCCTTGTAAACGGTACACCTCTTGAATTTCATTTACTAAATATTCTTGAACCGCTGCTGGACCTTCAATATTTAATATATCATTAGGTGTGATTGCTCCTTCTGAAAGTGGCATACCCGCTTTGATAAAGTCATTCTCTTGAACTAAAATTTGATTAGAAAGTTTAATTAAATACTTCTTAATTTCTCCTAATTTAGATTCAACTATTATTTCACGGTTACCTCTCTTAATTTTTCCAAAAGTAACAACACCATCAATTTCAGAAACCACTGCAGGATTAGATGGGTTACGTGCTTCAAATAACTCAGTAACTCTTGGTAAACCACCCGTAATATCACCTGCTTTACCAGATTTACGTGGAATTTTTACAATTATTTTACCTGAAGGTATTTTATCTCCATCTTCAACAATTAAATGAGCTCCAACAGGTAAATTATAAGATCTAATCACATTATCATTATCATCCTTAACTAATAAAGTAGGAATTAATTTTTTATTTTTAGATTCAGTAATTACCATTTCTTGGAAACCAGTTTGTTCATCAATTTCCACAAGGTAGTTTACACCTTTTTCAATATTCTCAAACTCAATAATTCCTGCAAATTCAGAAACAATTACACCATTAAATGGATCCCATTTACAAATTACATCATTTTTCTTAAGCTTTTGACCATCAGTGATATAGATAAATGAACCATAAGGTATATTATTAGTACTTAATGTTAATCCAGATTTTTCATCAACTAATTTAACTTCTGAAGTTCTAGAAATAACAATATCTACCTCGTTTCCATCTGAATCAATACTTTTTACAGTTCTTAAATCTTCAATTACCGCTTTTCCAGCAAATTTAGATGTTAATGTGTTTTCTTCAGAAATATTTCCTGCAACCCCACCAACGTGGAAAGTTCTTAAGGTTAACTGAGTACCAGGTTCTCCAATAGATTGTGCTGCAATTACACCAACAGCTTCTCCAATTTGAACCATATTTCTGGTTGATAAACTTTGACCATAACACTTAGAGCAAATTCCTTTTTTAGCTTCACAAGTTAATGCAGAACGAACTTCAACACTATCTACTGCTGAATTTTCAATTCTCTTAGCAATCTCAGTAGAAATTTCTTGTCCTGATTTTACTAATACTTCTTCTGTAATTGGATCAATAACATCATGAAGTGATACACGTCCTGAAATTCTTTCGCTTAGTGTTTCAACAATTTCATCATTCTTTTTAAGTGGTTGTACATTTAACCCTCTTAAAGTACCACAATCAAACTCATTTACAATAACATCTTGTGAAACATCAACTAAACGACGTGTTAAGTAACCTGCATCGGCTGTTTTTAAAGCCGTATCTGCTAAACCTTTACGAGCACCGTGAGTAGAAATAAAGTATTCTAAAATTGATAAACCTTCTTTAAAGTTTGATAAAATTGGGTTTTCAATAATTTCTCCACCTCCTGCTGTCGATTTTTTAGGTTTTGCCATTAAACCACGCATACCTGTTAACTGGCGAATTTGTTCTTTAGAACCCCTTGCACCAGAATCTAACATCATATACACCGAGTTAAATCCTTGTTTGTCTTCACGTAATCGCTTCATAGAAAGTTCTGTTAAACGATTGTTTGTAGAACCCCAAATATCAATAACCTGATTGTAACGTTCTTTATTAGTTAACATACCCATGTTATAGTTAGCAATAATATGGTCAACTTGGTCGTTAGCATCAGCTATCATTTTGTGTTTTTCTGGTGGAATAATAATATCACCTAAACTAAATGATAATCCTCCTTGGAATGCAAATTTATATCCCATCCCTTTCATATCATCTAAGAATTTTCCTGTTGTAGGAACATCAGTCACTTTTAAAATTTGACCAATAATATCTCTTAATGATTTTTTATTCAATACCTCATTTACATAACCTGCTGATTCTGGAACTACTTCGTTAAATAAAACTCTACCCACAGTAGTTTCAATAATTTGATCAACTAACTCTCCATTTTCATTAAAGTCTTTAGTTCTAACTTTAACACAAGCATTTAAATCAACAGCTTTTTCGTTAAAAGCAATGGTTACTTCTTCAGGAGAATAGAAAGTTAACCCTTCTCCTTTTACAGGAGCTTCAGGAGTTGATTTTCTTTCTTTTGTCATATAATATAAACCTAATACCATATCCTGTGAAGGCACTGTAATAGGTGCTCCATTAGCTGGGTTTAGTATATTATGTGATGCTAGCATTAGTAACTGACATTCTAAAATAGCTTCAGGTCCTAATGGTAAGTGAACTGCCATTTGGTCACCGTCAAAATCGGCATTAAAAGCTGTACATACCAATGGATGTAGCTGAATTGCTTTTCCTTCAATTAATTTAGGTTGGAATGCTTGAATACCTAGTCTGTGTAAGGTAGGAGCACGGTTTAACATTACAGGATGTCCTTTTAAAACATTCTCTAAAATATCCCATACTACTGGTTCTCTTTTATCTATAATTTTTTTTGCAGATTTTACTGTTTTAACAATTCCTCTTTCAATTAATTTTCTAATTACAAAAGGTTTGTATAATTCAGCTGCCATATCTTTTGGCAATCCGCATTCGTATAACTTTAACTCTGGCCCAACAACAATTACTGAACGTGCAGAATAATCAACACGTTTCCCTAACAAGTTTTGACGGAAACGTCCTTGTTTACCTTTTAAGGAATCAGATAGTGATTTTAAAGGTCTGTTAGACTCTGTTTTTACAGCTGATGATTTACGAGTGTTATCAAATAATGAATCTACAGATTCTTGTAACATACGTTTTTCATTACGTAAAATTACTTCTGGAGCTTTGATTTCAACCAATCTTTTTAAACGATTGTTACGAATAATAACTCTTCGGTATAAATCATTTAAATCTGAAGTTGCAAAACGTCCTCCATCTAATGGTACTAATGGACGTAATTCTGGAGGAGTTACCGGAATTACTTTCATTATCATCCATTCTGGACGGTTCTCTCTGTTTTTATTAGCATCTCTAAATGATTCTACTACATTAAGCCTTTTTAAAGCTTCAGTTTTACGTTGTTTTGAAGTTTCTGTATTAGCTTTATGACGTAATTCATAAGATAATTGATCTAAATCAATTCTATTAAATAAGTCAATTAAACATTCTGCTCCCATTTTAGCGATAAACTTTTCAGGATCGCTGTCATCTAAATATTGATTTTCAATAGGGAATGTTTCAAGAATATCTAGATATTCTTCTTCTGTAAGGAAATCCATTTTTTGCAATGGTTCTCCGTCAGCATTTTTAGCACCAGCTGGCTGAATTACTACATATCTTTCGTAGTAAATAATCATATCTAACTTTTTAGATGGCAATCCTAAAAGATATCCCATTTTGTTAGGTAATGATTTAAAATACCAAATATGAGCTACTGGAACTACTAAATTAATATGTCCTACTCTATCTCTACGAACTTTTTTCTCTGTTACTTCAACACCACATCGGTCACAAACTATCCCTTTATAACGAATTCTTTTGTACTTTCCACAAGCACATTCAAAATCTTTTATAGGGCCAAAAATTCTCTCACAAAATAATCCATCTCGTTCTGGTTTATGAGTTCGGTAGTTAATAGTTTCAGGTTTTAAAACTTCTCCGTTTGATTTCTCTAGAATTGCTTCTGGAGACGATAAACCAATCGAAATTTTATTAAATTTTTTTACAGTGTATTTATCGGTTTTTCTTGCCATAATAATATTGATGGATTCGAATTTAAAAATGTAAAAATATGATTACTTAGAAAGTTAAACCTTAACCTTCTAAGTAATCTTAGTTATTATTCCTCTAATCTAACGTCTAAGCCAAGTCCTCTTAACTCATGCATTAATACGTTAAATGATTCTGGTAATCCTGGCTCAGGCATTGAATCACCTTTAACAATAGCTTCATATGTTTTAGCTCTACCTAGAACATCGTCAGATTTTACTGTTAAAATTTCACGTAATGTACTTGATGCTCCATAAGCTTCAAGTGCCCATACCTCCATCTCTCCAAAACGTTGACCTCCAAATTGAGCTTTACCTCCTAATGGTTGTTGTGTAATTAAAGAGTATGGTCCAATAGAACGTGCGTGCATTTTATCATCAATCATATGACCTAATTTAATCATATAAATTACACCTACAGTTGCTGGTTGATCAAAACGTTCTCCTGTTCCTCCATCATATAAATATGTATGACCGTATTGAGGAACTCCTGCTTCATCAGTTAACTTTGTTATTTGATCAATAGTTGCACCATCAAAAATTGGAGTGGCATATTTTTGATCTAATTTTTGACCAGCCCATCCAAGAACTGTCTCATAAATTTGACCAATATTCATACGAGAAGGTACTCCTAATGGATTTAATACAATATCTACTGGTGTTCCATCTTCTAAGAAAGGCATATCTTCTTGACGAACAATACGGGCAACAATACCTTTGTTTCCGTGACGTCCTGCCATTTTATCACCTACTTTTAATTTACGTTTTTTAGCAATATAAATTTTTGCTAATTTTAAAATTCCTGCTGGTAATTCATCTCCAACTGAAACTGTAAATTTCTCACGACGTAACGACCCTTGTAAATCATTTACTTTTATCTTGTAATTGTGAATTAATTCATTTACAAGTGAGTTTATGTGATCATCTGTAGTCCAAACTCCTTTTGTTAAATAAATAAAATCAGGTACTGCGTTTAACATTTTTAATGTAAACTTCTTCCCTTTTTGAAGAATTTCTTCTCCTAAATCATTTTGTACACCTTGTGACGTTTTACCACTAATTAATGTAAATAGCTTTTCAATTAATATTGATCGTAACTCTTCTAATTTAGCAGTATATTTACTTTCTAAGTTGGCTATACTAACTTTATCTTTAGCTCTTTTAGATTTATCTTTTACAGCGCGTTCAAATAATTTTTTATCAATAACAACACCTCTTAAAGATGGAGAAGCTTTTAATGATGCATCTTTTACATCTCCAGCTTTATCACCAAATATTGCTCTTAATAATTTTTCTTCTGGTGTTGGATCTGATTCTCCTTTTGGTGTAATTTTACCTATTAAAATATCACCAGGTTTTACCTCAGCACCAATACGAATCATTCCGTTTTCATCTAAATCTTTTGTAGCTTCTTCTGAAACGTTAGGAATATCGTTTGTTAATTCTTCTGCTCCTAATTTTGTATCTCTTACTTCTAAAGAATACTCATCAATATGAATAGATGTAAAAATATCTTCTTTTACAACTTTTTCAGAAATTACAATTGCATCCTCAAAGTTATACCCTTTCCAAGGCATAAAGGCTACTTTCATATTTCTACCTAAAGCTAATTCACCTTTTTGGGTGGCATAACCTTCACAAAGTACTTGACCTTCTTCAACTCTATCTCCTTTTTTAACAATTGGTTTTAGGTTAATTGAGGTTCCTTGGTTGGTTTTTCTAAACTTAATTAAATCATATGTTTTACTATCTCCATCAAAGCTTACCATATGATCTTCTTCAGATTTATCGTATTTAATTTTAATGGTATTTGCATCAACATATTCTACAACTCCATCTCCTTCAGCATTCATTAAAATTCTAGAATCTTTAGCAACTCTTCTTTCTAAACCAGTACCAACAATTGGAGATTCTGGTCTTAATAATGGAACTGCTTGACGCATCATATTCGACCCCATTAATGCACGGTTGGCATCATCATGTTCTAAGAATGGAATTAATGACGCAGAAATTGATGCAATTTGGTTTGGAGCAACATCCATATAGTTAACCTTTTCAGGTTCTACTACAGGATAATCTGCTTCTTCACGAACAATTACTTTATCATTAACAAACTTACCATTTTCATCTAAAGGAAGGTTTGATTGCGCAAACTTCATTCCTTCTTCTTCTTCTGCGCTTAAGTATCTAGGCTCATCGGTAATGTTAACATTTCCTTCTTTTACTTCTCTATAAGGAGTTTCTATAAATCCTAAATTATTCACTTTTGCAAAAACAGCCAATGAAGATATTAAACCAATATTTGGTCCTTCAGGAGTTTCAATTGGACATAAACGTCCGTAATGTGTATAGTGAACATCTCGTACCTCAAACCCAGCTCTTTCACGGGATAAACCTCCAGGTCCTAATGCAGATAATCTTCTTTTGTGAGTTATTTCAGCTAATGGATTTGTTTGATCCATAAATTGAGATAACTGGTTTGTTCCAAAGAACGAATTAATTACCGATGATAAAGTTTTAGCATTGATCAAATCAATGGGCGTAAACACCTCATTATCACGAACATTCATACGCTCACGAATGGTACGAGCCATACGAGACAATCCTACACCAAACTGACTAGCTAATTGTTCGCCAACAGTACGTACACGACGATTAGAAAGGTGGTCAATATCATCTACTTCAGCTTTAGAATTAACTAACTTAATTAAATTTTTGATAATTGTAATAATATCAACTTTAGTTAAAACTTTTTGATCGATATCTTCGTTAAGTCCAAGTTTTTTATTCATTCTGTAACGTCCAACTTCACCTAAATTGTAACGTTGTTCAGAAAAGAACAATTTATCAATAATACCTTTAGCTGTTTCAAAATCTGGCGGTTCAGCATTACGTAATTGTCTGTAAATATGCTCAACAGCTTCTTTTTCAGAGTTTGTTGGATCTTTTTGTAAGGTATTGTGTATAATGGCATAATCGGCCATTTCATTGTCTTCTTTATGAAGCAATATAGTTTTTGAGCCAGATTCAATAATCTCCTCAATTTGTTCTTTTTCTAAAATAGTATCTCTATCTAATACTATTTCATTTCTTTCAATAGAAACTACTTCACCAGTATCTTCATCCACAAAATCTTCAAACCAAGTTTTTAAAACACGGGCTGCTAATTTTCTACCTAATACTTTTTTAAGTCCACTTTTTGAAACTTTAACTTCTTCAGCCAAGTTAAATATTTCAAGAATATCTTTATCTCTTTCGTAACCAATAGCTCTAAATAATGTGGT
Source organism: Lutibacter aestuarii (assembly GCF_042676885.1). Classification (NCBI taxonomy): domain Bacteria; kingdom Pseudomonadati; phylum Bacteroidota; class Flavobacteriia; order Flavobacteriales; family Flavobacteriaceae; genus Lutibacter; species Lutibacter aestuarii. The sequence continues at coordinate 26,795 of NZ_JBHTIC010000005.1, forward strand.
TACAGGTAATTTTTTCTTTCTATCAATATAAGCATACATTACTTGATTGATATCTGTTGCAAACTCTATCCAAGAACCTTTAAAAGGAATTACTCTAGCTGAATATAATTTAGTTCCGTTTGCGTGGAACGACTGTCCAAAGAATACTCCTGGTGAACGGTGTAGCTGAGATACTACAACTCTTTCAGCACCATTTATAACGAAAGTACCACTGTTAGTCATATAAGGAATTGTACCTAAATATACATCTTGTACGATAGTTTCAAAATCTTCGTGCTCAGGATCAGTACAGTACAATTTTAAGCGTGCCTTTAAAGGAACACTATAGGTTAATCCTCTTTCAATACATTCTTGTATAGAATATCTTGGTGGATCAACAAAGTAATCAATAAACTCTAACACAAATTGGTTACGAGTATCTGAAATTGGGAAGTTGTCAAGGAAGGTTTTATATAATCCTTCGGTACTTCGTTCGTCAGCTTTAGTTTTTAATTGGAAAAAATCTTGAAACGATTTTACCTGAATATCTAAAAAATCAGGATATTCAGTTACCAATTTAGCTGATGCAAAGTTTATTCTTTCGGTGAATTTTTTTGTGGCCAATGGACAAAAACTTTAGGTTAAAAAACTATTAAAATATAAGAACGAATATATACGCAAAATGGTTTAGGTCTAAGGGTATCCCCAGACCTAAACCTTAAATTGTTTTAGCTGTTGAAAGCTTATTTAAGCTCAACCTCTGCTCCAGCTTCTTCTAATGAAGCTTTTAATCCTTCAGCTTCGTCTTTAGAAATTCCTTCTTTGATTGGTGCTGGCGCGCTATCAACGATACCTTTAGCTTCTTTTAATCCTAAACCAGTTAATTCTTTAACTAATTTAACAACTGCTAATTTTGAACTACCTGCTGCTTTTAAAATTACATCAAATTCTGATTTTTCTTCAGCTGCTGCTTCTCCACCTGCTGCTGGACCTGCAACTGCTACTGCTGCTGCTGCTGGTTCAATACCGTATTCGTTTTTTAAAATATCAGCTAACTCGTTTACTTCTTTAACTGTTAAGTTAACAAGTTGTTCTGCGAAATCTTTTAAATCTGCCATTTCTCTTTGTTTAAATTTTATTATATTAGTTTATTAGTGCGCTTATTCTTTTTCTGATAAAGTTTTTAGAATACCTGATAATTTACTTCCTCCAGACTGTAATGCTGAAATAACATTTTTAGCTGGTGATTGTAATAATGTAATGATATCTCCAATAACCTCTTCTTTAGATTTAATGTTAACTAGTGAATCTAATTGGTCATCACCAATATAAATTGCCTCTTCAACATAAGCTCCTTTTAATAAAGGTTTGTTTGATTTCTTACGGAATTCTTTAATTAATTTTGCTGGCGCATTACCTGTTTCTGAAAACATTAAAGAAGTATTTCCTTTTAATGTAGATGGTAAGTCACCAAAATCTTTATCAGATTTTTCCATTGCTTTTGAAAGCAATGTATTTTTAACAACTGCCAGTTTTATATTTGCTTTAAAACATGCTCTACGTAAATTAGAGGTGTCTAAAGCATTTAAACCAGAAATATCTGCTAAGTAGATAATGTTTCCATCAGTTAACTGTGTTGTTAAAGCTTCGATTACTTGTGATTTTTCTTCTCTCGTCATAATTACTAAGTTTTAACTTTAATTAAACTGATTTTGGATCTATACCTACTCCAGGACTCATAGTACTTGACATAAAAATACTTTTAATATAAGTTCCTTTTGCAGCTGTTGGTTTTAACTTTATTAAAGTTTGAATTAATTCATTTGCATTTTCAGCAATTTTATTAACGTCAAATGATGCTTTACCAATTGCAGCATGTATAATACCTGTTTTATCAACTTTAAAGTCAATTTTACCAGCTTTTACTTCTGTTACTGCTTTTGCCACATCCATAGTTACAGTACCTGTTTTTGGGTTAGGCATTAACCCTCTAGGACCTAATATACGTCCTAACGGTCCTAATTTACCCATAACACTCGGCATTGTAATTATTACGTCAACATCAGTCCATCCTTCTTTAATTTTTTGAAGGTATTCATCTAACCCAACATAATCAGCACCTGCTGCAGTAGCATCTGCTTCTTTATCTGGAGTTACTAATGCTAAAACTTTAACATCTTTACCTGTTCCGTGAGGTAATGTTACTACCCCTCTAACCATTTGATTAGCTTTACGAGGATCTACTCCTAACTTAACAGCTAAATCAATAGATGCATCAAAATTTACACTAGTAATTTCTTTTACTAAAGCAGAAGCATCTTTTAAAGAATATGCTTGAGTTTTATCAACTTTAGCATGTGCTTCCTTTTGCTTTTTAGTTAATTTTGCCATTTTTAATAACTGTTTTATTGTTTTACTGGAGCTTCTCCTTTTACTCTAATACCCATTGATCGTGCCGTACCCGCCATCATTAACATAGCTGATTCTACTGTAAAAGCATTTAAATCTGCCATTTTATCTTCAGCAATCACTTTCAATTGATCCCAAGTAACTGTAGCTACTTTATTACGATTAGGCTCAGAAGAACCTTTTTTTACTTTAGCTGCTTCTAAAATTTGCACAGCTGCTGGTGGAGTTTTAACAACAAAGTCGAAAGATTTATCCTTGTATACAGTAATTGCAACTGGTAAAACTTTTCCTTGTTTGTCTTGAGTTCTAGCATTAAATTGCTTACAGAACTCCATAATGTTAACTCCGGCAGCACCTAAAGCAGGTCCAACTGGTGGTGATGGGTTTGCAGCACCTCCACGAACTTGTAATTTTACTACTTTACTAACTTCTTTTGCCATTTTTTAATCTTAAATTAGATATTACACATTATTTGGAAGCGATATGTAATACCACAAATTATATTATGTAACAATTATGAAATTTTTTCAACTTGCATATAACTTAGTTCTAATGGTGTTTTTCTTCCGAAAATTTTAACCATTACTTCAAGTTTACGCTTTTCTTCATTTATTTTTTCTATAGTACCATCAAAACCATTAAATGGTCCATCAATTACTTTAACTGTTTCTCCTACTACATATGGTATTGCAACATTATCATTTTGAACTGATAACTCATCAACTTTACCTAACATACGGTTGATTTCAGATTTTCTCATTGGAACAGGATCTCCTCCTTTAACTTCTCCTAAAAACCCAATAACACCAGGAATAGATTTAATTATATGTGGTAATTCTCCACTCAAGTTAGCTTCAATCATAACATAACCTGGAAAGTAAACTCTTTCTTTATTTATTTTCTTTCCATTACGTACTTGAATTACTTTTTCTGTAGGCACTAAAACTCTATCAACATAATCAGTCATTCCCAAACGAGCAATTTCATTTTCAATATAAGATTTTACCTTATTTTCTTGCCCACCAATAGCTCTAACTACGTACCACTTTTTAACAGAATCAGTCATAATAACTTTTTATAATTAAAATAGTTTAAAATACTCCGTCAAACCTGTTTGAAAAACTTTATCTACAAGAAATACTGCCAATGCAAATAAAACTGTAAAAATAGCAACAACTACTGTAGATTTTTGAGCTTCTTCCCAAGAAATCCAAGATACTTTATTGCGTAACTCTTCAAATGAGTCTTTAATATATTTAACTAAATTCATTTTTTCAAATTTTGCACGGGTGGAGAGGCTCGAACTCCCGACACCTGGTTTTGGAGACCAGTGCTCTACCAACTGAGCTACACCCGTAAACATAAGGTGCTCCTCTAAAAAGAAGCACCTATGATTTTATTTTATAACAAAGGTGTATCAGATTAATCTAATAATTCAGTTACCTGACCTGCACCTACTGTTCTACCACCTTCACGGATTGCAAAACGTAAACCTACGTTTAATGCAATTGGTTGGTGTAAATCTACAGTAATAGTTAAGTTATCACCTGGCATTACCATTTCAACTCCATCAGGTAAGTTAATAGTACCTGTTACGTCAGTTGTACGTACGTAAAACTGTGGACGATAGTTGTTGTGGAATGGAGTGTGACGTCCACCTTCTTCTTTTTTAAGGATATAAACCTCAGCTTTAAATTTAGCATGTGGAGTAACTGATTTTGGCTTACAAATTACCATACCTCTACGAATATCTTCTTTTGCAATACCTCTTAATAAGATACCTACGTTATCTCCAGCTTCACCTCTATCTAATATTTTACGGAACATTTCAACTCCAGTAATAGTAGAAGTTAATTTTTCAGCACCCATACCAATAATATCAACAGGATCTCCAGTATTAGCCACACCAGTTTCAATACGACCAGTTGCTACAGTACCACGACCAGTAATTGAGAATACATCTTCAATTGGCATTAAGAAATCTTTATCAACATCACGCTTTGGTAATTCAATCCAGTTATCAACTGCATCCATTAACTCCATAATTTTCTCAACCCATTTAGGCTCTAAATTTAAACCACCTAAAGCAGATCCTTGAATTACAGGAGTATTATCACCATCATATTCGTAGAATGATAATAAATCTCTAATTTCCATCTCTACTAATTCTAGTAACTCTTCATCATCAACCATATCCACTTTATTCATGAATACAACTAATCTTGGAATACCTACCTGACGACCTAATAAGATATGCTCTCTTGTTTGAGGCATTGGACCATCAGTTGCAGCTACTACTATAATAGCACCATCCATTTGAGCAGCACCAGTTACCATGTTCTTTACGTAATCCGCGTGACCTGGACAGTCAACGTGAGCATAGTGACGGTTAGCTGTTTGATATTCTACGTGAGCAGTATTAATTGTAATACCTCTTTCTTTTTCCTCAGGTGCATTATCGATTTGATCGAAATCTTTTACTTCAGAAAGTCCTTTCTCTGCTAATACAACAGTAATAGCAGCTGTTAAGGTTGTTTTACCGTGATCAACGTGTCCAATAGTACCAATGTTTAAATGTGGTTTCGAACGATCGAAGGTTTCTTTAGCCATAATTATTAATTTTTAAATCTTAGTTATATATAGTGTTAAATTCAATTCTTTACTTGAGCCAATGACGGGATTTGAACCCGTGACCTCTTCCTTACCAAGGAAACGCTCTACCCCTGAGCTACACCGGCCAAAAAAGAGCGAGAGACCGGGCTCGAACCGGCGACAGTCAGCTTGGAAGGCTGAAGCTCTACCAACTGAGCTACTCTCGCAATAATTTTTTCAAATCATCATTGGTAATAATTTCTTATTACTTTTTTGTGGTGAGAGGAGGATTCGAACCTCCGAAGCTTGCGCAGCAGATTTACAGTCTGCCCTCGTTGGCCACTTGAGTATCTCACCATTTTAATTTTTCAAAGACCTGAGCCGATGGAGGGACTCGAACCCACGACCTGCTGATTACAAATCAGCTGCTCTAGCCAGCTGAGCTACATCGGCATTTTACTCCACAAAAGAAGTCCGCTATTTCTAACGGACTGCAAATGTATTAAAGTTTTATTTTTAAACAAAACTTTTCTAATTATTTTTTAATAATTTATTTAGCACTTACTTTCTCTTTCATTTTAATTAAAGTTCGCTTTAAAGAATCAACAGCTAATGAAGTTCCTTCTTCAAAAGTTTTACATTGTTTTTTTACTACCATATCATTCCCTGGTACATTCAATTTTATATCTACTGTTTTATTTTCTTTTTCGCTGGTTTGTTGCACCTTTAAAAACACTTCACAATCTACTATTCTATCATAATATTTTTCTAAATTATTTACTTTTTTCTCAATAAATTCGATAAGCTTCTTATCTGCATTAAAATTAACCGACTGTACATATACTTTCATAAGAAATTAGTTTTTTTTGCTCCTTGGGTGAGCTTGGTTATATACTTCTTTTAACTTACCCAAACTACTGTGGGTATATACTTGTGTTGACGCTAAACTAGAATGCCCAAGTAATTCTTTAACCGAGTTTAAATCTGCGCCTTCATCTAATAGGTGTGTTGCAAAAGAATGCCTAATAATATGTGGGCTCTTTTTAACTTTTGACGACACACAACTAAAATAATTATTTATTATACGATACACAAGTGTATCATAAATTTTTTTACCTTTTTTTGTAAGAAATAAATAAGCTTCTTTTTTAGTTAGCTCTTCTCTAAAAATAATATATTTTTTTAAGGATTCTTTTACTGATTTTAACAACGGAATATAACGTTCTTTATTTCTTTTTCCTAATACTTTAACAGTATCATTAACAAAGTCAATATCTGTTATTTTAATATTAGTCAATTCGCTTCTTCTTATCCCTGTTGAATAAAATAATTCGACTATTACTTTATTTCTAACAGTTTCAAAATCAACCACACCAACATCAAAATTTATAACATCTGAAATTTCCTTTTTTGAAAAAGGAACTTGAACTTGCTTTGCAACTTTTAAAGCCTGATGCTTTTGAAGTGGATTTACCTTTATTTGGCTTGTTTTTAAAAGGAATTTATAAAATGATTTTAAGGAAGAAATTTTTCTATTTATAGTTCTATTTGAAATGTTCAATTCCACTAAACTTACAATCCAACTTCTAATTTGAGCGTAATTTACAGATGTAATATTACTAGAATGAAATTCTTTTTCGCAAAACTGTTGAAAAGTACAAAGGTCATTTTTATAGGCTGTAACCGTATGTTCTGAGTATTTTTTTTCTAAAGATAGGTATTTTAAAAAGGAAGTTATAGGCATAAAAAAACCGTTAGCACACAAATTTACGAATTGTTATTTGCATTTACTAACGGTTTAGTATTTTAATCAAAAATTAACCTTGCTCTTCTGCTGTTCTTAATCTTTGAATATATTGAGCTTTTATGTTTTGCGCACGTTTTGTAACTGATGGCTTATTGAATTGTTTACGGTTACGTAAATTTTTCATTGTTTTAGTACGATCAAATTTTCTTTTATAACGTTTTAACGCTCTATCAATATTTTCTCCGTCTTTAACTGGTATGATTAACATATTTTAGCACCTCCTTTCAAACTGTTCTTTTTAAATTTTGGATTGCAAAGATACAAACAATTTAAATACCTACAATAAATAAATTTATTTTATTTAAGCTAATGGTTTGTATTCTTTTTTATCAATAATAATTTTAGCTATAATTTCGCGTAAAATTTCAGAAGTACCTCCTCCAATTGGTCCTAATCTACTATCTCTTAAAAGTCTTGCCATTGGATACTCTTCCATATATCCGTAACCTCCAAGTAGCTGCAAACAGTTATAAATTACTTCATCAGCAATTTTTGTAGATATTAGTTTAGACATACTCGCCTCCTTGACAACATATTGTCCCTTATTTAACCTTCTAACAACAGAATAATTAAACTCTTTACACATTTCAATTTCACTAGCCATATCTGCCACTTTATGTCGTAACGCTTGAAATTTATCAATTGTTTTTCCAAACGCCATTCTTTCAGACATATAATTTAGCGCATAATTTAATGCGTATTCTGCTCTTGCATGTGCATTTACTCCCATAATAACTCTTTCAGAAGCAAAGTGCTGCATAATATATCCAAACCCTTTCCCTTCTTCACCCAACATATTTTCTTTAGGGACTTTTACATTATCAAAAGCTATTTCTGCTGTATCAGATGCTTTCCACCCTAATTTGACTAGCGGAGTAGCCGAAAGACCAATAGATTGGCGATCAACTACAAAAATACTCATGCCTTTATTTCCTAGTTTAGGACTTGTTTTTGCAGCAACAACTAAATAATCTGAATAAACCCCATTGGTAATAAATGTTTTTGATCCATTTAAAATATAAGTATCTCCTTTTTTAGTCGCTGTAGTTCTCATAGCTGCTACATCTGAACCTCCAAAAGGTTCAGAAATACACAAACAACCTACTTTATCGCCTTGTATACTAGGTGCTAAATATTTTTCTTTTATTTTTTGACTTCCTTCAGCATTTAAATGCGTCATTGCCAAATAAACATGCGCCCACATAGCAGCAGCAACCCCTCCTGAATTTACTTTTTGTAATTCTTCTAAAAAAACTACCATATAAAATAGATCTAGATTTAGTCCTCCAAATTCTTCAGGATAACTCAACCCAAAATACCCCATTTCACCAAATTTTTTAAAAACCGTTTTATCTATAAAACCGTCTTTTTCCCATCTATCAACATTTGGTACTACTTCTTTTTGTAAAAAATCTCGAAAACTTTGTCGAAATACTTCGTGTTCTTCTGTAAAATACATATTTTGAGTTTCAGGCTTACCGAATTATTATAAAAATTTATTTAGCGTCCAAATATAAGGCTATTCTACTAAATTTTTCTAAAGGAAAACCATCTATTTTTTTCAACTCTTCAATAGACTGTATTTCAGCAACTTCATCTCTATAATTAAAAATCTTTTTAGTAAGCTCATAATCTAAGTATACAATTGCTAAAACTTCTTTAAACGTGGCTTGATTGATGTTAATTTTTTGAATGATTGGTTTTTCTCTAATTTCAAAATAATCAAAAATTTTACCAACCAATAACGAATCTAAATTCCACACTTCATATACTTGTTCATTCATTGAAAAACCTTTTAATTTAGTCCTATAACTAACTATTCGATTTGCAATTTTATCGCCAACTCCATAAATTATTTTAAAATCAGATACACTTGCTGTATTGATATTTTGCTTTTGAATTGGCTTTGATGTTACTTTAGTTGAATTTGTTTGTTGATTAGTTGTTACCCAACTTGGAAATTTAAAAAATGGACTTATATTTTTAAGCAAACTATCTGAAACTCCTGTTACTTTTTGAAACTCACCAGCTGAATTTACAAACTTCCCTTCAGCCCTAAATTTGAGCAGCTTATCAATTTCTTCAACACTCATCCCTAACTGATAGCCTTTAAAATCAGTTATATAATTGGGATTGAATGGATATATTTTAGGTTCTTTCTTTTTTACTTGAATTAATTTTAAAGAATCCAATTCTCTTTGAAAATTTTGAACTTTATGTTCCGAAAAATCAATTTTATTTGTTGAAGAAAAATCAACAAAAAAATAAATGAGTTGCAATAAAACGATCATAGTTAATAAAAAGAAAACCCCATTTCTTTGGCGTTTATTATACCAGAAATGGGATTTAAATATTTTCATAAAGCTTATTTAATAAAGGTTAATTTTATTTTAAGCGCCTTTAAATATTTGATTAATTCTTTTCTAACTATTGGGAATAAGAATAGTAATCCTATCATATTTGGAAACACCAACGCTAAAATCATTGCATCGGAAAAAGCAAATACCGCTTGCATAGATGCAGCAGCACCTATAATAATAAAGGCAATAAATAACAATTTATAGGTCATATCTGCTGTTTTACTTTTTCCAAATAAAAATTTCCATGATTGCAAGCCGTAATATGACCAAGAAATCATTGTTGAAATAGCGAAAAGAACAACTGCTAAAGTTAACACATATGGAAACCATGGGATTACCGATTTAAATGCCATAGATGTTAAATTAACACCTCCAACAGAAACTCCATCAATAATTACATTCCCTGTTCCATCACCTCCATATACAAATAAGCCATCACTATTATAAAAAATAATAACTAAGGCTGTCATAGTACAAATTACAACTGTATCAATAAATGGTTCTAATAAGGAAACAATCCCTTCAGATGCTGGATATTTAGTTTTTACAGCTGAATGTGCAATTGCTGCAGATCCAGCACCAGCTTCATTAGAAAATACAGCTCTTCTAAAACCTGTGATTAACACTCCAAAAAAGCCACCTAAACCAGCACTTGGACTAAAAGCTTCTCTAAAAATTAGGGCTATGGCATCATCAATATAACTTGCGTGAGCAAACATTACTATTAAGCAAGCTAAAATATAAATTACCGCCATAAAAGGTACAATTTTTTCTGTAACAGAAGCTATTCTTTTGATTCCTCCAATAATCACAAATCCAACAACAATAGCAATCAACACACCAATTAAAGTTCCTGTGTACCCACCTTGCATTCCTAACATTGCAGATAATTGTTCTGCAGCTTGGTTGGCTTGTACAGCATTTCCTCCACCAAACGAAGCTCCCACACATAATATAGCAAATAAAACAGCCAATACTTTTCCAAAATTTTTAAACCCTCTCTCACTCATTCCTTTTGAAAGATAGTACATTGGCCCACCATAAACTGTTCCATCTGGACCAACATCTCTATATTTCACACCTAAAGTACATTCAACAAATTTGGTTGACATACTTAATAAGCCGGCAACAATCATCCAGAATGTAGCTCCAGGACCTCCAATTGAAATTGCTAAAGCTACCCCAGCAATATTACCTAACCCTACTGTACCCGAAACAGCTGTAGCCAAAGCTTGAAAATGACTCACTTCACCTTCCTTACTTTCATCTCTTATTGTATCTGGAATATCACCATCTACAATATTAATTTCAGCTTTTTCTACACCATGACCCTCAACTTCATCATATTTGCCCCTAACTACATTAATAGCTAAAGGAAATCTTCTAAGATTGATAAATCTAAAATAAATGGTAAAAAACAAAGCTCCTACAACAAGTAAAATAACAACTAAAGGAACTCCAGTACCAGGAACTACCCAAAACACTATTCCTTCCCATTTAGCAGTTATTGGTTCAAACCAATCGTTAATTTTTTCATCAATACCTTTTTCTTGAGCTTTAGTAATAAATGGCACTACTAAGAGTAGTAGTGATAGAAGTTTTTTGTTCATAATTACTGGTTAGTTTATAAAAGTGGATGCAATATGGCAAAAAAATGAGCTTACTACAAATTTTTAACAATAAACTTGTAAAGTTATCATTAACTAATAATCATGAAAATTATAAAATTTGACGAAGTTTCTGAATTTGATTTGGCCTGCCTAAAACAATCAGGTTAGAATTTTGTTTTAATATAGTTTCAGCTTCAGGATTTATAATATATTCATTATCAGCTGTTTTAAAACCTATTACATTACAACCTGTTTTTTTTCTTAAATCTAAATCTAAAATAGTTTTATTCAAATATTTTGATGGCAAGTCATTTATTGATATTTCTTCTAAATTAGCAGACTCATCATCTAAAAGTGTTAAACGATCCACAAATTCAACTAAATCTGGAGTAACCACCAAAGAGGCCATATGCATGCCCCCAATTTTATCTGGCATAATAATATTTGTTGCACCTGCAATTAATAGTTTTTTATAAGATGATTCGTTTGAAGCTCTACTTATTATGGTTAAATCTTTGTTTAATTGCCTTGCTGATAAAACTACAAACAAATTATCAGCATCAGATGGCAAGGCTGTTATTAAACTTTTAGCGTTTTGAATTGAAGCTTTCTGTAAAGCTTCATCATCGGTCGCATCACCTTCAATAAATAATATATTATCACGTTCTAACTCTTCTATAAGTTCTTTATCTTTTTCAATAACAACGCAAGGCATTTTAAAATTTTTCAATTTTATGGTTGCTTGCTTCCCATTTCTACCATAACCACATACAACGGTATGATTTTTTAAATTATCAATTTTTTGTTGCACTTTTTTATATTTTAAACGTTGAAGAATTTTTCCATTCGCTAAATATTCAGTCAAAGCCGAAACCGCATATCCATAAACAACAATACTAATTAAAATTAAAAATATAGTAAATATTTTTTCTGTATTATTTAAAGGATGTACTTCACCAAAACCTACCGTTGTCATTGTAATTATGGTCATATACAACGAGTTGATAAAAGTATCGTTTGAAATTAACATATAACCTAACACCCCAATTGACATTACAATTAGTAACAATGATATTGAAATGTATAGTTTTGTTTTTTTCAACATATATTACAAATCAAAAACAGATTTTCGCTTAGTATAAATCATATCTTTTAAGCGTAATAAAAACGCTAGTGTTAAATAAATTCCGAAAGAAAATCCAAGGGTAACAAAAGAAATATAAATAAAAAACAAGCGCACATAAGAAACATTAATACCCAATCTATCCGCAAATCTCGAAGAAACTGCGAATCCATGTTTTTCAAAAAAATGTCTTATAGAATCAATCCACTTCAAAGGCTACAAATTTGAACGCAATATACTAATTTTCAAAATAAGAAATGAGTGTTAACTAAATTTTAGCTTCATTTTTTCTACCTTTGCAACTTTCCAAAAAATTATGAAAAAAAACGATGAGTATATTGAAATTCTAGGAGCAAGAGTTCATAATTTAAAAAATATTGACGTTCGTATTCCTAGAGAAAAACTAGTTGTTATTACTGGTTTAAGTGGTAGCGGAAAATCTTCATTAGCCTTTGATACTATTTATGCAGAAGGACAGCGAAGATATATTGAAACATTTTCAGCATATGCTCGACAATTTTTAGGAGGCTTAGAACGACCTGATGTTGATAAAATTGATGGACTTTCTCCAGTGATTTCTATTGAGCAAAAAACCACCAATAAAAGTCCACGTTCAACAGTTGGAACCATAACAGAAATATATGATTTCTTAAGATTGTTATACGCTCGTGCAGCTGATGCCTATTCTTACAACACCAATAAAAAAATGGTAAGCTATAGCAATGAACAGATAAAAGAACTTATTTTAAAAGAGTTTGATGGTAAAAAAATTGTAATTCTAGCTCCTATTATAAAATCTAGGAAAGGTCATTACAGAGAGCTTTTTGAACAAATTGCCAAACAAGGTTTTTTACGTGTGAGAGTTGATGGTGAGATAAAAGAAATTGAAAAAGGAATGCGTCTTGACCGTTATAAAACTCATGATATTGAAATTGTAATAGACCGATTATTAGTAAATTCATCTTCCTTAAAAAGACTGGAAGAAACTATTACCACCGCCCTATACTCTGGCGAAAATGTTTTAATGGTTTTGGAGCATAACACCAATACGCCTCGATATTTTAGTAGAGAATTAATGTGTCCAGATACCGGTATATCTTACCCAAACCCTGAACCAAATTCATTTTCTTTTAATTCACCTAAAGGAGCTTGTACAACCTGTAATGGATTAGGTAGAATTCATAAAGTTAATATTAAAAAAATAATTCCTAATCCTGAAATTTCAATTAAAAAAGGAGGAATTGCTCCTCTTGGTGAACAAAAAAATAGTTGGATTTTTAAACAATTACACTTAATTGCAGAACGCTATAAATTTCAATTAACAGATCCTATTTCAAAAATACCTAAAGAAGCTTTGGCTATTATTTTAAATGGCGGAAACGAAAAATTTGAAATTGCTTCAAAAACTATGGGGATAACTCGCACTTATGAAATTGATTTTGAAGGTATTACAAATTTTATTCAAAATCAATATTCAAATAGCGAATCTACTTCAATAAAAAGATGGGCGAATGATTTTATGGATGATGTTGTTTGCGACACTTGTTATGGAAATCGTTTAAAAAAAGAAGCTCTATATTTTAAAATCAATAAAAAAAATATTTCTGAACTTGCTCAGTTTGATATTACAGAACTCGCTAATTGGTTTTCTAAAATTGAAGAAAAACTATCTAAAAAACAACTTAAAATAGCTTCAGAAATTATTAAAGAAATTAGCACACGAATTCAATTTTTATTGGATGTTGGTTTAGATTATTTAACGTTGGACAGAAGTTCAAAATCGCTTTCTGGAGGAGAAGCTCAACGAATTAGATTAGCCACTCAAATAGGCTCTCAATTAGTAGGAGTACTTTATATTTTAGATGAGCCTAGTATTGGTTTACATCAAAGAGATAATGAAAAATTAATAAAATCGCTATTAAATCTTAGAGATGTTGGAAACTCTGTTATTGTTGTTGAACACGATAAAGATATGATTGAACATGCTGATTTTGTACTTGATATTGGTCCAGGAGCTGGAAAACACGGAGGTGAAATTGTTAGCGAAGGAAGTTTTGAAGAATTAAAAACACATCACACGCTTACATCAGATTATTTGAATGGAAGCAAAAAAATTGAAATCCCTAAAAAAAGAAGAAAAGGAAATGGGAAAACAATTAAACTTAGCGGGGCTACAGGCAATAATTTAAAAAATATTACCGTAGAATTTCCTTTAGGAAAACTTATTTGTGTTACGGGGGTTTCAGGAAGTGGAAAATCTACTTTAATTAATGAAACCTTATACCCTATCTTAAACCATCATATTTATAGAGGTGTAAAAAAACCAATGCCTTACCAATCAATCAAAGGTTTGGAGCATGTTGATAAAGTAATTGATATAGACCAATCTCCTATTGGTAGAACACCTCGATCAAATCCAGCAACTTATACAGGAGTTTTTAGCGAAATACGAAATTTATATGCAAAAACTAATGAGGCTACCATAAGAGGTTATAAGCCTGGAAGGTTTTCATTCAATGTTAAAGGAGGAAGGTGTGAAACATGTCAAGGTGGAGGCGTAAGAGTTATTGAAATGAATTTTTTACCTGATGTTCATGTAGAATGTGAAACCTGTCAAGGAAAAAGATTTAATAGAGAAACCCTTGAAATTCGCTACAAAGGAAAATCAATTTCAGACGTTTTAAACATGACTATTGAAGAAGCTGTTGATTTTTTCCAACACATCCCTAAAATTTACAGAAAACTAAAAACAATAAACAACGTTGGTTTAGGTTATATAACTTTAGGACAGCAATCAACTACCCTTTCTGGTGGAGAAGCTCAACGTATAAAATTAGCTGCAGAATTATCTAAAAGAGATACTGGAAATACTTTTTACATCCTTGATGAACCAACTACTGGCCTGCATTTTGAAGACATTAGAGTATTAATGGAAGTTTTAAATAAATTAGCAAATAAAGGAAATACCATTTTAGTAATTGAGCATAATTTAGATGTGATAAAACTTGCCGACCATATTATTGACATTGGAATGGAAGGTGGAAAAAAAGGTGGCGAGTTAATTTGTTTTGGAACACCAGAAGAAGTTAGTTTGAATAAATTTAGTTATACCGCCAAATTCTTAAAAAAAGAATTAAATTAGTCGCCAATACTTTTTTATAATTCCAAAAATCATTTTATTTATAAAGAAAATTAAGAGAATATGACTCCTAACGAAGATAGAAAAATACGAGAAAAATTTAAACAAAAAACTTGGAATGAAATTAAAACCAACGATTCTTGGGCTATTTTTAAAATTATGGCAGAATTTGTTGAAGGTTTTGAACGTTTAAGTAAAATTGGACCTTGTGTAAGTATTTTTGGTTCAGCAAGAACCAAACAAGATCATCATTATTATAAACTAGCAGAAAATATAGCTTACAAATTAACAAAGCACGGTTATGGAGTAGTTACTGGTGGAGGGCCTGGAATTATGGAAGCTGGTAACAGAGGGGCAAACAGAGGAAAAGGAACCTCTGTTGGATTAAATATTGAACTCCCTTTTGAACAACATGACAACCCCTATATTGATGCTGATAAAAGTTTAGATTTTGATTACTTTTTTGTTAGAAAAGTAATGTTTGTAAAATACTCACAAGGGTTTGTAGTTATGCCTGGCGGCTTTGGAACTATGGACGAATTATTTGAGGCAATCACACTTATTCAAACCAAAAAAATAGGAAAATTTCCAATAATTTTAGTTGGAAGAAAGTTTTGGGCTGGTTTATTTGATTGGATAAAAAACACTTTAATTGATGAAGGGAATATTAGCCCTAAAGATTTAGATTTAATTTCACTTGTAGATACTGAAGAAGAAGTATTAGAAGTTATTGATACATTCTATAAAAAATATAGTTTAAGTCCTAACTTTTAAAAACCTCCCTCTTTTGAAAAAGCAATTATTTTTAATTTTATGTTTGGTTTGTTTGAATACTTTGTATTCTCAAACTAATACTATAAAAATAAATGCCATTTTCAACCCTTATGATAAAGAACTTAGAATTCAACAAAGCATAACGTATTACAATAACTCTGGTGAAATTTTAAATGAAATATATCTTCATAATTGGCCAAATGCTTATAAAGATAAAAATACACCCTTAGCAAAACGATTTATTGAAAACTATTCTAAATCATTTCATTTCGCTAATGAAAAACATCGAGGGCATACCAATATTAAAAGTATTTCTGTTGATTATGAATTGAGCAATTGGGAAACATCAGAAAATCAACCTGATATTATTAAAATTAGCTTAAAAGAACCTCTTCATTTAAACGGATCGGTAAAAATTAACGCAACTTACACGGTAAAAATACCCAAAGATAAATTTACAAATTATGGTGTAGATATATATACTTATAATTTGCGCTACTGGTATTTAGCACCTGCAATTTATAACAATGGATGGAAAACTTACAGTAATTTGGATATGGATGATTTGTATATTGATTATTCCAATTACGAAATTGATTTATTAACTCCTTTTGATTTTGTAGTTAATACTGATTTAGAAACCACACTAAGCGTTAAAAAAAATATTAATGTTTATAAATTAACTGGAAAACACAAGTTAGATGTGGAATTAAATATCAGTTCTCAAAATGACTTCATTCAGTTCAATACCAGTCCTGTTTCAATTATTACAAATTTAAATTCTGAAAAATTAAACAATACTGTTCAAACAGATATATTAAATAGAGAACTCGCTTTTATCGAATCTTATTTAGGTAAGTTTCCGCATCAAAAATTGCTTGTCAATAAAATTGAATACGATAAAAACCCTGTGTATGGATTTAACCAATTACCTTCCTTTTTAGCTCCTTATGCAGATAATTTTGAGTGGGACATCAAACTCTTCAAAGTAATATCTAAAAAATACATTGATCAACTTTTTTTATTTAACATGAGAGAAGATGCCTGGTTAGCTGATGGACTACAAACTTATTTAATGCTCAAATATGTTGAAAAATATTACCCAGAAATAAAAGCTATAGGAACTGTTTCTAAAATTTGGGGCATAAGAAATTTTAACTTAGCTAAAATTTCATTTAATCAAAAATACCCTTTTGTTTATCAATTTGCTGCTCGAAAAAACTTAGATCAAGCATTAACAACTCAAGCAGATTCATTATCAAACTTTAACAGAAAAATAGTAAATAAATATAAAGCTGGACTAGGCTTACAATATTTAGAAAATTTTGTTGGAGATTCAATAATTACAAATGCCATAAAAAATTACTCCAAAAAATATACTGGAAAAATGACAACAAGTCTATTGTTTTTTAACGAAATTAATACCGAAAAAAATATTGACTGGTTTAAAAATGATTATATAAAAACCAATAAAAAAGTTGACTATACTATTCAAAAAGTGAAAGAGAAAAACGATTCGCTTGAAATTACTATTTTTAACAAACGAAATTTTACCACACCTATTCAGCTTTATGGGATTAAAGATGATGAAATAAAGTATAAAAAATGGTTAATTGATATTGACTCAATAAAAAAAATAACCATTCCAAAAGATGGTTTTAATCGTATTTCATTAAATTATGAATCACTTTTACCTGAATATAATTTAAGAAATAACTGGAAAAATATTGACAAAAAAATATTTAACAGACCTCTTCAATTAAAATTTTTAAAAGATATTGAAAACCCTTATTATAATCAGTTTTTTTACACCCCAGTTGCAAGGTATAATTATTATGACGGATTAGTATTAGGGCTTGCCATATCTAATAAAACACTTTTACGAAAAAGTTTTAATTACAAAGTAACCCCTTCATATAGTACCAAAAGTAATTCATTTTCAGGCTCCTTTGCTTTTCAATATGAATACTTGCCAGAAAATAAAAAAATTGAAAAATTTTCTGCAGGTATAACTGGAGTTAGCTATCACTACGCTGAAAATTTAACCTATAATACTTTAACAAACTATGCATTATTAGAGTTTAAAAGAAAAAATTTAAGAGATGTTGAAAGCAAAGTTTTAGGAGCTTCATATACAGTTATAGACAGGGAAAAAACACCTACTTTAGATCAACATCCCGAAACCAATAAATACAATGTATTTAATTTTGGTTTTGGATATTCCAAACCAGGTATTATAAATGATGTTCGCTTTTCAACAAATATGCAAGTAGCTAATAAATTTAGCAAAGTATCACTTACAGGTCAATACAGAGTCTTGACGGATGCTAATAGACAGTTTGATTTCAGATTTTTTGCTGGCGCATTTTTAACAAATAAAACAGAAACTAACTTTTTTGATTTTGCTTTAGATAGACCAACAGATTATTTATTTCAATACGATTATTTAGGTAGATCTGAAACCACAGGTATTCTTAGTCAGCAAATAATTATTAATGAAGGAGGATTTAAATCTAAACTCCCAGTTGCATATGCAAACCAATGGTTAAGCACTATAAACACTAGCGTAGGATTATGGAGATGGCTTGAGGTTTATAACGATATAGGTTTTGTAAAAAACAAAGGGAAAAGTGCTTATTTTGCTTATGAGAATGGAATACGTCTTAATTTTGTACCCGATATTTTAGAAGTTTATTTTCCTTTCTATTCCAATTTAGGGTGGGAAATTACCGACCCTAGCTATAGCTCTAAAATTAGATTTGTTTTAGTAATTAAACCTAAAAAAATATACAATTTTATTAGAAGAGGTTTCTACTAACTTTTAAAATAATCTTTTATTTTTTTAAAAGTCATTAAACATATCTTAATTTTTATGATATATTCTCAATATTTTTTAAGATATTTCAACTGATTGAAGTTATTTTTAAATATCATTTAAAATCATTAACTTTGCAAAACTAAAAAAATCATAATATATGACTGTAAAATCTTCATCTACAAGCCATCAACAATTATCTTTTTCAGAATTTAAAAAAGAAGTACTTCAAGACTACAAAATAGCAGTAATAAGCAGAGAATGTAGTTATTTAGGACGTAGAGAAGTTTTAACTGGAAAGGCAAAATTTGGGATTTTTGGTGATGGTAAAGAAGTTCCTCAATTAGCTATGGCAAAAGCTTTTAAAAAAGGTGATTTTAGATCGGGATATTACAGAGATCAAACATTTATGATGGCTATTGGCGAATTAACACCTCAACAATTTTTTGCAGGGTTATATGCAAATCCAAGTATTAATGAAGATCCTATGTCGGGTGGACGCCAAATGGGAGGACATTTTGCAACTCATAGCTTAGATGAACAAGGACAATTTAAAAATTTAACAGAACAATACAATTCGAGTAGTGATATTTCACCAACAGCAGGTCAAATGCCTAGAATGTTAGGAATTGCTCAGGCTTCAAAAATGTTCCGTAACCTTCCTGAATTAAAAAATTCAAAATTTTCCAATAATGGAAATGAAGTTTCTTGGGGAACTATTGGTAATGCAAGTACTTCTGAAGGTGTGTTTTTTGAAACCATTAATGCAGCAGGTGTTTTACAAGTTCCTATGATTATTAGTGTTTGGGATGACGATTATGGAATTTCTGTGCCTGCAAAATTTCAAACCACCAAAGAAAGTATCTCTGAAATCTTAAAAGGGTTTCAAAGAGATGAAAATACTGATGGATATGAAATTATTGTAGTGAAAGGCTGGGAGTATCCACAATTAGTAGAGGTTTATTCAAAAGCATCTAAAATTGCTCGTGAAGAACACGTTCCAGTATTAATTCATGTAAAAGATTTAACACAACCACAAGGACATTCCACCTCTGGGTCACATGAACGTTATAAATCTAAAGAACGATTGATTTGGGAAAAACAACATGATTGTATTTCTAAAATGCGTGACTGGATTATTGAATTTGAACTTACTGATGAAAATGATAACGTATTAAAATTTGTAGATTCTGAGGAAGCTTTAATTCGAATTGAAAAAGATGCAAAAAAAGAAGTTAATCAAGCTAAAAGAGAAGCGTGGAATAACTTCTTAAACCCAATAAAACAACAACGAAGTATTTTAGCCCAACTATTAGAAAATCTAGCCTCAAAAAGTAATAATAAATCCTTTATTTCAAAACTTAAAAACGACTTAACTGCTATCAGTGATCCTTCAAGAAAAGATCTTTTATCAACGGCAAGAAATGCTATTATTTACGTTAGAAATGAAAGCTCTTCTGAAAAAAAACAACTGCAAAACTGGATTACTAATTATTTTGAAACAGAGCAACCAAGATTTAGTTCTCATTTAAATAGCACTACCGATAAAAATGTATTTCATGTAAAAGAAGTATTACCTACTTATAATGAGAACCCTGAATTAGTTGATGGAAGAATTATTATAAAAGATAATTTTGATTGTATTTTTTCTAAATATAATGATGTGTTTATTTTTGGTGAAGATTCAGGTAATATTGGTGATGTAAATCAAGGTTTGGTTGGACTTCAAGAAAAATATGGAAAATTAAGAGTTTCAGACACTGGAATTAGAGAAGCTACAATTATTGGACAAGGAATTGGAATGGCAATGAGAGGTCTTCGACCAATTGCCGAAATTCAATATTTAGATTATCTACTTTATGGCTTACAAATTATGAGTGATGATTTGGCTACCCTACACTATAGAACAGCAGGTAAACAAAAAGCTCCTTTAATTGTTAGAACTAGAGGGCATAGACTAGAAGGTATTTGGCACTCTGGATCTCCAATGGGCGCTATTGTACATTTATTAAGAGGAATGAATATTTTAGTTCCAAGAAATATGACTAAAGCTGCTGGTTTTTACAACACCTTATTAGAATGTGACGAACCTGCTCTTATTGTTGAAAACCTAAATGGATACCGTTTAAAAGAAAAATTACCAAACAACTTTGGAGAGTTTAAAACTCCTATCGGCATTGTTGAAACCATTAAAGAAGGAAAAGATATTACCGTACTTTCTTATGGTTCAACTTTAAAAATTGTGGAAGATGTAGTAAGTAAATTAAATCAGGTTGATATTGATATCGAAATAATTGATGCACAAAGTTTACTACCTTTTGACATTAAACAAGAGGTTGTAAAAAGCATCCAAAAAACCAATAGAATTATAATTATTGATGAAGATGTTCCTGGTGGAGCTTCAGCCTATTTACTTAACGAAATTTTAGAAAAACAAGATGCGTATAAATATTTAGATAGCAAGCCAGTAACTTTAAGCGCTAAAGAACACAGAGCAGCGTATGGTACAGATGGGGATTATTTTTCTAAACCAAATGCTGAAGATATTTTTGAAGCTATTTACCAAATAATGCACGAAGCTAACCCTTCAAAATATAACAAACTTTATTAATGTAATAATTGTTACATAAAAACTTAAAATTTTAAAAAGCACCTTGTAGGTGCTTTTTTTATTGAAAAAACATTGAAATTAATACAAAATAATTTTCAAAAAAAGATGACAATTATCACAGATTGACATTTATCATACTTTATACAATAAAATAGCTATATCTTTGAGAATACCTAAATAAGAAGTTACTAATCACTAATAAAATTATTAAAATGGCAAAAGTTAAAGGTGCAATTGTAGTTGACACTCAAGCATGCAAGGGCTGTGAAGTTTGCGTCCCTGTTTGTCCTGAAGACGTTATTGGAATGACTACAGACGTTAACAGAAAAGGCTATCATTACGCATATATGAAAAACCCAGAAGCTTGTACTGGATGTACAAACTGTGGTATAGTATGCCCTGATAGAGCTATTTCAGTGTATAGAGTAAAAGTTTCAGCATAATTTAATAAATCTATTAAAATGTCAGAATTAAAATTAATGAAAGGAAACGAAGCGTTAGCTGAGGCTGCTATTAGAGCAGGTGTTGATGCTTACTTCGGTTATCCTATTACACCACAATCAGAAGTAATTGAGTATTTAATGACGGAACGTCCTGAAGAAAGAACAGGAATGGTTGTGTTACAAGCAGAAAGTGAAATTGCTGCAATAAATATGGTATATGGTGCTGCAAGTACTGGAAAAAAAGTAATGACCTCATCATCAAGCCCAGGTATTTCACTAAAATTAGAAGGAATCTCCTACTTAGCTGGAGCTGAATTACCAGCAGTTATTGTAAATGTTGTTAGAGGTGGGCCTGGCTTAGGAACCATTCAACCCTCACAAGCAGACTATTTTCAATCTGTAAAAGGTGGTGGTCATGGAGATTATAAGCTTTATGTTTTAGCTCCTGCATCTGTTCAAGAAATGTCAGATTTTATAGAAGATGCTTTTGATATAGCATTTAAATATAGAGCTCCTGTATTAATTCTTTCAGATGGGTTAATTGGCCAAATGATGGAAAAAGTTCAGTTAAAAGACCAAAAAGAAAGAATTAGCAACGAAGAGTTAATCAAAAGACATGATAGCTGGGCGGTAACTGGTAAAACTAACAGAGAACGAAATATTATTACATCTCTTGATCTTCAATCTGAAAAAATGGAAGCTAGAGTTCATAGGTTAATGAAAAAATATGAACAAATGGAAAAAGAAGATCTTCGATTTGAAAAAATCAACTGTGATGATGCAGAATACTTAATTGTCGCTTATGGATCAAGTGCACGTATTGCACAAAAAGCAGTTGAATTAGCAAGAGAAAAAGGAATAAAAGCTGGTTTACTTAGACCAATTACTTTATTTCCATACCCAAAACAAGAACTATTTAAATTAGCTGACCAAGTAAAAGGAATTTTAAGTGTAGAACTAAATGCAGGGCAAATGGTGGAAGATGTTAAACTTTCAGTAGAACATAAAGTACCTGTTGAACACTTTGGAAGAACTGGCGGTATTATCCATACACCAGAAGAAATTTTAGAAGCCTTAGAACAAAAAATTATAAACCATGAACGTATTAGATATAGTAAAACCAGAGAATCAAGTATTCTGTAAAACAAAATTAATGACGGACACTACCCTTTCGTATTGTCCAGGATGTGGTCATGGAACCGCTCATAATTTAACCATGGAAGTTATTGATGAAATGGGAATTTCTGAAGATACTATTGGTGTTGCACCTGTTGGTTGTTCTGTTTTGGCTTATGATTTTATGAATATTGACATGACACAAGCCGCTCACGGAAGAGCACCAGCTGTAGCCACAGCTATTGCTAGAACTTGGCCAGAAAAGTATGTTTTTACATACCAAGGTGATGGAGATTTAGCAGCTATTGGTACCGCAGAAACTATTCATGCGTGTAATAGAGGCGAAAATATAGTAATCATTTTTGTAAATAATGGTATTTATGGAATGACTGGAGGACAAATGGCTCCAACTACATTAGAAGGCATGAAATCATCAACTTCTCCTTATGGTAGAGAAATTGCCTCTATGGGATCTCCTTTAAAAATGACTGAATTAGTTGCTAATTTGCCTGGTGTATATTATGTTACTCGCCAATCAGTTCATACTCACAAACACGCACGTAAAGCTAAAAAAGCTATTAAAAATGCTTTTGAAAATACTAGATTAAAAAAAGGACTATCTTTTATTGAAATAGTTTCAAATTGTAATTCAGGATGGAAAATGACTCCAAATGAATCTAATATTTGGATGGAAGAAAATATGTTCCCTTACTTCCCATTAGGAGATATTAAAGTTAATGGAAAATTAAAATAACAAATTATGACAGAAGAAATTATTATAGCAGGTTTTGGAGGGCAAGGAGTCCTTTCTATGGGAAAAATTTTAGCATACTCTGGCATAATGCAAAATCAAGAAGTTAGCTGGATGCCATCATATGGACCAGAAATGCGTGGAGGAACTGCAAACGTTACAGTGATATTAAGTGACGATAGAATTAGCTCTCCATATTTAAAGATTTTTGATACGGCTATTATTTTAAACCAACAATCTATGGATAAATTTGAAGAGAGTGTAAAACCTGGTGGAGTTTTAATTTACGACCCTAATGGAATTTCTCATCATCCAACCAGAACAGACATTAATATTTACCAAATTGAAGGTACCAAGTTAGCTGCCGAAATGGGAAATAAAAAAATATTCAACATGGTAATTTTAGGTGGATTTTTAAAAGTAAAACCTATTGTTCAATTAGAAAATGTAATTGAAGGTTTAAAAAAATCATTATCTGAACGCTACCATCACTTAATTCCTTTAAATACAGAGGCTATATCGACAGGAATGAATAAGATCACCCCATTTAAAGTTGAAAAACAAGTTTTTTCATAAATTAGTTTTTAGTTGTTCAATTTTTTTTTGAATTCGGTTATTTTGTAATATATTCAACTACAAAATAACCGAATTTTTTATGGCCTCAATATTGGTAACAGGTGGAACTGGATTAATTGGAAAACACCTCATAACTTTATTAAAGAAAAAAGGACATCATGTATCCATTTTAAGCAGAAATAATTCTAACAAAGAAAACATATTTCAGTGGAATATTGAAGAAAAATATATAGATGAGGAAGCAATTAAAAATGCTGATTATATTGTTCATTTAGCTGGTGCAGGTATCGCAGACAAACGATGGACGAAGAAAAGAAAAGAAATTATCATTAATAGTCGAGTTTTTTCAACTCATTTATTATTTCAAAAAGTTAAAGAGTTAAATCCAAACCTAAAAGGTTTTATTGCAGCATCTGGTGTGGGGTTTTATGGTGCAACCACTTCAACTAATATTTATACTGAAAATGACGTCGCTGGAAATGATTTTTTAAGTAAAACTTGTTCTCTTTGGGAAGAATCTTCTTTACATTTTAATTCTCTCAACATTAGAACTGTAATTTTTAGAACAGGAATTGTTTTAAGCAAAAAAAAAGGAGCTCTAGAAAAAATTGTTAAACCAATTAAAATGGGTTTTGGTGCTATACTAGGAAATGGCAAACAATACGTTCCTTGGATTCATATTACTGATTTATGTAATATGTATATAGCTGCTATTGAAAACGAAAAATATCAAGGAATTTATAACGCAGTTACTCCTGAACATACTACGCATCAAAACTTAACCAAACAAATTGCTTTAATTTTTCAAAAACCATTATGGTTACCAAATATACCAAAGCTATTTTTAAAAATAATTTTAGGAAAAATGGCTGTTATTATTTTAGAAGGAAGTAGAGTTTCCTCTCAAAAAATAACAGATATAGGATTTAAATTTAGTTTTCCTTCTTTAGAAAATGCACTGAATGATTTATTAAAAAAATAGCATACTAGAGCTATTCAATAAGCTGTTGTATGATTTTTGAAACAGGCAAAATTTCTTTGGTATGCTCAATACTAGGTCCTGCTACCCACACCGTTTTATAAGTAGCTTTTTTAGCTGCTTTTTCTGTTGCCTTCATTCCAATTGAAAAACGAATCATTTTAACCCATTTTTTCAATTTTTTATTTTTATTTAAAATGCGTTCAATCCAAGTTTGTTTCGTTCCAATTTTTTGAACATAAGGCGTGTTAATTACGGTGCAAGGCGTTCCTGAAATACGTTCAGTCATTACTATATCATTTGCTCCATACTTTACACAAGCTTGTTTATATTCTTCAGTTACATTAGCCTCTTCAGAAGCTATAAATGGACTTCCTACCGAAACTCCTTCCGCTCCTAAAATTAGCATTTTATCTATATCTTTTTTACATCCAACTCCTCCAGCAGAAATAACAGGAATGGCACAGTTTTTAACTAATTCAGAAATCAAAACTTCAGGAGAATGATTTCCTCTATGCCCTCCAGCCAAATTATTTACAGCAATTAAAGCATCTGCTCCTAAACCTTCAACCTTTTTAGCAAAATTTAAATCAGTTACATCACAAAACACTTTGATATTTTTTTTGTGAGCTCTTTTAATGCTCTCTTCTGGACTTCCTAATGAGGTAATAATAAAATCTACCCCTTCTTCACAAATAATTTGCAACTGGTCTTTGTATTTTATATTGGATTTGTTAACAATTAAATTAAATCCAAAGGCACCACCTTCAATTTTAGCCGCCTTTAATTCTTTAATGGCTGCGCGTAATTCATCTAAAGTTCTATAATTTAAAGCAGGGATACAGCCAGCTATACCATTTTTCATAGCTTCAATAACCATTGCAGTATTAGACACCAAAAACATAGGCGCTTGAATAATTGGATGCTTAATATTTAAAAGCTGAGTTAATTTAGTTACTGCCATAATAGAGTTTTAGCCAAATATAGAAAATTACTATGTATGCATAATAATTTCACTAAAAAAATTAAATGATATATAATATATATTTTAGGGTTTCTTTTTAAAAGGTCTAATTATCAATCTAGTTTCTCTATCAAACCGAATGTAATTATATACCCAGTTTAAAAAAACAACAGCTCTATTTCTAAAACCAATGAGTGAAAACAAGTGCACAAACATCCACACAAACCAGGCAAAAACTCCTTGAAACCTTATTTTTTTTAAATCAACTACGGCTTTATTTCTTCCAATGGTTGCCATAGCTCCTTTGTCTTTATATATAAAGGGTTTTAAAGGTTTATTAGTTATTTCTGCTATCATATTATATGCTAAATGTTTTCCTTGTTGTATGGCTGGTTGTGCCATCATTGGATGCCCTTTTGGATACTGATTAGTACTCATACATGCAACATCGCCAATAGCAAAAACATTCTTATACCCTTTTACTTTATTAAATTCATCTACTTTAATACGCTCTGCTCTTTCAATAATACATTCATTTTGTAAACCATTTACAGTTGCTCCTTTAACTCCAGCAGCCCAAATAACCGTCGCTGCTTCAAAATTTAAATCAGTATTTGTATCAACTTTATAACCATCATAATCTACTACATGAACATTTTTATAAATATTTACCCCTAAATGAATTAAAAAGTCTTCGGCTTTTTCCGAAGCAATTTCACTCATAGTATTTAACAAGCGATTCCCTCCTTGTACAATATTAATTTGCATTTGTCTGATATCTAAATCTGGGTAATCTTTAGGTAAAATTCCTTTCTTCATTTCTGCTAAAGCACCAGCTAACTCAACTCCAGTAGGGCCTCCTCCAACAATTACAAAATTCATTAAAGCATTACGTTCTTCAAGATTTGAGGTGAGTAAGGCGTCTTCAAAATTTTCGAGTATTAAACTTCTTAAATTTAAAGATTGTGGGACACTTTTCATAGCCATACTAAATTTCTCAATTTTAGTATTTCCAAAATAATTTGTTTTAGAACCTGTTGCTATTACTAAGTAATCGTATTTTAATTTACCAATGTTGGTTATTATTTTTCTTTTATTAGTATCTATCTCTGAAACTTCAGCTAATCTAAAATAAAAATTAGGGATATCTTTAATTACTTTACGTATTGGAAAAGCAATAGAATCAGGTTCTAAGCCTCCAGTGGCAACTTGATATAATAAAGGTTGAAATGTATGGTAATTATTTTTATCGATTAAAACGACTTGAAGTTCTTGGTTTTTTAAATTTTTTGCAAGCATAATTCCTGCAAAACCTCCTCCGACAATTACAACTCTGGGGAAACTAGTTTTAGGTATATTCATAACTTTTAGTTCGTAGTTATCAAATTTACAAATTATGAATTACACTAAACAAAAAAACGCTTTCAAAAATCGAAAGCGTTTTCTTAAGTATGTTAACGAATAACTAATTAGTCTTCTTTTACTTCTTCAAAGTCAACATCTTCTACATTATCTCCCTCATTTTTTGGTTGTGCATTACCTGCATCACCAGTTGGTGCGCCTTGTGCTTGCGCCTCTTGTTGAGCTTTATACATTTCTTCACTTGCTACTTTCCAAGCTTCATTAATTTTTTCCATTGCAGCATCAATTTGTGCAAGGTCTTTAGTTTCATGAGCTTTCTTTAATTCAACTAAAGCAGCTTCAATAGGTTCTTTTTTATCTGCTGATAATTTATCACCAAATTCTTTTAATTGTTTTTCTGTTTGGAAAATCATCGAATCTGCGCCATTAATTTTTTCAGCAACTTCTTTTGCTTTTTTATCAGCGTCAGCATTTGCTTCTGCATCAGCTTTCATTTTCTTGATTTCCTCCTCAGTTAAACCAGAAGAAGCTTCAATTCTAATGTCTTGCGTTTTGTTGGTTGCTTTGTCTGTAGCAGTTACATGAATAATTCCATTAGCATCAATATCAAAAGTAACTTCAATTTGAGGAACTCCTCTTTGTGCTGGTGGAATTCCATCTAAATGGAAACGACCAATCGTTTTATTATCTGCAGCCATAGCACGTTCTCCTTGAAGCACATGGATTTCAACTGATGGTTGGTTGTCTGCAGCTGTTGAGAATACTTGTGATTTTTTAGTTGGAATAGTTGTATTAGCTTCAATTAACTTTGTCATTACATTTCCCATAGTTTCAATACCTAAAGAAAGTGGTGTAACGTCTAACAGCAATACATCTTTTACATCTCCAGTTAAAACTCCTCCTTGAATAGCTGCTCCAATAGCTACAACTTCATCTGGATTTACTCCTTTTGATGGCGCTTTTCCAAAGAATTTTTGAACAGCTTCTTGTACTGCTGGAATACGAGTTGATCCACCAACTAATATAATTTCATCAATATCACCTGTTGTTAAACCTGCGCTATCCAATGCTTTTTTACAAGGCTCAATTGTTCTACGAACTAAATCATCAATTAATTGTTCAAATTTAGATTTAGATAAAGTTCTAACCAAGTGTTTTGGACCTGTAGCAGTAGCCGTTACATATGGTAAATTAATTTCTGTTGATGCTGAAGATGATAATTCTATCTTCGCTTTTTCAGCAGCTTCTTTTAAACGTTGTAAAGCCATTGGGTCTTGACGTAAATCCATATTTTCATCAGCTTTAAACTCTTCAGCCAACCAATCAATGATTTTTTGATCAACATCATCTCCTCCTAAATGCGTATCTCCATCTGTTGATAATACTTCAAAAACACCATCTCCTAATTCTAAGATAGATACATCATGTGTACCACCACCAAAATCAAAAACTACAATTTTTTGGTCTTGTCCTTTTTTATCTAAACCATAAGCTAAAGCTGCAGCAGTTGGTTCATTTATAATACGACTTACTTTTAAACCTGCAATTTCACCAGCTTCTTTTGTTGCTTGACGTTGTGCATCGTTAAAATATGCTGGAACAGTAACCACTGCTTCTTTTACTTCTGTACCTAAATAATCTTCAGCAGTTTTCTTCATTTTTTGAAGAACCATTGCTGATATTTCTTGCGGTGTATATAATCTTCCATCAATATCTACACGTGGTGTATCATTATCTCCTTTAACTACTTTATATGGTACACGTTCTGCCTCCATTTGAGATTCAGAATATTTATTACCCATAAAACGTTTAATTGAATAAATGGTTTTTAGTGGGTTTGTAACTGCTTGTCTTTTAGCAGGATCTCCTACTTTACGTTCTCCTCCTTCAATAAATGCCACAATAGAAGGGGTAGTTCTTTTTCCTTCGGCATTAGGAATTACAACAGGCTCATTTCCTTCCATTACAGAAACACAAGAGTTGGTAGTTCCTAAATCTATTCCTATAATTTTACTCATAATTATATTTTTAAATAATTGTTTTAATTTTTTTAAACTTACAATAAGCAATAGACAATGACTGTGCCATTAAAACAAATATGTCAAGTTGTCATAATTTAAAGTCATAACCAAAAAAATTGACATTAAATCTTAGCATTCTTTAGAATAATTTCAAAACATTTTCAAAAATGCATTTAACAAAGCCTTATATTTACACAATTTTTAAAACGAAAAATTAAATGGAGTGTATTTCTATTTTTGATATGCTTAAAATTGGAATTGGTCCCTCAAGTTCACATACTTTAGGTCCATGGAGAGCTGCTGAAAGGTGGATAAATCATCTAAAAAAAGTTAATTTATTTGATAGCATAACTGCTGTTAAAGTTGATTTGTACGGATCTTTATCTTTAACAGGAAAAGGGCATGCTACAGATTTAGCTGTGATTTTAGGTTTATCTGGTTGCGATCCTGAGTATATTCCTACTGATGAAATACAACCTTTAATTTCTAAAATTAAGGAGGAACAAAAATTAAAATTTGGCAACAGTTTCAATATTCATTTTGAAGCAGCTTCTAACATTGTTTTTAATAAAGAATTTTTACCATTTCATGCAAATGGAATCAAATTTACTGGCTTTAGCCATGATAAAGAAATTTCAACAGACACCTATTATTCAATTGGAGGAGGTTTCATTGTTAGAGAAGAACTAATACATGCCAAAGAAAATATTGAAATCCACAAAACATTTCCTTATCCAATTCAAAAAGCAAAAGAGTTAGAAGAATACTGTAAACAAACCCAATTAAAAATTTCTGAAATTGTATTAGAAAATGAACGTTCTTTAAGAAGTGATGAAGAAATTGACTTTGAAATAAAAAGAGTTTGGAATACCATGCTTGAATGTATGTATATTGGATGTCATACTGAAGGAAAATTACCTGGAGGTTTAAATGTTAGAAGAAGAGCTTTTGATTTACATGAAAAATTAAAAGAAGAAAAAAAATATAATTCTCCCGAAGAATGGCTAGTTGCTATTAGAAATACCGAAGTTAAATTTCGTCAAATATTAAAATGGGTAAGTTGTTTTGCTTTAAGTGTTAATGAAGTTAACGCTTCATTAGGACGAGTTGTAACAGCACCAACAAATGGTAGTTCTGGAGTAATTCCTGCTGTTTTAATGTATTATATGGTAATTGAAAATCATGATGCAGATTTTAAGCAGATTAAACAATTTTTATTAGTGGCTGGAGAAATTGGAAGTTTATTTAAAAAAGGAGCAACCATATCTGCAGCTATGGGAGGATGTCAAGCAGAAATAGGGGTTTCATCAGCGATGGCAGCCGGAGCCTTAACTGAGTTGTTAGGCGGAACCCCTGAACAAGTTTTAATGGCAAGTGAAATAGCTATGGAACACCATTTAGGTTTAACCTGTGATCCTATTGGTGGTTTGGTACAAATACCTTGTATTGAACGAAATGCTATGGGAGCTATCAAAGCCATAAATGCTGCTGAACTGGCTTTAGAAAGCGATTACTTAAATGCAAAGGTTCCTTTAGATAAAGTAATTTCGAGTATGTGGGAAACTGCAAAAGACATGAATGTTAAGTATAAAGAAACCTCAGAAGGTGGTTTAGCCGTTAGTGTAAATATTTCAGATTGTTAAAATAATTACGAAATACCAATTTTATTTTTTTATATTTGAGTATCTATTTTTAATTAATAATAAAAAAATTCGTTACTCATGAGTAAATTTGATGAAAAAATAACACTTTATCAAAGTGAAATGAAAAAATTAGGTCTTAGTTTTGACGCTGATTTACTAACAAAAGTTACTAAAGGATTAGGTCCTTCAATCTACAAAGCTGATGCTGAAACTGTTTCTGGATCTGATGAAAAAGAACTTGAAACTGTAAAAAATAATTTTTTAATTAAAAAATTAGGTTTATCTGATGGTCCAAAATTAGATAGTGCCTTAGAATCTGTAATTGAAAAAGTAGGAAAATCTAACAGAAATAAATATAGAGCTATTGTTTATTATTTATTAGTAAAAGAATTAGGTCAAGAATCTAAGTATTAATTGCATACTTATTTCAAAAAATAAAAAGACCTGCATGAGCAGGTCTTTT
Organism: Lutibacter aestuarii; assembly: GCF_042676885.1. Lineage (NCBI taxonomy): Bacteria > Pseudomonadati > Bacteroidota > Flavobacteriia > Flavobacteriales > Flavobacteriaceae > Lutibacter > Lutibacter aestuarii. The sequence continues at coordinate 58,332 of NZ_JBHTIC010000005.1, forward strand.
TATTTTTTAAGGGCTAGAAATTTTAATCTTCGTCCATTTCATCTGGTAAATCTTCTACATCATTATCATAAACTTCATCAAAGTTATCTTCGTCAGCATCATAGTCTTCCATCGTCTCTTCCAACTTCAAACTAATTTTAACTAAATAAATAGTGTCTTCAGTTTTTACTTCTACAGCTCTCACTGTTTCATCTTTCGCATTTTTAAAAGTTATAATATCTCTATATCCATATCCATTTGGAAATTTTTCAACTAATAAATCTAAAATATCACTTGTTAGTTTGCTATAATCTACAATTACTCTTTTCATTAATTTCTACAATTACATATTTAACAAATAAGCGAAAATCAAAGGCGCTACAATTGTGGCATCTGATTCAATAATATATTTTGGTGTATGAATATCTAATTTACCCCAAGTGATTTTTTCATTAGGAACAGCTCCTGAATAAGAACCATAACTTGTTGTTGAGTCTGAAATTTGACAAAAATAACTCCAAAACGGTGTATCGGTACGTTCCATATCTTGATATAACATAGGTACAACACATATTGGAAAATCTCCAGCTATACCTCCTCCAATTTGAAAGAATCCTATACCTTCTTTTGAATTTTCTGTATACCAATCTGCCAAAAACGTCATATATTCGATTCCAGACTTCATAGTGCTTGCTTTCAATTCACCTTTTAAAACATAAGAGGCAAAAATATTACCCATAGTACTATCTTCCCAACCAGGAACTACCATTGGCAAATTAGCTTCAGCTGCAGCCAACATCCAACTATTTTTAGGATCAATTTCATAATACTGTTCCAAAACTCCAGAAAGCACCAACTTATACATAAATTCATGAGGAAAATAGCGTTCACCAGCATCTTCAGCATCTTTCCAAATTTTAAAAATATGTTCTTGTAAACGTCTAAATGCTTCTTCTTCTGGGATACAAGTATCTGTAACTCTGTTCAACCCTTTTTCTAATAAATCCCATTCATCTTGAGGTGTCAAATCTCTATAATTAGGAACTCTTTTATAATGAGAATGCGCTACCAAATTCATGATATCTTCTTCTAAATTAGCGCCTGTACAAGAAATAATTTGTACTTTGTTTTGTCTAATTACTTCTGCAAATATTTTACCTAATTCAGCAGTACTCATTGCACCTGCAAGAGAAACTAACATTTTTGAACCTTTTGCTAATTGGTTTTCATATTCTTTAGCAGCATCCACAACTGAGGCTGCGTTAAAATGTAAATAATATTTTTCAATAAAATTTGAAATAGCTCCTTTAGTAGTCATAATCTTCGTCTTCGAATTTAGTTGATTTATGGTTAGGTTCTTTATAACCATCTATATTATCATATTCATCTATTTCAGTGTTTGCAAACTTGTAACTAAGCATTTTATAGTACAATTTTGCAGCTAAGAAATCTGATGATTTTTCATCTTTATTTGGGCAAAGTTCAACAATATCAAACCCTACTACATTCTTTTCTTTAAAAACTTTTTGAAGAAACTCCAATGTTTCATACCACAACAACCCTCCTGGTTCTGGCGTACCAGTTGAAGGCATAATTGACGGATCAAAAGCATCTAAATCAATAGTTAAAAAAACGTTATTAGTCATTAAATCTATTGCATTATCCATCCAATAATCATCTTGAGCCATTTCATGTGCAAAAAACACTTTATCTTCATCCATAACTGTTTTTTCAATAGCATCCATACTACGAATCCCTACTTGAATTAGGTTGGTATTTTGACTTGCTTCATAAACAGCACAAGCATGATTACATTTAGAGCCTTCATATTCCTTTCTCAAATCGGCATGAGCATCAATTTGCACTACTGTTAAATTATCAAAACACTCGTTAAATGCTCTAATTGAACCAATTGAAATTGAATGTTCGCCTCCAAATAAGGTTACAAATTTATTTTTTTGAATATAGGATTTTGTAATATTATGAACCTCTGCCACCATTGTTTCTGGAGATGAGTTTTCAGTAACAGGATCAGCTAAAAACACACCGTTTTTGTAAACTTCAGAATCTGTTTCAATATCATATAATTCCATATTTTCAGATGCTTCTAAAAAAGCTTCTGGACCTTTGTCTGCTCCTTTTTGCCAAGTACTTGTTCCATCATAAGGAACAGGGATTAAAACTACTTTTGAAGTTTCAATTTTTGAATACTGCTCAGGAATTCCTGCGTATGTTCTTTTATTCATAACCCAATATTTTTAAAAAATCTTTTGCTGTTTGTTTTTCTTTAAAAACTTTAAATTCTAATTTTTGTTCGTTGTTTTTTGATATAATTATATGTTTTGGCTGTGGAATTAAACAGTGTTGTAACCCTCCATAACCTCCTATTGATTCTTGATAAGCACCTGTATTAAAAAACCCTAAATACAATGGTTTATCTTCTTTATATGTTGGTAAATAAACGGCGTTTATATGCTGTTCTGAATTGTAATAATCATCACTATCACAAGTAAGCCCACCTAATAAAACACGTTCATAAACATCATTCCATCTGTTTAAAGGTAATAAAATAAATCTTTTATTTATAGCCCAACTATCAGGTAATGTAGTAATAAATGATGAGTTAATCATATTCCAATTTTCTCTATCATTTTGTTTTTTCTGATAAAGAACTTTGTAAATAGCTCCTCCGCTTTCGCCAACAGTATAACTGCCAAATTCTGTAAAAATATGTGGTATTTGCACCTCAGCTTCTTCACAAGCATTTTGAATTTGAGAAATAATTTCATCAATCATATACTCGTAGTCATAATCAAATGCTAATGAATTTTTTATAGGGAAACCGCCACCAATATTCAAACTATCTAAAGAAGGACAAATTCGTTTTAGGTTAATGTAAACTTTTAAACATTTATTCAATTCATTCCAATAATAAGCATTGTCTTTAATACCTGTATTGATAAAGAAATGTAACATTTTTAAATTTACCTTATTATTTTCTTTGATTTCTCTTCGATAAAAATCTACAATATTTTTATATCCTATCCCTAATCTTGAAGTATAAAATTCGAATTTTGGCTCTTCTTCAGATGCTATTCTAATTCCAATATTCATTTTTCTACGAACTCCATTTGTTAACAGTCCAATTTCTTCATAATTGTCTATTATTGGGATACAGTTTTTATGTCCGTTATTAATTAATTTTTGAATATTTGAAATATACTCATCCCGTTTAAAACCATTACATAAAATGTAGGTTTTATCGGTAATTTTACCTTCTTTTTTTAGGTTCTCTACAATGTTAATATCAAAAGCCGAAGAAGTTTCAATATGTATATCGTTGGTTAATGCTTCATCAAGCACATGTTTAAAGTGAGAACTTTTTGTGCAATAACAATAGTGATATTTGCCTTTGTATTTATGTTTACGCATAGTGCGTTTAAACATTTCTTTAGCTTTTTGAATGTTCTCGCTAATTTTTGGCAAATATGTAAATTTTAAAGGCGTTCCGTATTCTTCCACTAATTTCATCATATCAATATCGTGGAAGTGTAAATTTTTGCTGTTATCCACTTTAAATTCTTCTTGTGGAAAATCAAATGTTTGATTGATTAGATCAATATATTTATTATTCATTTAGTATTATATTAATTTTTTTGATAAAAAATAGCATAAAGCTATAAGATTTTACAGTAACTAATACTAAATCATACTCTTAAAACTGAATATATGTGCTGATTATTTACAACAAAAAGAAAGTTGTAATTGATAAAAATACGGTTAAAAGAAGTTCTTATTTTTTTATATTTTCCGTTATACTTCCTAAGTATATTGTAACCTAAAAACCTCTTTACAAATAGGTTACAACCGAAAAAAGACATATCTTTCATCGTTAATAAAAAATAACGTGACAAACATATATAAAAAATAAATATAATTTTAAAAAAAATATAAAAATTTATCGTGTAAATACCAATTCGGTAGTAGAAGATAAATTAGAATCTAATGCATACCCTTCATAATTAAACCCCTTTAAGCCTTCTAAGGTTTCAATATTATGATCAATTATATAACGAACCATTAATCCTCGAGCTTTTTTAGCAAAAAAACTAATCATTTTTAGTTTTCCATTTTTATAATCTTTAAAAACAGGTGTAATAACTGGAACTTTAAGTAAATTTGGTTTAATTACTTTAAAATATTCATTACTAGCAAGATTTAAAAATAACTCATCCTCATCTAATTCTTCATTTAAAGCTTCAGTAATTCTTTTCCCCCAATATTGATATAAGTTTTCTTTACGACCAACTTTTAACTTTGTTCCCATTTCTAAACGATAAGCTTGCATTAAATCTAACGGTTTTAACAAACCGTATTGACCCGATAAAATTCTTAGCTTATGTTGAAGTTCTTCTAACTTATTTGCTGGAATTGTATAGGCATCTAAACCAATATAAACATCTCCTTTAAAAGCATATACAGCCTGACGAGCATTTTGTAATGAAAATGGCAATTCCCATTCTTGATTTCTCTTCCAGTTTAGTTCTCCTAACTTGGAGGAAATATTCATTAATTCTGATAGTTTTTTAGGAGATTTCTTTTTTAAAACTTTATTTAATTTTTCAGCATCACTTAAAAAAATACCTTGTGTATAGTTTGAAGTTGGTATGTTGCTTTCGAAATCTAATGATTTTGCGGGTGATATAACTATTTTCATATTCTATTTTTAGTCTGAAACAAATTTACATGATTTCAATTATTTCTCCTTTTTTAAATTCAAAATTAAAATCCCCTTTAACAATAAAGTCTGATTGATAAATTTCATCTCCAGTAGGAAACCATTTTCTCAACTTATTATTCGCAATAATAAACAATCCATCTTCATCACCTAATGCACAAAACTGTTCCATATCTCCACTATAAATTTTTATTGCTTCAAAAGTATTTAATTTGTTTACTGTACGCTCTATATTATTCGAAGATATTCCTATTTCACTAATGCTATATAGTTGTTTTGAAGAAAATTTTGTTTCAGAAATTAAATTCATATTCTTTCTTGAAATAAATTCTACAATATTTTTATCAATATCATAAAAATAAATTGCTTTAGAATTCCAACTATAAAAATCTTGAATTTCATTGTCTTCAAAACATAAAACATCTACACGTTCTTTTAACCACTCTAATGCTTCTTTCTCTTTATTTGAAGGAATGTTAAAGGCAAAATGATATGGAGTTATATGTTTTTTATACTTAAATGTTAATAGCGACTTACCCACTCTAAAACTCGTAAATTCTGGTGTAGAAATTACTATTGGAAGTTCTAAAATTGTAGCGTAAAAATCTATTTGAAATTCTAACTTATTTGTAAATATTATCAGTTCTTTAATTTTCATTATAGTGTAAATGTAATACAACAAACAATAATTATCGTTAAAAAATAATACAATAAAATTATGAAAGAATAAGTTAAACTTATGTTAGTGTATTAATAAACTGTTGCATTTTAGAAAATAATAATGAAACGTGATAACCATCTAACAAGGCATGATGAACTTCAACTGAAAAAGGTATTTTTTTCAATTCATTGTCATTAAACAAGCCTCCAAAAACTATCTTTGGTATTCCTTTACTATATTCATCACCTTTTCTTGCGTGTTTAAATCCTGTAAACGAAACCCAAGGAATTGTAGAACAATGTACAATTGCTAATTCATCTTCATTTGTATTAAATACTTCACCTCTTTTAAGTTTTAAAATTGCTTTTTTTCCACTGGCATTAAATTCAAAAATTGAAGATGTAGGTGTAAATATAAAATCGCAAAATGAAAAAGTATGATCCTCATTTAAAATGGTAGAACCAACATTAACAGAATCAAAAGCATAAACTTTTTCATTTTTGATTCTTAATTTAAATTCTGGAATTTCATTTATACTTTTTATGGCCACATAAATACAAGCTAATGAAAATGATAAATCATGCTTTTTACAATACGTGTAAAGTTTTGTTACTTCTAAGTTTGCTGTAATATTGAAAAAAGGATCTTTATAAGATTTAAAAAATTTATATTGAGATTTTCTTTCCAATTATTTACATCAAACTCTTTCATTTTTATTCTTTTTGATGAATGGTATAGGTCCTCCATTTTTCAAGACAGTCCGACATATCTTGAGGTATCTCAGAATTGAATCTTAAAAACTCTTTAGTGGTAGGGTGTTCAAAACCTAATGTTTTTGCATGTAAAGCTTGCCGAGGTAAAACCGTAAAACAATTTTCTACAAACTGCTTATACTTTGTAAATGTGGTTCCTTTTAAGATGGTATCACCTCCATAACGTTCATCATTAAAAAGTGTATGTCCTATATATTTAAAATGAGCTCTTATTTGGTGAGTTCTCCCTGTTTCCAATTTGCACTGCACCAAGGTAACATAGCTAAATCTTTCAATTACTTTATAATGTGTTACGGCGTGTTTTCCAAAATCACCTTCAGGAAAAACACTCATTTGTAGTCTATTTTTTAAACTTCTACCAATATTCCCTTCAATAGTTCCTTCATCTTCTTCAATATTGCCCCAAACTAGCGCATAATATAAGCGTTCAGTTGTTCTATCAAAAAATTGTTTGGATAAATGTGCCATTGCAAACTCTGTTTTGGCAACTACTAATAAACCGCTAGTATCTTTATCTATTCTATGTACTAAACCTGGTCGTTCATTAGAATTAGTTGGTAAATTTTCAATATGATGAATCAATCCATTAACCAGAGTTCCTGAATAATTTCCATGTCCTGGGTGCACCACCATTCCAGCAGGTTTGTTTACAACAATAACTTGGTCATCTTCAAATAAAATTTCTAGAGGAATGTCTTCAGCAACTAATAAGTTTTCATGAGGCGGATGTGCTAATACTACCCTAACCTCATCTTTTGGTTTTACTTTGTAATTAGATTTTACTGGAATTTCATTTACCAATACATTTCCTGCCTTTGCTGCTTGTTGAATTTTATTACGAGTCGCATTTTCAATAAAATTCATTAAAAATTTATCAACACGTAAAGGAACTTGTCCTTCATGAGCCACATACCTAAAATGTTCGTAGAACTCTTCTTGTTCTTGCCCTATTTCTTCAATACTCATTACTGTGTTCCTCCTAAATTTGGTGAATAACTACCACTGCCTTTTCCATCACCTAATTTTAAGGTAATTATAGAATTTTTAGGTATTTTATCACCTGCTTTTACATCTTTTCCTTTAAATTTCATCCCTCTAACCACATCTTTCGCAATATCAGAAACGTAAATTGGATTGGCTCCAATTTTAAAACCAATAGCAGTAAGCTGAGAAACTGCTTGCCGTTTAGTTTTACCATATAAATTTGGTATTTCAACATCTGCGTAACCAGAAGGATTTAGTGTTAAATAAATTTTTCTATTTTCTTTCACATAATCTCCAGCTATAGGTGTTTGCTCTATTACTGATTGTTTTGGATAGTCCGGGTTGTAGCTTGCTGAATCTATAACTACAAAATTTAAGTCTAATTCTTCTAAGGCTTTTTCTACATTAGCTAAACTCATTCTTTCCAAATTAGGAACCTCAATTTTTTGATTATGGTTCGTAGATATATTTAACCATTTCATTACAAGGAAAATAAAAACTACCAAACCAATTACAGCTATTATTAACTGTTTTAAAAACGTTTTTGATTTTATAAATTGAATAAGACTCATTTTTTATATTTTAATTTTGCAAAGATACTTTTTTTGAGTTGAATTGTTTATTTCTTTAAACCTTAAAAAATAAATCTGTTTTAACAACCAACTTATTTTTTATTTCTAGCACTTAAATTTTCTTAATTTTTGCACTTAAACTATTAACTATATTTATGTAAGTTTGTAACTATACTCAAATAATAAACTTAAAATGAAAAAAAATATTGCCATTATTATGGGTGGTTACTCCTCTGAAGTAAATATTTCACTAGAAAGCGGAGCTGTTGTTTATCAACATATTTCTAAAGAAAAATACAATACATATAAAGTTCATATCTTAAAAAATAAATGGATAGTAGTTGATGATAATGGAAAAGAGTATGCTATTAATAAACATGATTTTTCTATCATAATCAATAACAAAACAATACATTTTGATTTAGTTTTTAATGCCATACATGGACACCCAGGTGAAGATGGAACTATTTTGGCATACTTTGACTTACTTGGAATAAAACATACTTCTGCCCCATTTTATCAAATGGCATTAACCTTTAACAAACGTGACTGCTTAAGCGTTGTTAAACAATATGGAGTTAAAACTGCTACTTCTTATTACTTAGATAAAGGTGAAACCATTGATGTAGGTAAAATAATAAAAAAAGTAGGCTTACCTTGTTTTGTTAAGCCTAATAAAGCGGGTTCAAGCTTTGGAATTTCTAAAGTGAAACATCAAAATGAAGTTATCCCAGCAATCGAAAAAGCTTTTACCGAAGATTCCCAAATTTTAATTGAAGAATTTTTAGATGGAACTGAAATTACTATTGGCGTTTTAAACTATCATAATACCATAAAAGTACTTCCAATGACCGAAATAGTTTCAGAAAATGATTTTTTTGATTATGAAGCAAAGTATTTAGGAAAATCTCAAGAAATTACCCCGGCTCGTATTTCAAATGAACTCCATAAAAAATTAGAAAAAATTGCTACAAAAGTTTATAAAATTTTAAATATGAGTGGTTTTTCACGTTCAGAATATATTATTGTAAATGAAGAACCTTACTTTTTAGAAATGAATACAGTTCCAGGACTCACTGCTGCTAGTATCATACCTCAACAAGCGGCAGAAGAAGGTATTGGTTTACAAGAACTTTTTGATAACGCCATTGAAATGGCCTTAAAAAACTAATTATGAGAAGAGCAATTTTTCCAGGGTCTTTTGATCCAATTACATTAGGTCACGTTGATATTGTTAATAGAGCATTGCCTTTATTTGATGAAATTATTATTGCTATTGGAATTAATTCAGATAAAAAATATATGTTTACTCTAGAAGAACGAGTAAATTTTATAAAAGAAAATTATAAAACGGAATCAAAAATTAAAGTACTTACTTACTCTGGTTTAACCACCGATTTTTGCAAAAAAATGGCTGTAGATTTTATTTTAAGAGGGTTGAGAAACCCTGCTGATTTTGAATTTGAAAAAGCCATAGCTCAAACCAACAGAAAATTATCTAATATTGAAACTGTATTTTTGTTAACATCCGCAGATACCGCATTTATTAGTTCAAGTATTGTTAGAGACGTATTTAGACATGGTGGAGACATAACAGGCTTTGTACCTGAAAGCGTTTACAAAAAATAGTGAAACTTCTTATGAAAAAACACTTTTACTTAGTACTCATAATTATTATAACTTCTTGTAGTAAACCCAACAAAACTACAGTTGATTTTACTACAAAATTTGAAAAATCAGAAGGATTAGAAACAACAACTTATGAAGAAACTATTTCTTATTTTAAAAAATTAGCTCAAGAATTCCCTGAAATTTCCATTCAAGAAATAGGAGTAACAGATAGTGGAAAACCATTACATTTAGTTGTATTTAATAGTTCAAAAGAGTTTAACTTTGAAAAAATTAATGAAGGAAATAAAAATGTAATTCTTATTAATAACGCAATACACCCTGGAGAATCTGATGGAGTAGACGCTTCTATGATGTTGCTAAGAGATATCGTTAAAAATCCTACTAAAATAAAACAGTTAGAACATATTGTTTTAGCAATCATTCCTATTTATAATGTTGGTGGAGCGCTTAATAGAAATAGCTCTTCTAGAGCCAATCAAAATGGCCCAAAAGAATATGGATTCAGAGGGAATGCAAGAAATTTTGATTTAAATAGAGATTTTATAAAAGCTGACACCAAAAATGCACGTACATTTGCTCAATTATTTCATCTGGTAAATCCCGATATTTTTATTGACAACCATGTAAGTAACGGAGCCGATTATCAATATACAATTACCCATTTATTTACTCAACACAATAAATTAGGTAATGATTTAGGTGATTTTATTGAAAACACAATGCGCCCTAGTATTGAAGCTGATTTACTTCAAAAAGATATTATTATAACACCTTATGTAAATGTATGGGGTGCAACTCCTGAAATTGGTTTTAGTCAATTTTTTGACTCTCCACGCTATTCCAGTGGATACACAACACTATTCAATACTCTAGGAATGATGATAGAAACACATATGCTAAAACCCTACAAACAACGTGTTGAGCAAACATATGGTTTGTTGGAAAGTATGATTGATTTCACTATAAATAATGGCAAAAAAATAAAACAACTTCGTAAAAATGCTGTAGATAACATTTTAAAAAGCAACACATATCCTATAGCCTATGAAGTAGTTAAAGACACCTGTTCTATTCTTCAATTTAAAGGATATGAAGGAAGTTATATTGACAGTAAGGTGACAACTGGAAAAAGACTTTTTTATGACCGAACAAAACCTTATACTAAAAATATTAATTATTACAATCAGTTTAAAGTTGTAAAAGAGATAAACATTCCTAAAGCATATATTTTAAAACAAGGTTGGTGGAAAGTTTTAGAACGATTAAATGACAACAATATTAAATACACAATAGTTGATAAGGATACAATTATAAATGTTGAAGAGCAACATATTAAAGACTACAAAACAAGATCTAATGCATACGAAGGACATTATCCACACTACAACACCTTAGTAACAACTACTTTAAAAGAAGTTAAATTTAATAAAGGAGATATTTACATTCCGGTAAATCAATTTGGAGCGAGATATATTATAGAAACATTAGAAGCTTCAGCAACAGATTCGTTTTTTAATTGGAACTTTTTTGATAGCATTTTACAACAAAAAGAAGGCTATTCCGCTTATGTTTTTGAAGATATTGCAGAACAATTTTTATTAAAAAACCCTACTGTAAAAATTGAGCTTGAGAAAAAAATAGCAACTGATGAAAACTTTGCAAATAATTCAAAAGCTCAATTAGATTTCATCTATAAACATTCTCCTTATTATGAATCGGCACATTTAAAATTACCAATTTATAAAGTGTTTTAATTCATTTGATTATGAGTTTGAATAGCAAAGAAATTCAATTACAATTTGAAGGTTTTTTGAATACTCCTAAACTTTGGACAACTACCAGCGTTTACACCTTAAAACAATTTAAATTTGAGTTGAAAAACACCTTACCCTTTAATGGAAACATTTTAAAAAATCAACGTTTAGGTAAAAGAGTTGAAAGTTTTGTGAGCTTCGTTTTAAATCAAACTGATTCTTGTAAAATTTTAATTGAAAATGCCCAAATACAAAACAATAAAACAACTTTAGGTGAACTCGATTGTATTTTGCTGCAAAATAACACCCCTGTTCATTTAGAAGTCATTTACAAATTTTATTTATATGATAAAACAGTTGGTAAAAACGAAATAGAACATTGGATTGGACCTAATAGAAAAGATAGTTTAGTTGCTAAACTCAACAAATTAAAAGAAAAACAATTACCTATTTTATTTAGTTCATTTACAAAACCATTATTAAAAAAACTAAATATAGATATTGCCACCATTCATCAACAAGTTCTTTTTAAAGCTCAATTATTTACCCCCTATAATAAAGAAAAACCAAAGTTTAACTTATTAAATAAAGAGTGCGTGAAAGGCTTTTATATTCATTATAATCAACTTTCACAATTCAACGATTGTAAGTTCTATATTCCAACAAAATTAAATTGGTTACAAGAAATTAGAGTACCTATTAGATGGTTAACCTATGAACCATTTTTACATAAAATTGAAATATTGATTCAACAAAAAACTGCTCCACTTTGCTGGTTAAAACATCCAAATGGCAACACTGAAAAGTTTTTTGTGGTTTGGTGGTAAAAAGATCAATCAAAAATTTCGTTTTCGTTTTTAAATGCTTTAAATTCTATTGGGTTTCCACTAAAATCCTCAGTAAACATTGTATATTGTTCACCTTTTGAATCTTTATACCTAAGTTGTGGTTTTACAATAAATTTACAATTTGCAGTCGTTAAACTTTGCTTTATATTTTCAAATTCTTCTAATGTTAAAATACATCCAAAATGAGGTATTGGCACTTTAACTCCATCTACTGTTCCACAATAATCCAGTTTTGGAATATTCCTATTGACATGAGCTGATAGTTGATTTCCAAAAAAATCAAAATCTATCCAGTTTTCTGTATATCTACCTTGTTTACACCCTAAAATATCTAGGTAAAATTTTTTGGTAGATGCGATATCTTTTACTTTAAAAGCATAATGAAAAGGTCTCATAATCAACTTATATTAGTTATTAAATTCGATATTAATAAAAAATCATTTTTTATTCAGGCCATTTAATAGTATCATCGTCAATAAAAAGTGGTGACCACTGTATTTCATCCAAAACACCATTAGTTAACCAAAAATTAATCGATTTTTCTTCTATTTCTATTACTTGGTGATTTTCATCATCACTTTCAGAGCAATCTTCTACATCAACATCTTCAAAATTTAAATCAGTTAATTGATTCAATAGTTCACTTTCTTGTAAACCAATCAAAGATTTCCCTTCTAATTGATAAAAATTAGAAGCAACAGAAATCATGGTTAATTTCCATTGTTCTTCTTCATCAAAACCTAAAGAAATTTTTAAATTTTCATACTCCCACGATTCCGTTAAATCTTTTGAACTTTCAGAATATGAAAAAGCATCAATAAATGAAGGCTCTCCTAACAACAATTTTACCTCAGCCCTACTCATTCCAAATTTAAGTACACCTAATCCGTAACCAAGTTTTATCTCTTTAATTTCATTTCTCATAATTATCAAATTTATATTTACAAAGGTACTTTAATAAATGCTAATAAAAATAAAAAACCAAAACTTGATTCTCTTTTAAAATTCACCTAAAATTACGTAATTTGAACACTTCAAAAAAAGAAAATAAATGAAAGTTTGTATAGCTGAAAAACCAAGCGTAGCAAGAGAAATAGCTTCTGTATTAGGAGCCAATACCAAACGCGAAGGTTATTTTGAAGGCAATGGTTATGCTGTAACTTATACTTTTGGGCATTTATGCACACTTTTTGAACCGAATGATTATAAACCACATTGGAAAAGTTGGGATTTGAATAATTTACCAATGCTCCCTGAAAAGTTTGAAACCAAAGTAGTTACAAATGATGGTATCAAAAAACAATTTAACATTGTTAAAAGTTTATTTGATAAAGCTGAAGTTATTATAAATTGTGGTGATGCTGGGCAAGAAGGAGAACTTATTCAACGTTGGGTTATTAATCAGGCTAATTATAAAGGAGAAGTTCAACGCTTATGGATTTCATCATTAACTACTGAAGCCATTAAAGAAGGGTTTGAAAATTTGAAACCTTCCAAAAATTATGATAATTTATACTATGCCGGATTTTCTAGAGCCATTGGAGATTGGTTATTAGGAATGAATGCTACCCGATTATACACGGTAAAACATGGTGGTTACAAACAAGTGCTGTCGGTTGGCAGAGTACAAACCCCAACTTTAGCCATGGTTGTCAATAGATTTAAAGAAATTGAAAATTTTAAGCCGCAGCCTTATTGGGAACTTCAAACCTTATACAGAGAAACACTATTTAACTGTGAAGAGGGTCGATTTTTAAAGAAGGAAGATGGAGAAGTTTTAGCCAAAAAAGTAAAAGAAAGTGACTTTGAAATTGTTTCAATTATCAAAAAAGCTGGAAAAGAATATGCTCCTAAATTATTTGATTTAACAGGCTTACAAGTGTATTGTAATAATAAATTTGGATTTTCAGCAGATGAAACCTTAAAAATTATTCAAAAATTATACGAACAAAAAGTAGTTACCTACCCAAGAGTAGATACCACTTTTTTACCAAATGATTTGTATTCAAAGGTTCCAGAAATTTTAAAAAACTTAACCAACTACAGTTCTCTAATTCAACCTTTATTAAACCAGAAAATTAGAAAATCTTCGAAAGTTTTTGATGATAAAAAAGTAACCGATCATCACGCAATTATCCCAACTGGAGTGCAAATTAATTTACAATATAATCAACAACAAGTATATGATATTATTACCAAACGTTTTATTGCTGTTTTTTATGAAGATTGTAAAGTTGCAAACACTGCTGTAATAGGACAAGCTGCTGAAGTTACTTTTAAAACTACTGGAAAAGAAATTGTAAAAAAAGGTTGGAGAATTGTTTTTGAAACAGCTGAAAATACTAAAAAAGAATCTGGAATTCTTCCTACTTTCACCAAAGGTGAAAAAGGACATCATGAACCTTCTTTTTTAGAAAAAGAAACAAAGCCACCTAAGCATTTTTCTGAAGCAACTCTTTTAAGAGCTATGGAAACTGCTGGTAAACAAGTGGATGATGATGAAATGAGAGAACTAATGAAAGAAAATGGTATTGGACGTCCATCTACCCGAGCAAACATTATTGAAACACTTTTTAAACGCAAATACATTATTAGAAACAAAAAACAAATTTTACCTACAATTACTGGTATTCAATTAATTGATATTATTCAAAATGAATTATTAAAATCTGCCGAGTTAACAGGAAGATGGGAAAAAAGATTAAAAGAAATTGAACAAGGAACTTTTAACGCTGGAACTTTTATAAAAAACATGAAAAAAATGGTAGACCATTTAGTATATGAAGTTCGTTCAGAAACTATTAGAGCAAATATTTCAGCTACTACCTCATCTAAAAATAATAAAAATTCGGCTAAAGAACTTAAAAAGAAAAAAGGAATCACTATTGAAAATTGCCCAAAATGTACTACCGGAACTATTTTAAAAGGTTCTACAGCTTTTGGTTGTAGCAACTACAAAAATGGATGTAATTTAAAACTTCCTTTTAATTATTTAGGTAAAAAAATATCTGAAAAACAATACATTAGATTAATTCAAAAAGGGTGTACTGTTAATTTAAAAGGCTTTAAAACTGAAGAAGGAAACGTTGATGGATTAATTCGTTTTGATGAAAACTTCAATCTTAAATTAGAACAAAAGAAAACGATAAAAAAAACAGACACTCTAACTTGTCCAAAATGTCAAACAGGAACAATATTGAAAGGAAAATCGGCTTATGGTTGTAGTAATTACAAAAAAGGTTGCAACTTTCTTTTTAGCTTTGAAGACATCAAAAAAAAAGCTGCAGGCTCTAAAATTACCAAAGAATTAGTATTACAAATTATAAATGGACAAGTTTAAACATCAACATTTTGCAATGTATAAACCTGACGGCTATTTAAGTCAATTTACAAATAATGATGTAAGTAAAAACAAAAAGAAGTTGTTAGGAGAATTTTATACATTTCCAAAAAATATTATGGCAATTGGCAGATTGGATGAGCCATCAGAAGGGTTACTACTACTTACCACAAATGGAAAAACCAGTGAATTTATTAGGAGTCGTAAAATAGAAAAAGAATACTTGGCACAAGTAGATGGCAACATAACTTCTAAAGCTATTGAAATGCTAAAAAAAGGAGTTGAAATTAGTGTTGAAGGCAAAAAATACTTAACCAATCCCTGTGAAGTTTCTAAATTAAATGAACACCCTGTTTTACCAAAAAGGAATAAAAAAATTAGAGATGATAGGCACGGTCCAACAAGCTGGATTTCAATTACAATTACGGAGGGCAAATTTAGACAAGTACGAAAAATGACTGCTGCTGTTGGTTTCCCAACACTGAGATTAGTACGAGTAAGAATAGGACATATTAAACTACAAAATATGATTCCTGGAGAAGTAAAAAAGATTAACCTTTAAAGCTATAAACACCTACAATTGCCCGTTAAAATCTTGTTAAACAACTTCTTCCTTAATAAATTTCAAAAAATATTCTTATCTTGTTGTTTCAAACTAAACTACTAAATTTATAAAATGATCACACTTCAAATAAATGGAGAAAAACACCAAATCGATGTTTCTCCAGAAATGCCTTTACTATGGGCAATTAGAGATATTATTGGACTTACAGGAACAAAATATGGTTGTGGTATTGGAGTTTGTGGGTCTTGCAAAGTTTTATTAAACAACTCTCCTGTACAATCTTGTATGATTCCAGTATCAGTAGCTGAAGGTCAAAATATTACAACTATTGAAGGTGAATCAAAAAACTTACAATTACTACAAGAATCTTGGGGAGAATTAAACGTACCTCAATGTGGATTTTGCCAACCAGGACAATTAATAGCTGCAACGGCTTTACTTGATAAAAATGACAATCCGACTGATGATGAAATTGATGAAGCGATGATTGGAAATATCTGCAGATGCGGAACCTATCAACGCATAAAAAAAGCAATTCACAGAACAGTTGAACTTAAAAAACAAAACTAATTATGAAACCTATAAAAAATGTAAGTCGAAGAAGTTTTGTTAAAAGTATTGGTTTAGCCTCTGGCGGATTAATACTAGCTTGTAACACTTCTGTATTTTCTGACAAAGAAAAAACTCCAGAAAATTTAATCAATTTTAATCCAAATTTATTTGTTCAAATAAATTCTGATGGAAGTGTTGTTTTAATTGCCTCTCGTTCTGAAATGGGCAACGGAGTTAGAACTTCATTACCATCGGTAATTGCAGATGAAATGGAAGCTGATTGGTCTAAAATTAAAGTTCAACAAGCCGTTGGAGATAAAAAATATGGCGATCAAAATACCGATGGTTCAAGAAGCATTCGTTATTTATATGAGCCTATGAGAAAAATGGGAGCAATTGCAAAAGCAATGTTAATTAGTGCTGCTGCACAAAAATGGCAAGTTCCAGAAGTTGAATGTTCTGCAGAGAATCATTTCATAATACATACAAGTGGAAAAAAAATTGGTTTTGGAGATTTAGTTGAAATTGCAAAAACTCTTGAAATTCCTTCAGATGAAAGTTTAACTTATAAGAATCCTAAAAATTTTAAATATATTGGCAAACATTTAAAAGGAGTTGATGTTAAAGCATACGCAAATGGCAGTGCTATTTTTGGGCTTGATAAACGTTTGCCCCACATGAAATTTGTTGCTATTGCACGTTGCCCTGTTACTTTTGGAAAAGTAAAATCGTTTGATAAATCAGCTGCTTTAAAAGTTTCTGGTGTAGAAGATGTAATTGAAATCCCTCGAATTGAAAAACCTTTTGGTGCCCTTGGAGGTGTTGCGGTAATAGCCACAAATACTTGGGCCGCTTTTAAAGGTAAAGAAGCTTTAAAAATTGAGTGGGATTTTGGTGAAAACCAACAATATGATTCTGAAAAATACATGAATCAAATTACCCAAAATGTTCACAAAGAAGGTAAAGTTGGAAAAAATCAAGGAAATATAAATAATGCTTTTAAAAATGCTCACAAAACCATTGAAAGCACTTTTCAATTACCACACTTAGCACATGCTCCAATGGAAGTTCCAAATGCAGTTGCTTGGGTACAAGGCGATACTTGTGAAGTTTGGGCTCCAACTCAAGCACCACAATCAACAAGAAAAGAAATCACAGATTATTTAGAAACTACAGAAGATAAAGTAACCATTAATGTTACCTTTTTAGGAGGTGGATTTGGAAGAAAGTCTAAACCAGATTACATTGTTGAAGCAGTAATAGCCTCCAAAGCCTTAAATGCACCTGTTCAAGTTGTTTGGACTCGTGAAGACGATATCAAGCATGGTTATTATCATACCACCAGTGCTCAATATATGAAAGCTTCATTAGATAAAAATGGCAAAGTAACTGGCTGGCTACATCGATTTGCATTGCCTTCTATTGTTTCAACATTTCAACCTGGAGTAGATTATGCTGCTGGTTTTGAAATTTCAAGCGCTGCAAATGTTCCTTTTGAAATTGATAATTTAAAAGTTGAAATTGGACAAGCCCCAGCTCATGTTCGTATTGGATGGCTGCGTTCAGTTATCAATATTCCTCACGGTTTTTCAATCAATGTATTTGCTGATGAATTAGCTTATGCTGCTAACAAAGACCCTTTAGAGTTTCGATTAAATTTAATTGGTAAAGACCGAATTGAAGACACTCAAGATCCTATAAAATATGACACTGCTCGTTTAAAAAATGTTTTGAAAATTGCCGCAAAAAATGCTGAATGGGGAAAAGAATTACCCGAAGGTCATGCTTATGGATTAGCAGTACATTATAGCTTTTATTCGTATGTTGCTTCCGTTGTAGAAGTTTCAATGAAAAACAATAAAGTTAAAGTTCATAATGTATATACCGCTATAGATTGCGGAACTGCAGTTAATAAAAATACTATCACCTCTCAAATGGAAGGAGCTGCCATTTTTGGAATGTCTTTAGCTTATTATGGTAAAATAACTGCTAAAAATGGAGCTATCGAACAAAATAATTACAACGATTATAAAATGATTCGAATGAATGAAATTCCTAAGGTTCATGTTGAAATTGTAGATAGTTCTGAAAAACCGACAGGTGTTGGTGAACCTGGTGTGCCTGTAATTGCTCCAGCAATTATAAATGCCATTTATAAACTTACAGGTAAACGCTATTATAACTTACCTTTAGCTGATTATGATTTGGTCTAATTACATAAAACATACACATTAATTAAAACCTTAATGAATAACAATTGGATTGAATTACTTTCTGAATTTAAACATAAAAAACAACCTATTGCACTGGTTACTGTAACAAAAATTTTAGGATCAGCTCCTTGTAAAGTTGCATCTAAAATGATTGTAACAGAAAAAAAAGATATTTTTGGAACTATTGGTGGAGGAAAACTTGAATTTCAAGTAATTGATGAAGCTATTACTGCTATTACTGAAAATAAAATTAAAGAATTTTCATATACATTAGGACCTGAATTTGAACAGTGCTGTGGTGGAAAAGTTGAATTAATTATAGAACCTATGAATCAACAACCCGAGTTGTACTTATTTGGAGCAGGTCATATTGGTGTGGAATTATGTAAAATTCTAAAAGACACGCCATTCAATATTACGCTTTTAGATATTCGCAAAAATTGGCAAGAAACTTTAAGTCTTGACCAAAGTATTACATTTTCTAATGTGGATTTTGACTTATACAAACACAATGTTAATTGGGGTGACAACTGTTATATAGTTATTATGACTCACGATCATAAATTAGATTTTGAAATTACTGCGCTAGCCCTAGATAGCAAAACCAAATATATTGGTTTAATTGGAAGTAAAACCAAAAAGAACAAATTTAATAATATGCTTAAAAATGAATTAAGTTTCAAAACGGGAATTTCACCTGTAAACTGCCCTATTGGTTTAGACTTAGGAGGAAATTCACCCAAAGAAATTGCAATTAGTGTTGCTGCTGAGTTGTTAAAAGTTCATTATGGAAAATAAGAAGGCTTTTATTTTATTAGCTGGAGGGAAATCTGAAAGAATGGGTGTTGCAAAAGGATTACTAAAATATCAACAAACTTTTTGGATATTAGAACAACTAAACAGAATTTCAAAAACTTCTATAAAAGAAGTATATATAGGTCTGGGTTATTATTATGACCATTATTTCTCAGCCATTCCTTGGCTTAAAATTGCACAAAAAAAAACCTTCGAATTTCAAGGATTAAACGTAAAAACTGTAATCAATAAAAACCCTGATTTAGGTTCATTTTCTACGCTTCAAACCGTTTTAAAAGCTATTCCAAAGCAGACAACTATTTTAATAAACCCAATTGACACTCCCCTATTAAATTCAGAAGAGTTGGCTAAACTTATTTCTGAAAAAAATGAGGTTGTATTTCCAAATTTTGAAGGCAAAAATGGACACCCAATAAAAATAAGTTCTCGAATTTGGAATAATTTTTTAACTATAAATACTAAAGATAAAAACGCTAGATTAGATTTTCAACTAAAAAAAGTAAGCCCTACCAAAATTACAATTGTAAATGTTTCTGATAGGGCAATTATTTTAAATTTAAATACAAAAAAAGAATGGGTTTCTTTTTTAAAAACACTTAAATAATAACTTATTTTTCAAATAGTCCTTTTGTAAATTTTTCTGGATTTGCTGCTAAATGGTAACGGGGATCGTCAACTGCTTCTTCAATAACTTCTTGAAATTTTGGATTGGATTTATACAACAATTCTTTACATTCCTCGCTCAAATGTTTTAAATGAATTTTTTTGCCAGCTGTTTCATATTTTTCAACCAAATTAAAAATAGCTTCTAATGCTGAATGATCACTTACACGAGATTCAATAAAATCTATTTCAACAACGTCTGGGTCATTTTTTACATCAAACTTTTCATTAAATGCAGAAATTGATCCGAAAAATAAAGGACCCCATATTTCATAAATTTTTGTACCATCATCTTTCATTCTTTTTCGCGCCCTAATTCTTGTGGCATTTTCCCAAGAGAAAACCAATGCACTAACAATTACCCCTGCAATTACAGCAATCGCTAAATCAAAAATCACAGTTAATGTTGATACCAAAATAAGAACAAATAAATCTGTTTTAGGAATTTTATTTATAATTCTAAAACTACTCCAAGCAAATGTACCAATAACAACCATAAACATTACTCCAACCAAAGCCGCAATCGGAATTTGCTCAATATATTCAGCTCCAAATAAAATAAACAACAGCAACATCACGGCAGCTACAATCCCTGAAAGCCTTCCTCTTCCACCACCTTTAATATTGATAATTGATTGACCAATCATGGCACAACCTCCCATACCTCCAAACAATCCAGTAACTATATTTGCACTTCCTTGTGCTACACACTCTTTATTTCCATTTCCTCTTGTTTCGGTTAAATCATCAATTAAATTTAGAGTCATAAGAGATTCAATCAATCCAATAGCTGCTAAAATTAAAGCATAAGGAAAAATGAAAACAATAGAATCCCAAGTAAATGGAATTTTAGAAAAGGTTTCTAATTTCAATGTTGGAAAGCCTCCTTTTAATCCTGTTCCTCCACCATCTCTTATAAAAGAACCTACAGTAGCGACATCAAATTTTAATAGAATAGCTATGGTACTAACTACTAAAATTGCTATTAATGCTTCAGGTAATTTTTTAGCTTGCCTAATTTTTGGCAATCCCCACATTATAAACATTGTTAAAGCTACTAGCCCAATCATTAAATACAGTTGACTTCCTTGCAACCAAGTCTTTTCGCCTTCAATTGTTTTTTGAAACATCCCCAATTGAGAAATGAAAATTACAATAGCTAAACCATTAACAAAACCCATCATTACTGGATGTGGAATTAAACGGACAAATTTACCTAACTTTAAAACACCTGCTAAAATTTGAATTATTCCCATCAATATAACCGTGGCAAACAAATAATATAACCCTAAATTTTCTCCGGGATCTCCCATTGCATTTCCTTCTGAAACTAAAGTTACCATCACTACTGCCAAAGCACCTGTAGCACCTGAAATCATACCTGGACGCCCACCAAATATTGAAGTAATTAACCCCATTATAAAAGCAGCATATAAACCGACTAATGGATCTACTCCTGCAACAAATGCAAACGCTACTGCCTCTGGAACCAAAGCTAAAGCTACTGTTATGCCAGATAAAACATCATTTCTTACATTTGATACTCTTTTCTCAATAAATTCAGTCATAATTTTAATTTTCAAAAAGCGGCAAAGGTAATGAATTAAATTTAGCTAAGTTTTTAACTATTTATTACTTAATAATCAAAAAGGTAATTTAAACCAACTTAAAACAACAACTTAATATTCTCATAAGTATTATGTAATGCAGCATTAACTGCTACTTTATTTTTAAAAATTACTTTTTTAATTCCTTCTTCAGTTTGAGGGGTAAGTTCTCCTGTAAAACTGGTTCTCATTAAAAACCAATACGTAATTTTTAAAATTATCTTATTTTTTCTTTCAAAAATGTGATAAGTAGTTTCTAATGGATTTTGTATTGTAAGCTTAGAAATTCCACATTCTTCCTCAACTTCTCTAATAGCGCATTGTTCAATAGATTCGCCTTTTTCTAATTTTCCTTTTGGCAAATCCCATTTATTCAATCTGTAAATAAACAACACTTCATTTTCTATGTTTAATACCTTTCCTCCTGCGGCTTTTTGAATTTTAAACAACGATTGAAACTGTTTCCAATCATTTTCTAAATGATCACATATTAAATAAATACCTGATAATTTCTTTTGAAATAAATCATTTATAATTGATTTAATTTCAGTAAGATTAAACTTTACCTTCTTATAGTTTGTTGAAATATTATTATTTTCTGTCAAAAATATTGGACAGTCATTCACAAAAACTTTATACATTTGCATTATGATTATGAGCAAAGATACTGCAAAAAAAACTGCTGAACTTTTATTACAAATAAAAGCTATCAAGCTACAACCAAACGACCCATTTACTTGGGCTTCTGGATGGAAATCGCCTATATATTGCGATAATAGAACAACGCTTTCTTTTCCTAAAATAAGAAATTATCTAAGAGAAAATTTGGCGAATATTATTGAAAAAGAATATGGTAAACCCGATGTAATAGCTGGTGTTGCTACTGGTGCCATTGCTATTGGAGTTTTAGTTGCACAACATTTAAACTTACCTTTTGTATATGTTAGACCTGAACCTAAAAGTCATGGTAGAAAAAATCAAGTTGAAGGTTTTTTAGAAAAAGGTAAAAATGTTGTTGTTA
Organism: Lutibacter aestuarii; assembly: GCF_042676885.1. Classification (NCBI taxonomy): domain Bacteria; kingdom Pseudomonadati; phylum Bacteroidota; class Flavobacteriia; order Flavobacteriales; family Flavobacteriaceae; genus Lutibacter; species Lutibacter aestuarii. The sequence goes on from NZ_JBHTIC010000005.1 coordinate 81,050, forward strand.
TTGAAGATTTAATTAGTACTGGTAAAAGCAGTTTAAATGCCGTAAAAGCATTAAAAGAAGAAGGTGCTAATGTAAAAGGAATGGTGGCCATTTTTAATTATGGCTTTAAAATTGCTGATGAAAATTTTGAAAATGCCAACGTAAATTTAACTACATTAAGTGATTATGAATATTTACTTGAGCAAGCTTTAGATAGCAATTACATATCATCTAGTGAGTTAGAAACACTTAAAAACTGGAGAGAAAATCCAAGCAAATGGAATCAATAAAATAACGTTATGAACTTAGAAACTAAAAAAACTATCATCCCAAGATCTCAAAAAGATTTTTTCAATTTTTTAACCAATCTTGAAAATTTTGAACAGCTAATGCCTGAAAATAAAACTAAATTTGAAGTGGATGGAGATTCCTTTATTTTTGGTTTAAAAGGAATGCCGGAAATTAGACTAGTTATCAAAGAAAAACAAGAATTTGACAAAATTGTTTTAGGAGCGGCAAGTAGTAAATTAAACTTTTCACTTACAGCTACAATTACCGATGTAACTGAAAGTTCTTGTGAAGCACAATTATTATTTGAAGGTGATTTTAATCCAATGATGGCGATGATGGTAAAAGGACCACTTCAAAAATTTATTGATACATTAACCGACAATGCTTCAAAAATTTAAGCATTTATTTTAAATAATTTTAACGGCTCGCAAATTTTACTTCCTTTAAACTAAATTTGCGAGTTGTTTCGTTTTCCAATTCAATTATTAGCATCCCGCTTTCTTCAACATCTATAATTTTACCCAAAAATAACTCATCGTTAGCATCCACAAACATCGATGGTTTTTGAAATTTATATAGAGTTTTCATATAACGTTTTTTCAAAAATACAAACTCCTTTTTCTCAATAAATTGAACATAATAGCTAATTGAGTTTACAATTTTATTTAATAATTGATCTGCATTAAAATGAGTTCCAGAAATATTTTTTAAAGAAGTCACATTTTCAATGTCTTTTGGAAATAATTCTTGATTTAAATTAATTCCCATACCAATAATAGATTGCCTAATAAAATTTCCCTTTAACACATTTTCAATTAAAATTCCAGCTACTTTGTCGTTTTCTGCCAATATGTCGTTTGGCCACTTAATAAACAATGACACATCAACTCGTTTTTTTAACACCTCTAATAAACCTAATGAAACCGCCATACTTAAATAAAATTGATAAGCAATTTCAAATTCTTTAAATTTTATTAAAATACTGAATGTTAGATTTTTACCATAGTCAGAAACCCAGTTAGTTCCCATTTGACCTCGCCCTTCAGTTTGATGTTCTGCAACAACAACCGTAAAAGTATCTAAATCACTTTTTTGTGCTAACTTTTTTAAGTATGAATTTGTAGAATCAATGGCACTAAGTTTGATTATGTTCATTTGTAATTTATAATTTTAACAAAGTTACTTAAATAACAATTTATGATAAAAAAATAATAACTTTGTAACGAATAAAAAAAATATTAATGACAAAAAGAAAAGTAAGTACAGACGACTTAATAGCGGCAATTTTAAAAGCAATAGATGAAATTAAAGGTGAAGATATTCAAATTTTAGATTTGAGAGAAATTGAAAATACGGTTTGCGACTATTTTGTAATTTGTACAGGTACTTCTAATACACATGTAAATGCCATTTCAGGTATTGTACAAAAACAAGTAAGCAAGTTAACAAAAGAAAAACCTTGGCACGTTGAAGGTGAAGACACTAGTGAATGGGTTTTGTTAGATTATGTGAATGTTGTAGTACACGTTTTTCAAAGACAAACTCGTGAATATTACGATATTGAAAGCTTATGGGGAGATGCTAAAATTACCACCATAACTTCAAACAACTAAAATTTTAACTTATTGTAATTAAAGAAAAAAATGAGTCAGAATAAAAAAAATACAACAAATAAAAATATAAAGCCTCCAAAGTTTAACTTTTACTGGGTGTACGGAATTGTTTTGGTATTATTTATAGGATACCAGTTTTTTAATAGTGGAAGCTTATCTTCAAAAAACTTAAGTCAGAATGAGTTTGAAACCATTTTAACTGAAGGAGATATCGATAAAATACTAATTGTTAATAGAGATATTGCCAATATATTTATTAAAAGTGATGCCTTAGAAAAAGAAAAACACAAAAAAAATAAAACCTCTCTATACTCAATTAATACACCAATGTATTATTATAATTTTGGTGATTTACAAAACTTTGAAAAAGAATTAAACATTAAAAAGAGTGAAAATAACTTAGATTTTGATCTTAAATATGAAGAAAAAACAAACTTCTTAGAACAAATATTTATTTATTTACCATTTATATTTTTAATTGGTTTATGGATTTATTTTATGAGAAGAATGTCTGGTGGTGGTGCTGGAGGTGGCGGTGGCCAAATTTTCAGCATAGGAAAATCTAAAGCTAAATTATTTGATCAAGATCAAAAAGTAAAAACTTCTTTTAAAGATGTAGCAGGTTTAGAAGGAGCAAAAGAAGAAGTTCAAGAAATTGTTGACTTTTTAAAAAGCCCTGATAAATATACTGCATTAGGAGGTAAAATTCCAAAAGGAGCACTATTAGTTGGCCCTCCTGGAACGGGTAAAACTTTATTAGCTAAAGCAGTAGCAGGTGAAGCAGGTGTACCATTTTTCTCACTTTCTGGGTCTGATTTTGTTGAGATGTTTGTAGGTGTAGGAGCATCTCGTGTTCGTGATTTATTTAAACAAGCACAGCAAAAGTCCCCTTCAATTATTTTTATTGATGAAATTGATGCCATTGGTAGATCGCGTGGTAAAAGTAATATTACAGGTGGAAACGATGAAAGAGAAAATACACTCAATCAATTATTAACTGAAATGGATGGCTTTGGTACCGATACCAATGTTATTGTGATAGCTGCAACAAACAGAGCTGATGTTTTGGATAAGGCATTAATGCGTGCAGGAAGATTTGATAGGCAAATTTATGTAGACTTACCAGATTTAAAAGAACGTGAACAAATTTTTAAAGTTCATATCAAACCTATTAAACTTCATAAAGATGTTGATATTTCATTTTTATCTCAACAAACTCCTGGTTTTTCTGGTGCAGATATTGCTAATTTATGTAATGAAGCTGCTTTAATAGCTGCAAGAAAAGGAAAAAAAGCAGTACATCATCAAGATTTTTTAGATGCTGTAGATAGAATTGTTGGTGGATTAGAAAAGAAAAATAAAATTATTTCACCTAAAGAAAAGAAAACTATTGCATTTCATGAAGCTGGTCATGCAACGGCAAGTTGGATGTTAGAACATGCGGCTCCATTAGTAAAAGTTACCATAGTACCTAGAGGACAATCATTAGGTGCTGCTTGGTATTTACCTGAAGAACGTCAAATTGTTCAAGCTGAACAAATGTTAGATGAAATGTGTGCTACGTTGGCTGGTAGAGCTGCAGAAAAATTAATGTTTGATAAAATTTCAACTGGAGCACTCAACGATTTAGAAAAAGTTACTAGACAGGCAAAAGCAATGGTCACAGTATATGGACTGAATGATAAAATAGGAAATATAACTTATTACGATTCTTCTGGACAATCTGATTATAATTTCACAAAACCTTATAGCGAAGAAACTGCTCAAGTAATTGATAAAGAAATTTCTCAAATTATTGAAATTCAATATCAAAGAGCCATTCAAATTTTAAGTGATAATAAAGATAAATTAATTACACTTGCTGAACTTTTACTTGAAAAAGAAGTTATTTTCAAAAAAGATTTAGAAACTATTTTTGGTAAAAGAGCTTTTGAAGTAGAACCTAAAGAAACGACCACTGAAACCAATTCTGAAAATTCATTAGAAACAGAAGAGTAAATTCATTAGTTTTTTATAATTTTGAATTTATTCAATAAAAGTTAATGAGTTTTTTTAAAAAGTTATTTAATACTCCTAAACCAAAGGAAACTAAAGAAGATAGTTCAGATTTTCAAAACTTACCCATTGATCAAATTTTTGTCAAAAATTTCATCAAAAATAGTGGTAAGTTTTTATATTGTACTACCTTACAAGAAGTCTCTTTAAATTTAAAAAATATCATTCAAGAAAATTCTTGGGATACAATAATTTGTAATGAAAGTGATTTACTGAAATTAATTAAAACCATAAACGTCAAAACAACAAGCAAATTAAATGGAGAACTGCCATTTTTTGTGAGTTGTGAGCATTTAATTGCCGAAAATGGAAGCATTTTATTTTCTTCAAACCAATTAAAAGAGCTTAAAATATCAGAATTATCTGATAATTTTATTGTTTATGCAACAACCAGCCAATTGGTAAATACCAAAGGTGAAAGTTTAACAGGAATTAAAACGCGTTATCAAGGTAATATTCCTAATAATATTAGCGCAATAAAAAATTACAATCCTAATTCCAAAGAAGATGACTTTATGAGTTATGGAAATACCAATGCAAAAAACTTATATTTGTTACTTTTTGAAGACCTATAGTTTATGAAGAAACTTTTAAAACGGGCACTCTCAGGTTTTATTTTTGTTAGTGTTTTAATATTTTCCATATTATACAGTAAAATAACATTTATTGGCCTTTTCTTTATAATGATGATGTTTTGTTTGTATGAGTTTAAGAAAATGATACAACTTAAAAGTGTTTTTCCTTATTTAATTGGAACCTTATTATTTATTTTTGGAAACATTTTAAATGTCGATGACTTACCCTCAAGAATTATTTTTGAATATGTTGGTGTTGCATTATTTTTAACCATTTTTATAACTTTTGCATCTATCTTATTTGCTAAAAAAGAAGAAGTTATAAGTCATTTAGGAAAAATATTCTTATCCATAATTTATATTGTTGTACCTTTTACATTAATTGTTCAAATCCCTTTTTTAAATGCAAGGTTTAACTATGTAAACACTACTATTTTAGGCGTTTTTATTCTAATTTGGACAAATGATACATTTGCATTTTTGGTAGGTAAAAATTTTGGGAAAAGAAAATTATTAGAACGTATTTCTCCTAATAAAACTATTGAAGGCTTTATAGGAGGAATGGTTTTTACCTTTATAGCTAGCTTTGTTTTGGCAAGTCAATTTGATAGTCATACACTTATTCAATGGATAGTAATTGCAGGAATAGTGAGTATCTTTGGCGTATTAGGAGATTTAATAGAATCTATGTTTAAAAGACAAGCGGGTGTTAAAGACAGTAGTAACTTTATTCCTGGACATGGTGGTTTTTTAGATAGGTTTGATAGTGTTATCTTTGCAGCACCATTCATATTTATATACTTACAAGTAATTCAATAATTATGTTTCATAAAGAAGGTTTTAAAATAATTTTAATTGCAACATTTATTGTTGGTATAGGTATTATCGCTATTGAAAATGTTGTTTCCATAAATTGGTTAAATAAATTATTGGCAGCTACTTTGTTAATATTTTATATACTTATCTTACAATTTTTCAGAAATCCTAAAAGAACCACTAATATTAACGATTCTACTATTGTTGCACCTGTTGATGGTAAAGTAGTAGTAATAGAAGAAGTATTTGAAAAAGAATATTTTAAAGACCAGCGTATACAAATTTCAATTTTTATGTCTCCACTTAATGTACATGTAACAAGGTATCCAATGAGTGGAAAAGTAAAGTTTAGCAAATATCACCCAGGAAAATATTTAGTAGCTTGGCATCCTAAAGCTTCAGAAGAAAATGAGCGAACTACAATTGTTGTAGAAAATAAAAAATTTGGTGAAGTATTATACAGACAAATAGCGGGTGCTTTAGCTAAAAGAATAGTCAATTACGCTAAACCATCTATGGAAGTACTTCAAGGATCTGATGCAGGATTTATAAAGTTTGGATCTAGAGTAGATATCTTTTTACCTTTAAACACTAAAATTAATGTAAATTTGAATGATAAAGTAAAAGGAGGAGAACAAATAATTGCTACTTTATAGTTATTTATAAATACAAGCTAATGGGAAAAGAATTAGATATTGAATTTAAAAAAGCTTACAAAATAGCATCCACTACAAAAATTAAATTACCACCAGATGTAATGCTTCAATTTTATGCATATTATAAACAAGCAATAAAAGGGAATAATTATGAAAGACCATCTGGCAATGTTCAGCTTAGAAATGCGTTTAAACTAAATGCTTGGATTCAACTTAGCCATCTAACAGAAGATGAAGCAAAAATAAAATACATTCAACTAGTAAATAAACATCTAAAATAACTACTAATTAAAATTAACAATTATGAAAAAAATACGAATACTAAGTATGCTATTGGCAATTACCTTAATTTATTCTTGTAAAGAAGCTCCTAAAAAAGAAGTGAAAAAAGAAGAATTAAGTTATTCAATAGCAACTGAAACATCTACTATAAATTGGACTGCATTTAAAACAACAGATAAAGTACCTGTGAAAGGCCAGTTTACTGAGTTTTCAATTGAAAATTCAAAAAAAGCTTCAACACCTCTAGAAGCTTTAGATGGAATCAAATTTAAAATTCCCGTAAGCAGTCTATTTACAAAAGATACTATTAGAGATGGAAAATTAAAAAAATTCTTTTTTGGTGTTATGAAAAATACCACCTTTCTTTCAGGTACAGTTCATACTACAAATCAAAACACTGGTACAGTTGATTTAAATATGAATGGGATTACCCATACTTTGCCTATTACTTTTGTTTTAAGTGAAAATAACGTAGTAATTAATGCTGAAATGAATGTTGATAATTGGCAAGCTCAAGAAGCTTTAATTAGTTTAAATGAAGCATGCAAAGATCTACATACTGGACCAGATGGAGTTACAAAAACTTGGAGCGAAGTAAAAATTGAAGTATCCACCAATTTTATACAAAATTAAAAAGAAAGAGCCTCTAATTAGAGGCTCTTTCTTTTTAATTCTATTTTTTTAATAATCTATTCTTTTTAGATATTCTAATTTGGCTTTCCAAATTTCAAGCTTTTCTTTAAAGACATTGATATTATCTCTTACATTTTTAACTAAAGGATTGTCTTCAGTTACATTTGAAATAAAACCAATATTATTTTCAAGCTGTTGTATTTCTCTTACAATTTCATCAATCTTTTTTCTAACAAATAATTGTTCTGAATCCAATTTACGATAATCTTTTTGTTCTAAATAACCATTCACTAGGTTTTTAAACTTAATCATCTCTACCTCTTCCTTATCAATATCAGTTGAATCAACAATTTTATCTAACAATTTATTAAATTTAACCTCAACATGACGCATTTCATAGGGAACTCTACCTAATTCTCTCCAATCATTCACATAATCTTTAAGTTCGTCTAAAGTAATCTCATCTTTAGATTCTGCAGATTCTTTAATTTCTGTTAATAGTTCTTTCTTCTTATTAAAAACTTCTAATTGCTCTTTATTCCCAGCATCTTGTTTAGAGTGCAGTCTATCAAAATAATGATTACAAGCATCTTTAAATTGCCTCCAAAGCTTATCGGAATATTTTTGTGGCACATGACCAATCTTTTTCCAATCTGCTTGAATCTTCTTCATGATATCTGTGGCAACGTCCCAATCTTCACTATCTTTAATAGATTCTGCTTTTTCTATAAGTAACTTTTTGGCATTTAAATTTTCTAAATGAGCTTTTTTTACTTCTTTAAAATACTTGTTTTTTGCACTGTTAAATTTTCTAGTTGCTTGCTTAAATTTAGACCAAATTTGATCACTTTTTGCTCTTGGAACTTGACCAATTTCAAAAAACTTTTTACGTAATTTTTCAATTTCTTTAATACTCTTTTGCCAATCTGATCGAGTTTTATTACTTAAGAAATCTAAATTTTCAATTTCGGATATGACTTCTAGTTTTTTATCTATATTTTGTTCAAACTTAGATTTTAATTCTTTAAAGAAATCATGACGTTTGTCATGTACTTTTTTGGTTGCTTCACTAAAACGCCCCCAAACTTCATCTCTATGTTCACGTGGAATTGGGCCTATATCTTCTTTCCACATCTTATGCAATACTTGTAATTCTTTAAAAGCTAAATTAATATCATCCAATTCTGCTAATTCTTCTGCTTTTTCAACAAGTTTTAATTTTTCTTCAAAGTTATGTTTAAAATCTAAATCTCTTAAATCATTATTTAAATGCAATAAATCATAAAACCGTTCTACATGATGATGATAGGTTCTCCAAGTATCGTTATATTTTGCTCTTGGAATTGGACCTATTTCTCGCCATCTATCCTGTATATTTTTAAATAATTTATACATTGTTGCTCCATCAGCATTGTCAATTAAGTGCTTTAATTCTTCAATTAAATCTAACTTAGCTTGTAAGTTTTGTTTCAACTTACTTTCTTGTTGTGCATAATATTCATTACGTTTAATTTTATAATCGTAAAGAATACTATTATAGGTAGATTTTATAGGGTTGTTATATTGAAAATCAACAACATTACCACCTTCAGCTAAAAACTTTTCTTTTTCTTTTTTTAAAAGTTCTCCAAACTTAACATTGAAACTGTTTTTTATACTATTTACGTTGCTACTAATACTTTGAACCTTGTGTTCTTTAACAAGTACAGCTAACTCAGCAACTAAATCTTCTAAACTTAATTTAGAATAGTCTTTATGCTCAATTGCAGTTTCATCATCATTTTCTGAACTTTCCGCAATTTTACTCTCAATTTCATCAACTGCTTTATTGTTAGTACCAGCTCCTTCTTTTATGGTAGGTTCTGGCTCTTTTGTTACATTGTCTTCTACAGCAATAGGCTTACTTTTTGTGTTTTCAGCATGTTCTACTACTGCTTTTTCATCATTTAAATTTTCAGTTGTTTTTGAAGTTGAATTGTTTTCTTCTGCCGGTAATTTGTTGTTCTCGTCTAACATATAAAAATGTTTAAGGTTCGTTTAATTATATTAAATAATAATTTTCAAAATAGCAAATCTTATGATATCCTATTTCTTAATTAAGATGTTAAGTTGCTTTAACAGTTGCGTAAATTTACGTAATTCTTTTTATGAATTCCATATTTCCCATGACTTTTCGGCTTGTAATTCGAGCATTTCAAGTCCATTTTTTATTACTGCTCCTTTTTTTTCTCCTTCATTTAAAAATTTAGTTTTTGCAGGGTTATAAATTAGATCATATAATAAATGATTTGAGGATAAATAATGATATGGGATTTTGGGTGCATCATCTATATTTGGATGAGTTCCAATAGGTGTACAATTAATTATAATTGTATATTCCTTTAAAATATCTTCATTAAGTTGAGTATATAAAAACCTGTTTTCAGCTAGTTTTCTTGAAACAAATTTATATTGTATTTTCATCATTTTTAAGGCATAAGCAACAGCTTTAGACGCCCCTCCGGTTCCTAAAATTAGAGCTTTTTTATGATGAGTTTTTAAAAGAGGTTCTATCGATTTTTGAAAACCATAAAAATCTGTATTATACCCTATTAATTTATTTTCATCAGTAATTTTTATTGTATTTACTGCTCCAATTTCTTTTGCATTAGATTCAATTTTATTTAAGTATTTAATTACTGATTCTTTATAAGGTATGGTTACGTTTAGCCCTCTAAACTCATGTTCTTTATGGTACAAAATAAAAGGGAATTCTTCTACTTCTGGAATATCAAAGTTATAGTATTTATAAGGTTTAAGTCCTAATTTTTGAAATTTTTCAGTAAAATATTTTCTTGAAAATGAGTAGGATATATTTTTTCCTAACAACCCAAATTTAATTCTTTTATTCATCTATGTATTCTTTCCTTTCTGAACCGTATTTATCAATTAACAAAATAATTCCTGCACCAATTATTACAAATAAAATTGCTATCCAAGTTTCTTTGTTTGTAAAGTCAGGAAAGTATCTGGTATAATTTTCAATTACTTCGTTTCCATTTGCGTCAAATAAAACGTTACCATCAACTACTTTATAAACCACTTTTTTCCAAGGCCAAACAATTCCTAAAGATCCTGCTATAAACCCAATAATAACTGCTGATACTATTTGATGCCAACGTTTTAAAACATAACCTAAAATATGTGAGGTGAACACCAACCCAAAGGCTGAACCTCCAGTAAATGATCCTATAATTTTTAAATACCTAATTCTTTCATCATTATCCATAAAACTGAAATCACCTGTAAAAATTTCAGTAATGGTTTTAAATAACATATTTACAGAGTCGACCAATAACAATACATAGTTTCCTAATAAAATTAAAATAAACGACCCTGATAAACCTGGTAAAGTCATCCCCGAAACACCAATAATACCACAGGCAAATACAAACCATAAATTGTCGTTTTCTTTTGCTGGGTTCATAAAGCTTATAGCTACTCCTAATGAAATTCCAATAATCATAGCTACAATATTTCTAGTTTTCCAATTATTAAAATCTTTTGAAATGTAATAAATGGAACCTAATATCATTCCAAAAAAGGAGCTCCAAACATACAACTCATATCTTTGCAGTAAATAATCAAGAACAAGTGATACGCTAAAGTAGCTAAACATACTGCCTCCAAAAACTAACAATAAAAAAGTTGCATTTGTGTAATAATAAAAACTTTTGAACCTTCCATTAATTAGTAGTAATAAAGCCTTATAATTTATTTTTTTGAATGAATAAATCATTTCTTCATAAAAGCCCAATACAAAAGAAACTGTACCTCCAGATACGCCAGGAACTTTATTTGCTGCCCCCATTGACAATCCTTTAATAAAAAGGAAAAATTTATCTAACAAACTACGCTCCCTAGCCATAACTACTTTTTTGATGAAACTTTAGCCAATTTTTCTAATAAAATAATTACTAAAAAGCCTATTACAGCTAAAATTATTGCCATTGCTATTTGAGGTTCTCCTTCATAAGAAGAAGGCAAAATACTTTGCTCATTAAAAGGAACTTTTACACCATGAGAATTTAAACGCCACGTTAATGGTTGTTTCCAAGGCCATATTTTATTTAAGGATCCCAAAATAAAACCTGTTAATATTGCTAAAGTAAAATTTCTATAATGATTGAATAACCACTTTAAAATTTTGGAAAAAAATAACAACCCAACTATTGCTCCAGTGGCTAAAATTGCCAGTAGTTTGAAATCTTTATTATGAATGGCATCTAAAACTGGTTTATAGGCACCTAATAGAACTAAAATAAAAGAGCCAGAAATACCTGGCAAAATCATTGCACAAATTGCTATTGATCCAGCTAAAAATATAAAAAGTGGAGAAGAATTTTCTGTTACTAAAGGTTGTAAAGTTGTTATATAATAAGCAATCAGAGCACCTACAATAAACAAAAAAATAGTCAACAAATTCCAACGTGTAATTTGCTTTCCTATATACAAAATACTTGCCAATACTAAACCAAAAAAGAATGACCAAACAAGTATTGGTTTGTTTTCTAACAACCAAGAAATCAATTTGGCTAAAGATGCAATACTTATAAAAACACCAATCAATAGAGCAATTAGAAAATTTCCATTTATTGTTTTCCAAACAGCTTTTAAGCCTTCAGATTTAAGAACTCTTAATGTTTTTAAATTTATGGAACTTATTGATGTTAATAGTTCTTCGTAAATACCTGAAATAAACGCAATGGTTCCACCCGAAACTCCAGGCACTACATCAGCAGCACCCATAGCGATTCCTTTTAATGAAATAATTAAATATTGTAACAGATTTCTTTGTTGCATAAGCTCTTAAAAGTTATTGAGCAAATGTAACATTTTTATAATGAAGTTTTTTTGTATTGAGTTATAATATCCTTGACTTCTTTCATTTTGTAAACCTCCGGAAATAACTCTTTTATTACTGTGTGGTATTCAAAATCAATAGTTAAAGCATTAATTAGGTGAATTTTTCCTTTATGAGAATTGTTAAATTTAAAATACAAACCACTTAACCTGTATTCAATTTCTGCAAAATCATGGAAAAAAGATTTAGCTTTTAACAAATTTTTTAAAGCATCTTCAAACTCTCCTAAAAAACATAAAACATCACTTAGCCCAACCCAAATTGAAATGTCAAAATCTTGCAATAAAATACATTTTTCAAAAGCGGTTACTGCCTCTTCAAAATAGTTTAATTTTAAATTAATTTCTGCATATTTTCTCCAATACAACGGATTTTGGTCATCAATTTCAATAGCTTTTTTAACATAAAATAATGCTTTGCTATATCTTTTTTCTTTTAAACTTAGATTGGTAACTGCCATCCATCCTTTATCTAAAAGAGGATCTTCATGAACTGCTTTTTTATAATACTCAATGGCAAACTTTACATTATCAATTTTTTCGTAACATTCACCTATTCTTAGAAACACAAATGAAGTTGGATCATCTAATTTTAATGTTTCTTTATAATTTTCAATGGCTTCTTCATACTTATTTAATTGCTCTAAGGTTTTAGCTTTTTCTAAATAAGCTCCAACAAAATGCTCATCTATTAAAACTGCATAATCAAAAGCTCTTAGTGCTTCTTTATAATTTTCTAGTATAAAATATTGACGTCCTAATTGATGCCAAGCAACTTCACTATAAGGGTCTTCATCAATATACTTAGTTAAATAAGTTATTGCTTCAGTATGTTTCCCTTCCATATCAAAACAATAAATTACATTATAAAGCGAAGAATAATCTTCAAAATCTACTTCTAAACATTTAGCAAAGTGAAATCTAGCTTCATCAAAATTATTTAAAAATAAATATTCCATTCCTATCAACGCTAAAATATCAGCTTCATCATCAGTATATGCCAATGCTATTTTTAATGATGTTATTGCCTTTTCATGTTCATCATTTTTAGAAAAAATATTTGCTTGTTGTACATAAATTTCTTCATTGGTAGGTTCAATAGCCTGTAATTCCTTTAGCAATAAAGTAGCTTCTTTTGTTTTACTTTCAAATATTAGCAATTCTGCTTTTAATAATTTTAATGTAATAGAGTTTGGGTGTTGTTTTAAACCTAAAGCAATTGCTTTTTTAGCCAAGGAATTTTTACCAGAATCTAAATAATAATGTATAATCTCTTCAAACTCTGCTGAATCAAAAAAATAAACACTATTGGTTTTAAGCATAGATTCAAATTTTGATAAAGGAATATTATTTTCTTTTGGAGTTAAAGACATAAAGAAGTAGCTATAAATTAGTACTGGAATAAAAGTACAAGAACTAAACATCAAAATTGATTACAACTTCTAAATGTTTTTAACAAATTAATTAACAAAATGCTTTATATTTGTATTCCAAACAATGTTTGGTACTACCATGAGTAAAAAAATACTACTTAACTCAAAGGAAATTTATATCATTTTACATCGATTGGCTTGTCAGTTAATTGAAAATCATAATAATTTTGAAAACACAGTGCTAATTGGAATTCAGCCAAGAGGCATTTATTTAGCAGAGCGTTTAGTCTCTATTTTAAAAAATGATTATCACATTTCTAATATAAAATCTGGACAATTAGACATTACTTTTTACAGAGATGATTTTAGAAGACGAGAAGCTCCTTTAGAAGCTAACAAAACCAATATTAATTTTATTGTAGAAGATAAAAATGTTGTTTTTATAGATGATGTTTTGTTTTCGGGTAGAAGTATTAGAGCAGCTTTAACAGCTATACAATCTTTTGGAAGACCAAGTGATATAGAACTGTTGGTTTTAATTGATCGAAGGTTTAGTAGACATTTACCTATTCAACCTGATTACAGAGGAAGGCAGGTTGATGTTATAAATGAAGAAAAAGTTACTGTTAATTGGAAAGAAAAAGACGGTAAAGATGCCGTATACATTATAAATAACTAAATACATGAGTCAGTTAAGCGTACAACACCTTTTAGGAATAAAACATTTAAATAAAGCTGATATTGATTTAATTTTTAAAACTGCTGATCACTTTAAAGAAGTAATTAACAGACCTATAAAAAAAGTTCCTTCACTAAGAGATATTACCATTGCCAATTTATTTTTTGAAAACAGTACTCGTACTAAACTTTCATTTGAATTAGCTGAAAAACGTTTATCTGCCGATGTTATAAATTTCTCCGCAAGTCAATCATCTGTAAAAAAAGGGGAAACTTTAATTGACACTGCAAACAATATTTTATCAATGAAAGTTGATTTAATTGTTATGCGCCACCCAAATGTTGGTGCTTGTGATTTTTTATCAAAACATGTGAATGCACGTATAGTTAATGCCGGTGATGGAACTCATGAACATCCAACACAGGCACTGTTAGATTCCTACTCAATTAGAGAAAAGTTAGGAGATGTAACAGGTAAAAAAATAGTTATTGTTGGAGATATTTTACATTCTAGAGTTGCACTTTCCAATATTTATGCTTTAAAATTACAAGGAGCAGAAGTAAAAGTTTGTGGTCCAAAAACATTGATACCAAAATATATTGAAAGCTTAGGGGTACAAGTAGAGTACAACATAAAAAAAGCTTTAGAATGGTGTGATGTAGCTAATGTTTTAAGAGTTCAAAATGAACGAATGGCAATCAATTATTTCCCTTCAACAAGAGAATATTCACAATTATTTGGAATTAATAAAAAATTATTAGACTCTATTGATAAAAATATAGTTATTATGCATCCAGGTCCTATAAATAGAGGGGTAGAAATAACAAGTGATGTAGCCGATGCAGAACAATCTATTATTCTTAACCAAGTTGAAAATGGTGTAGCTATACGTATGGCAGTCATTTATTTATTAGCTCAACAAATACAACACAAATAGTTATGGAAATTTCAAAAACTGAAAAATATACACTCATCAAACCATCTGAAAATTCTGTAATTAATTTTCTAGAAAATTTTAAAAATAAGTATGCTAATTTTACTGAAGAACATTTAATAATAGATTTTTCAGATAAAATTAACACAAAAATTGAAGAATTATTATTATTTTTGGATTTAAGTGTACGTCATAAAGAGAACGGCACAAGTTTTGTTATGATTTGTAATGGAATTGATATTGATGAAATTCCAGAAGAAATTAGTGTGGCTCCAACATTTAATGAAGCTATTGATATTATAGAAATGGATGCCATTGAACGAGATTTAGGATTTTAAAAACCTTATGCTTATTGATGAAAAAACTACTTTTAATAACTTTCTTATGTATCTTTTCTTTTTCGTTTGCGCAGCAAAACGGAGAACAAAATACTGCAGTTATTCAAAAAGAGCCTCCTACTACCCTTTCATCAATTTCTGCATACCCAAATCCTTTTAATGTAAGAACTAGAATCAATTTTAAATCTTCACAATCTCAAATTATTGAATTTACTGTAAAAAATTTATTAGGTAAAACTGTATACTTTAAAAAAATTAATGCAAAAACAGGCTATAATTCAATTGAATTTGAAAGAGATGATTTAAGGAAAGGAATGTATATTTATTCTTTACAAACAGATTCAGAAATTATATCCAAAAGATTAGTTATTAGATGAGTTTAAAACTCACCATTTTAGGTTGCCACTCAGCAACTCCTCGTGTAAATACTCACCCTACTTCTCAATTTTTGGAAATTAAAAATCATCACTTTTTAATTGATTGCGGAGAAGGTACCCAAGTTTTACTAAGAAAATTTAAAGTTAAATTTTCAAAAATTAAACATATTTTTATTTCCCATTTACATGGAGATCATTTCTTTGGTTTAGTGGGTTTAATTTCTACTTTTAGATTATTAAACCGAATAACTGAATTACATATTTATGGTCCTAAAGGAATTAAAGAAATAATTACACTGCAATTAAAACTCTCAAATTCTTGGACAAATTACCCTCTACTTTTTCATGAATTAACATCCAAAAACAGTGAACTCATTTTTGAAGACACTAAAGTTGAAGTTTTTACCATTCCTTTAGATCATAGAGTTTACACTAATGGTTTTTTGTTTAAAGAAAAATTAGGAGAACGAAAGCTAAATATGGAACAAATTTCCAAGTATAAAGAAATTGAGGTTTGTGATTTTCAGAATTTAAAAAATGGCAAAGATTTTAGGTTTCAAAACGGTACAATTATTAAAAATAAAGAGCTAACCCTTAACCCTATACCACCTAAAAGTTACGCCTATTGTAGCGATACTGCTTACTTTCCAAAAATAGTTTCCATAATACAAAATGTAAATTGTTTGTATCATGAGGCTACTTTTTTAGAAGGTAAAAAGCAGCTAGCTTTAAAAACAAAACACTCTACAGCATTACAGGCTGCTAATATAGCAAAACAAGCTAATGCTAAACAGTTAATTATTGGACATTATAGCGGTAGGTATAAAAATATTGAAGAATTCAAAATAGAAGCCGATACAATTTATGAGAATACCCAATTAGCAGAATCAGGAAAAATATTTGAAATAAACTAAAACTCACCAATACTTAACAATACTAAAGTACAGGCTTTTTCAAATTTGATGTTATGTTCTGTTAACAATTTTTCCAATTCAATATTTTCTGTTCCAGGGTTAAAAATAACCCTTTTCGGTTTTAGATTAATTATATATTGATAATAACTTAACTGATGCATTTTGTTTAAATACAAAGTAATTGTATGAATGCCCTTAAAATTTTTAACATTTGAGTAAATTTTCACTTCGTTAACGTAGCCTTCCTCCTTCCCAACAGCAACTGTTTCAATATTATTGTCAACTAATTTATGTATCGCTAAATTAGAATATCTATTAGCATTTTTTGAAGCTCCTAAAACCAAAGTCTTTTTTATCATTTGTTAAAATTAGTTAAAGTTTGTTAAACAAAGTAACATAATTTAAAATATGGAGTCTGTTAAGAAGCTAAGGTAAGCATCACGTTTAAGGTCATAAAATAATCAACTAATTATGTTAAAAAAAACTTAAAACAGTACTTTGTTTTACATAGTACTATATTTAATTATATATTTGTCAATGCAAACTAACAATATCAACATTATGAATACTTTAAAACTAAGAACAAAAAAAATTGAAATAATGAACTCCTCAAAAAGAAATAATTGGAATACCAGAAGACGATATTCGGTTTCAATTCCTTATAAATTTATTTAAGCATATACTAACTCAATTAAAGAAACATGAAAAATATAGTATTACTATGCAGTTTTATATTCTCAATAACTGCATTTGCTCAAATACCTTCCAACGCTAACCCAAGAACTGGTACCATTAGCGGTAAGGTTGTAGATGCTAACACACAAAATGCCTTACCATATGTTACTATTGTTGTTAAAGATGCATTAAACAAATCTGTAACAGGAGGCATAACAGATGACAAAGGAACTTTTTTAATTAAACAAATTTCAGAAGGTAAAAACACCGTTGAAATTCAATTTATTGGATATAAAACAATTGAAAAAAAAATTAATATCACTCGTTTAAATTCAAAAATTGATTTAGGAACAATCCAATTAAAAGAAGAAGCTTCACAATTAAATGAAGTTGTTGTTGTTGCCGAAACTTCAACCGTATCACAAAAAATAGATAGAAAAGTAATTAATGTTGGAAAAGATTTAACTTCAGCAGGTACCACTGCTTCTGAATTATTAAATAACGTTCAGTCCGTATCCGTCGATAGTCAAACGGGAAATATAAGCTTACGTGGCAATGAAAACGTACGAGTTTTAGTTGATGGAAAACCTACTAATATAGATGCATCTCAGCTACTAAAACAAATCCCTTCAACATCCATAAAGAGTGTAGAATTAATTACCAATCCTTCAGCTAAATACAATCCAGAAGGAATGAGTGGTATCATAAACATTGTTTTACATAAAAATTCAAATATAGGATTTAACGGTTCAGTTAATACAGGCTTAACTATGGGTGAAAACAACCGATTTAACGGCTCAATGGACATGAATTTTAGAACAGGTAAAGTGAACTTTTTTGCTAACTATGGTTTTAATGATGGAAAAAGAGAAAATTATGGAGTTGTTAGACGTTCTGATAATAATTCAGTTCAAAATTTTCAAATGCTTGATGATAGAGCATCTCATTTATTAAAAGTAGGTGCTGATGTTTACTTTAATGATAAAAATACTTTTTCATTTTATACTACTCAAAATATGACCGATAACTTGTTTAATGGTGGTACTAATGTAACCTTTAACAACAACTTAAACAGTAATAGTAAGATGATTGTTGATGGTGAATCGGACTCACAAGCCTATAATTTTAACTATAAAATTGATTTTAACAAAAAAGGGCACAATTTAGAGTTTGAAGCTAACTTTTCTGATTCTGAAAGCCCTGAAGCTGCCAATTACAACGAGTTAGTTCGTCCAAATGATTTAACTACAAATTATGATGACAAAATAGTAAATGAAAGAAGTTCAAAACTCTATAATATTGATTATACAAATCCATTGTCTGAAAATTCAAAGCTAGAGCTTGGACTAGAAGCCAGATATAACGAAACAAATAACAGTAATGTTACAACTCAACATGAGTTTATATATGATACTAATGGAGAATTGATTGACGATGGCAATGGTTGGTATGAAACAAAATCTAAAGACTTTACTTCATTTGATTATAATAGAGATATATATTCTGCATACATAAACTACAACCATAAAATTGATAAAATAGCCATACAACTTGGTGCGCGTTTTGAACAATATGAAGTAGATGGAACTTTTGTAAAAGGGGCTGAAACTTTAAAATATTCTGATGAAATATTCTCGGTATATCCATCTGCATTTATTACCTATAATCCAAGTGATAAAAACCAATTTCAATTAAGTTACAGCAGAAGAGTTGATCGCCCATCTATTGGTCAAGTAAACCCTATTCGAGAATGGAGCACTCCATTAATTACTTCTGTAGGGAATCCAAATTTAAAACCTCAGTTTACAAATTCTTATGAATTTAATTATACCAAACAGCATAATAAAGGCTCCTTTACCATAGGAACATTTTATAGAAGAGTAAATGATAATATTAATAGAATTTTAAATATTGACCCATTAGATGAAGACAAAGTTGAATTATCTTTTAGCAATACCGAAAGTAACGACAGATATGGATTTGAAGTATCCTCAAATTATAAAATTGCTAAATGGTGGAGAACAAATGCAAGTTTTGATTTATATACGCAAAAAGAAAGTGGTTTAGCTAACGGTGAACAAGTTGAAGTTACCAATAATTCATTAAACTTTAGATTAAGCAATAGCTTTACTGCTAGTAAAAATCTTCGTTTTCAACTATTTACAATGTATAGAGGTGGTGGCGAATCTATTCAATTTAAAGTAGATCCAATGTGGATGATTAATACTGGAGCTAGCTTAAATGTGTTAAAAGGAAAAGGAACAATTAGCTTAAGAGTTAATGATATTTTTGAAGGAATGAAATTCAAATTTGATTCAGAAAACCCTTATCCACAATCGGGACAATTCAATTGGGAAAGTAGAACAGCCTATGTAGGATTTATGTACAGGTTTGGTGGTGGCAAAAATAAAGCAAAAGGCCGCAAAACTAGAGACAAAAACGAAGCTCAAAATAGTGGTGGCTTTATATAATTAATACTTAATTAACCTTTATTTAACAAATAAGCTGTCACAAAACATACTTTAGCTCGTTTTTAAAATATAGCATTGTAAAAAGTTTTGAAAAATATTAAAAGGATATTATAATTATTTGAATTAGTTAACTAATAACCTTTTACAAAGCCTCTAAACTTGCATTTTAGAGGCTTTTCTCAATTTATGAACAATTGTTTATCTCAAATTTATTTTGAAAATATGCCCAAAACAAAAATCATATTAATTCTTTTTTTGTCATTTATAAATGCAACTAGCTTTGCAAGTGACATCGATAAGTTGGTTTTTCCAAAAGCTGAAATTCTAAATAAATATACTGCACGTATTCCTTTTAAATTAATTGATCATTTAATTGTAGTTGAAGCCAATGTATTAAACAAAAAAGGGAACTTTATTATAGATACAGGATCACAAAATTTAATATTAAATAAAGTGCATTTTCCTTCTCAATATGGGCACAACAAAAAAAGAGTGGAAACAACAGGTGTTTTAAACAGCCTCGATAATCCTCTTCAAAAAAAGCTTAGTGAATTTAATTTATTACATTTTTCTTTAAAAGATAAAAACTCTGATATAATTGATTTATCACATATCGAAAAAAGTAAGAAAATGCACCTTTTAGGTATTATTGGTTACAGTATTTTAAAAGATTATGAAATTTTTATTGACCTTTATTTAAACCAAATTACCTTAACAAAGGTTGATAAAAATGGAAATAAATTAGATCCTAAAGTATATTTAGAAAAAATTGTTGACAGCATCGATTTTAAGCTAAAAAAACATACTATTGTAGTAAATGGTTCTATTAATAGTCAAAATCTAAAACTAGGATTAGATACCGCTGCAGAGTTTAATCAAATCAACAAAAGTGTCAATAAAAAAGTTTTAAAGCATTTTGTTCCAAAAAAACGAATTAATTTAGCTGGCGCAAGCAATAAACAAATTGAAGTTTTGGCAGGAAATTTGCATCGATTAAAACTAAGTAAAACAGTATATTTAGGCCCTATGAAAACCATTTTAACAAACCTTTCAAAAATGCAAGAAGCTTTTGGAGTTCAATTAGATGGAATTTTAGGTTATGAATTTTTTAAGTACAAAAGAACAATTATAAATTATCAAAAAGAGAAGCTATATTTTATAAATTATCCTTTAATAACTCAATGAATAAAACTGTAGCACATATAATCATTTTATTTTTAGTTTTTATAACTACAACAACATTTGCTCAAAACAGCAAGGTTAAAGGTTATAGAATTGAAGGAGATGAAATTGTATTTTCTTTTGATAAAAGAGACTATAAAAAAGTAACTAATAATAATTTTGGTGCTGAAAAAGACTTTGAAGATATTGATATAAATAGTGTAGTAGTGGCGGGAGAATTTAATAATTGGTCATTAAAAAAATGGCGAATGGTTAAGATAAGTGAAAACAGCTACGAATTAAGAAAAAAAATCGAAGATTTTACTGATGAATTTTCTTGGGAATTCAAATTTGTGATTAATAACTATTATTGGGCAGAGCCTAGTAAAGATATTGTAAATATTAGTAGAGCAACAAAAAATGGAAAAAAATTGAATGTTTATAATCTTAATTTTACAACCGCTTATGTTGATGAAAATGGAAATGCAACATTTAAATTAAAAGGTTTTAAAAATGCACACAATGTTATTTTATCTGGAACTTTTAACAAGTGGAATGAAGATTATTTTAACATGGTTCCAACTGATGATGGTTGGGAATTAACCTTACAATTAAAACCTGGAGAATACGAATACAAATTTATTGTTGATGGTAAATGGATGGAAGATCCTTCAAACAACCTAAAAAAAAGAAATGAATTTGATGGTTATAACTCTATCATTAAAATTTATAAATGGGTAACATTTCATTTAAAAACCAACTTAAATGCAAAAAAAGTCATTTTATCTGGATCATTTAATGATTGGGATGAAAATAAGTATAGAATGATTAAAACCGAAAATGGTTGGGAATATACCTTAAAACTTTTTGGAGGTAAATATCACTACAAATTTATTGTTGATGATTATTGGATGGTAGACCCAAACAATCCTGTAAAAGAATTTGATTATGATGGCAACATCAATTCAGTTTGTATTGTAAAATAAAAAAAGCACTTTAAAGTGCTTTTTTTATTTAATTTAGTTAAATTTAATTAGTTACTACCAACGGATAATAACACTACCCCAAGTAAAACCACTACCAAAAGCTGCTAAAACTACTAAGTCATTATCTTTAATTTTTCCTTCTTCCCAAGCTTCTGAAAGTGCAATAATAACAGATGCAGCAGTTGTATTACCATATTTCATTATATTATTATACACTTGATGATCCTCTAATTTAAACTTCTTTTGTATAAATTGAGATATTCTTAAATTAGCTTGATGAGGAATTAACATATCTATATCTGAAACTTGTAGATTATTAGTTTGTAAACCTTCCATAATTGCCTCAGAAAAACGCACTACCGCATGTTTAAACACAAAAGTACCATTCATATAAGGAAAATAAGACTCATCATTGGCATCATTTGCTTCAATTATCTCAGGAACCCAATGTCTAATGCTTGGAGCTAAAACAGTTAATTCTTCCGCATGTTTACCTTCTGAATGTAAATGAGAAGATAAAATTCCTTTAGTATTGTCTTCAGTTCTTGATAAAATTGCAGCACCTGCACCATCACCAAAAATTACTGATACTCCTCTACCTCTGGTTGTTTTATCTAATCCTCCTGAATGAAATTCTGCACCAACAACTAAAATATTTTTATACATTCCAGTTTTTATAAATTGGTCTGCAACTGAAAGCGCATAAATAAAACCTGAACACTGGTTTCTTACATCTAATGCTCCAACAGTTCTTAAACCTAACATCTCTTGCAATTGAACACCTCCTCCAGGGAAATAGTAATCAGGACTTAATGTTGCAAAAATTATAAAATCTATATCTTCTTTTGTTAATCCAGATCTTTCAATAGCAATTCTTGATGCTTTTGCACCCATAACTGCTGAAGTATCTTCGCTTCCTTCTTTGATCCATCGTCTTTCTTTTATACCTGTTCTTTCTTGTATCCATTCATCATTCGTATCCATTAATTTAGACAAATCTTCATTGGTCACGATGTTATCTGGAACATAATACCCTAAACCAGTTATTTTAGAATTATACATAAATTGTTATTTAAAGTTTATTTTTTCAAACATACACAAAAGTTAAAAGTATTACAACTAATTAGAGTTGTTAGAATTTTAGTATTTTCTTAATTTATATGGTGATATTTAAAAATAGTTTAAAAATTTATTATTAACAACTTAATTTTAAATAATTAAAACTTATAAATATCAAAAAATATAATAAACCTTGTAATTAATAAATTTGCATTACTTTTTCTAAAGATTTCCGATTAAGGTCTGGAACATAGGCTTTTTCAGCTTCATAACCAACCGGAAGCAATAAGAAAGCACGTTCATTATCGGGTCTTTTAAGTATTTTTTCTAAAAAACGCATTGGACTCGGTGTATGTGTTAAAGTTACTAAACCTGCATGATGAATGGCTGATATTAAAAACCCACAAGCTAAACCTACAGACTCGTTTACATAATAATTTTGATGTTTCTCACCACTTTCACCATACTCAAAAGGTCTTTTAAAAACTACTATTAAATAAGGTGCAATTTCTAAAAATGCTTTATCAGGGTTTGTCCCTAAAGGTTTTAAATCATTTAACCATACATCACTCATTCTACTTTCGTAACTTTTTCGTTCTTCTTCTTCAGCAGCTTCCCTAATTTTCTTTTTAATATTAGCACTTTTTATTACACAAAAAGTCCAAGGTTGTTTATGGGCGCCAGACGGTGCTGTAGAAGCTGTTTTTATAATATTTTCAATAACTTCTATGGGAATGTCTTTATTTGAAAAATGACGAACCGACCTTCTCTTATCCATCCAATTATAAAGACTTTTTGTCCTTTCAATCATTTCTTTTTCTAAAAAAGACTGTTGTTGATGTCTTATATGTTTAAATCCTTCAACTAAAATATAATCTTCCATTGTTATCCTCTTATTATTTTGGTTTGTTTGGTATTTTGCTCATTGCATGTTCACTAATTGCCGTTATTGTTAATGAAGGATTTACACCTGGATTTGCAGAAATCATAGCTCCATCACAAACAAACATATTTTTATAGCCAAAAACTTGGTTATTTTTATCAATAACTCCTTCCAATTTATTAGCTCCCATAACACAGCCTCCTAAAATATGTGCTGTAGTAGGCGTTCCAAACAGAACATCCGTAAAATTTGCATAAGGGATACCTTGTACTTTTTTTCCAAAGAGCTTTGCAAATTTGATGGCTTCTGAAATAAATGCGGTAGGTTTAGAACCAATTTCAGTTTTGGTTTTCATCTTAGTAATTTTTCCAAGTTTAATTTGCAGCGTACTATCTAATGTTTGCATAAATAATAAAACGGTGGTTTTTTTAGCATAGCTCCTAATAAAGAGAGTTTTTATTAATTTTAAAGGACTTTTAAACAATAAACCTAAAATACCTAACAATCTTAATATTGTAAACCTATTTTGAATAAAAGGAATGGTTAAAAGTTTGAAAAAACTAGAACCCTCTCCATATCGAACGGGTTCTATGTGGCTATTTTTATCGATATGCAAAATAGAACCTATTGCAATTCCTTTTGAATAATCTTTAGTATTATTAGCTGTTGAAGTGACTAATAATAATGATTCATTATTGGTTCGAATATTACAACCTAACTTAGCCGATAAATTTGGTAAAGATTTTTCTTTTAATTTTAATAAAAGAGGAACGGTTCCTAAAACTCCTCCTGAAAAAATTACTCCTTTAGAAGTTATACTAGCCTCCCTTTTTTTTCCAAAACTTGACTTATATTCAATTTGATAACCATTATTGCCATCTGAAGTTCCTATGGTTTTTACATTATAAACTTCTTTTTCTGCTAAAATTTTAACTCCTAATTGTTGAGCCAAATACAAATAGTTTTTGTCTAACGTATTTTTAGCATTAAATCTACAACCTGTCATACAAGCTCCACAGTTTATGCAGCCAGTTCTATCAGGCCCTTTCCCATTAAAATAAGGGTCTTTTACTGTTTTACCAGCTTCTCCAAAATACACTGCTACTTTTGAAGGTTCAAAATATTGTTTTTTACCAATATGTGTTGCAATTTCTCTAATTTCCGCATCAGCATCATAAAACTCTGGATTAATTTTAGCCCCTAACATTTGATAAGCAGTTTTATAATGAGGTTTTAAAGCTTCTTCCCAATTATTTAAATTTCCCCAACTTCCAGAGTTAAAAAAAGGTTGTTTAGGAACTGGTAATGTATTGGCATATGTTAAAGAACCTCCCCCCACTCCAACACCAGATAACACTGATACATGATTAAGAAAAGTCATTTTAAAAAAGCCTCTCATAAATAATTTTGGCTCCCAAATCCACTTTTTTAAATCCCAATTATTTTTAGGGAAATCTTCGCTTTTAAACCATTTTCCTTTTTCAATTACCAAAACTTTGTAACCTTTCTCAGCCAATCTTAAGGCACTTACCGATCCTCCAAAACCGCTTCCAATGATTACATAATCGTAATCTAAACTTTTCATACTTAATAATTACTTTCAATAAAAATAAGTAATTATTATAAATTATCATTAGGCTATCTTTTTAAATCTTCTTGGTATTGGTCTGTAAGCATAATAACTTAAAACCTCTTCAATGGCTCTAATTAAAGCTTTGTTAATTGGAAGTATGGTAGCTCCTAGTGTGAAATCAATTTGAGAAAGCTGCATATAGTAATCTGTAAAAACAGGAATTGAAGCTTTATTTTTTAAAGCATCAATAACTTGTTGATAATTTTGTGGCTGACTTTCTTTTAAAATTTTACATGTTGCTAACCTTAGTTGTCCATATTTATCTTTTACGGCTGCATAACCAAAAAGCCTGCATATTAAACCTCTATAACGATACTCTCCACAACTTCCACTACTACTATCTGTTAGTGATAAAGGCTGATAAATATGACAAATTGTAGTTGATTTATGATTTAATTCTCTTAAAACTTCTTCAGCTTTATCATTTAAAAATAAATAAAAAGCCCAAGGTAAAAACTCTAATGGTGAAGCTTCTACGTCTAGCTTAGTACAACATTTACCACAACCTGAAACACATTGCATATCAAATTGCTTTTTAAATGTTGTTATTTCCTGCTCAAGACAACCAAACATCTGTTCAATTAATCTTACTTTGCGTTCTATTGACATTCTTGAACGAATGTACGGTAAATTAGCTTACAAATTACATTGCTTAAAAAATTAACATCAATAAAAAATATAAAAATATAGGCTACATAAAAAGTGTCACTTTGTCATAATTGAAATTTTGGTACTTTATTTGACAAATAACTAGCGTTAATAATAAATTAAAAAATTAAAAAATATGGCAACTGGAAATATTAATGTAACGGCAGAGAATATTTTTCCTATTATTAAAAAATTCTTGTATTCAGATCACGAAATATTTTTACGTGAGCTTATTTCAAATGCAACAGATGCAACTTTAAAACTTAAACATCTTTCTACTTTAGGTGAAATAAAAGGAGATATTGGTAATCCAATTATTGAAATTAAAATTGACAAAGAAAACAAAGAAATTAGAATTATTGACCAAGGAGTTGGGATGACTGGTGAAGAAGTAGAAAAATACATCAACCAAGTCGCTTTTTCTGGTGCAGAAGAGTTTGTTGAAAAGTATAAAGACAAAGTTGAAGATTCAGGAATTATTGGTCATTTTGGATTAGGTTTTTACTCTTCGTTTATGGTAGCAAGTAAAGTAGAAATTTTCACAAAATCATTTGCTGAAGACTCGAAAGCTGTTCGTTGGGAATGTGATGGAAGTCCTCAATATACTTTAGAGGAAATTGAAAGAGGTGAAAGAGGAACTGAGATTGTTTTACATATTGATGATGAATCTTTAGAATTCTTAGAAGATTCTAAAATAAACGAGTTGTTAAATAAATACAACAAGTTTATGCCTATTCCAATAAAATTTGGAACACGAGAAGAAACTTTACCTTTACCTAAAGATGCAAAAGAAGGTGCTGAACCTGAAAAAATTACCGTTGACAATATTGTTAACAATCCAAACCCAGCTTGGACCAAAAAACCAACAGAGTTAAAAGATGATGATTATACTTCATTTTACAGAGAATTGTACCCAATGCAGTTTGAAGATCCATTATTTCATATCCATTTAAATGTTGATCATCCATTTAATTTAACAGGTATTTTATACTTCCCTAAATT
Source organism: Lutibacter aestuarii (assembly GCF_042676885.1). NCBI lineage: Bacteria > Pseudomonadati > Bacteroidota > Flavobacteriia > Flavobacteriales > Flavobacteriaceae > Lutibacter > Lutibacter aestuarii. Next base: position 107,985 of record NZ_JBHTIC010000005.1, read on the forward strand.
AAGTAAAAGTGTAGATCCATTAAAAGATAAGATTCAACTATACCAAAATCAAGTATTTGTTACGGATAATGTGGAAGGAATTGTACCAGACTTTTTGCAAATGCTTAGAGGGGTAATTGACTCTCCAGACATTCCGCTAAATGTTTCTCGTTCTTATTTACAAGCAGATGGTGCTGTTAAGAAAATTTCAGGATATATCACTAGAAAAGTAGCTGATAAACTTATCAGTTTATTTAAAAACGATAGAAAGTCATTTGAAGATAGATGGGATGACATTAAAGTAATTATTGAATATGGAATGCTTTCTGAGGATAAATTCTTTGAAAAATCTGACAAATTTGCATTGTACCCTACGGTAGATAAAGAATATTTTACTTTTTCAGAATTAGAAGAAAAAATTAAACCCGCTCAAACTGATAAAGACAATAAATTAATTGTTTTATATGCTTCTGATGTTAAAACTCAACACAGCTATATTGACGCTGCAAAAGACAAAGGTTATGAAGTTTTATTGTTAGATTCTCCAATTGTTTCTCACTTAATTCAAAAATTAGAAGGCAGCAAAGAAAACATTCAATTTGTAAGAGTTGATGCTGATCATATTGATAATTTAATCAAAAAGGATGAAGATAAAATAAGTAAACTTTCTGATGAAGAAAAAGAAACATTAAAACCAATTATTGAAAATGCAATTCCAAAAGAAACCTACACCGTTCAACTAGAAGCTATGGATTCTAATGCCAACCCTTTTATTATTACGCAACCAGAATTTATGCGTAGAATGAAAGAAATGCAAGCCACAGGAGGTGGAGGAATGATGGGAATGGGAAATTTCCCTGAAATGTATAATCTAGTTGTAAACACTAATAATGAATTGGTAAGTGAAATTTTAAACACCAAAACTTCCAAAAAACAAGAGCGTTTAATAAAACAAGCTTTTGATTTAGCTAGACTTTCTCAAAACTTATTAAAAGGAGAAGAGCTAACAAATTTTATTAAGCGTAGTTTCCAAATGATTAAATAAATTAATTTTAGTATAAAAAAGCCACTAATTATAGTGGCTTTTTTTATTTATAGTTTTAACAAACAATTATTAAAATACTATTAATTACAACGTTTCATTTTTAGTATTTTTATCCGTAATTTAAAATAGTTGGCATTTTTTTTGCAGCTTTGTACTATAAATTTTATCAATGAATAATTTTATAAAATATTTTCTATTTAGTTTCTTAATATATTTAAGTGGAGGAAACATATTTGCACAAAGTGATACTACAAAAGTACACTCAAAAATTACGGATGAAACATCAAAAGGAATCCTTAAAAACACCAATCAATTAAAAGCTAAATTTCCAGTTACCAAAGCTAATCCTCCAGTAAACTTTAATTTAAACATTGATAAAAAGTTAAACACTAATGCTGTAAATAAAAAACTAAATTCAAATCCATCTAAATCACATGCCAATTTTTTAATGGAAACATTACCCGAGGATAGAGATATTATTACAAAAAAATACTTTCAAGGTAAAGATGTAACTCATCAAAAATTAGTTAGTAATTTTAGCTTGGGAACTGTAAATAGTAAAACTAAAACTGTAAAAGTTGAGTGTAGAGATTATAGTTATGTTGATGGAGATAGAATTAGAATTTACGTAAATGAAAAAGTAGTTAGTGATAATATTGGTTTAAAAGCAAATTATTATGTGTACTATATTAATTTAGATGAAGGCTATAATCGTATTGATTTTCAAGCATTAAATCAAGGGTTTTCTGGTCCTAATACCGCTGAAGTTAGTTTATATGATGCCAATGGAAATTTAATTTCATCTAAAGAATGGAATTTAGCTACAGGACAAACAGCAACATTAGGTGTTATTCACCGTTAATTTAAATGATGATATTAGCAGCTTCAGGAATCATACTTCAAGAAAAAAAAATATTATTACTTCAACGTTCTAATTATACAGAAAACTATCCAGGTTTTTGGGGTTGTCCAGGTGGAAGAGCTGAAAAAAATGAAACTGCAGAACAAAATGTAATTAGAGAAGTGAAAGAAGAATGTAATTTAGACTTTTCGCCAACTTCAATTATAAAAACAGGCATTTGGCAAGACCGAAAATATTATCGTTTTTTAGGAAATTGGAGTGGTCAAATTAAAATTCAAGAAGAGGAAGTTTTAGACTTTAATTGGTTTAATTACGAAAAAGCTATCAAATTAAATTTATCTTTCGATTATAAGGAAATCATTGAAATCTTGTATAAAAACAACTTACTTTAAGTTATAATTCACTGTTTTTTAACATTTTATTAGCAAAACTAAAATACTTTTAACTGTAACTTTTCTGTTTTAATATCGTCTTTATTATAAAGCCGCACAAAAACTAACTTAAATTAACCAATTATTAAAACTATTTATACGCATAAAGTTCCAAAAGAAATTGAAAACATTCGATTACAAGATTATGCCCCTAAGGTTTTTAATAAATTTATTCCATCAAATAGTGGAATTAAAAAAGCTATAAAAAAAGGGCTTTTTTTAGCTGATGGTAAAATTGCACAAACTGGAACTTGGGTAAATTATGGTCAGGTAATTCAATTGGTTGAAAATCTTGAAATTAAACCTAAAGTATTTGAGTACGATTTTGAAGTTATTTATGAAGATGAACATATAGCTGCAATAAACAAACCAGCAGGAATTACTGTAAGTGGTAATAAATTTAAAACCGTGTTTAATGCTTTACCTTACAATTTAAAAAAAAGCAAAGCCCCTGATGCTCTTTATAAACCAACTCCTTTACATCGGTTAGACAATCAAACTTCAGGAATTTTACTAGTAGCTAAAACAAAAACCGCTCAAATTGAATTGGGGAAACAATTTTCCAATCATACCATTCAAAAAAAATATTGCACTATAGTTATAGGTAAAGTACACGCAAGTCAACTAATTAACACCCCTATTGAAAATAAACTAGCGGAAACAAATTTTGAAATTATAAAAGTTGAAAAGTCTTTAAAATATAATTATTTAACTTGTTTAAAAGTATTTCCTAAAACAGGAAGAACTCATCAAATAAGAATTCATTTAGCCTCTATTGGACATCCTATTTTAGGAGATAAATTATATGGAAACAGTAAAACTCTTTATAAAGGGAAAGGATTATTTTTATGCGCTTCAGAAATTTCTTTCCTACACCCAAAAACATTTAAAACAATTCATCTTAAAATAGAAACTCCAACTAAGTTTATCTCGTTTTTAAATAGAGAAAAACGTAGGTGGAATACCTATAATGTATAAATTATAACTTATTTTAATTGTTTTTCACCTATCAAAATTCCAGAAACATTCCAATGACTGAAACTTGACCCTTCATCATCTCCCTGATCAATTACCACTTCTATAGTATGCGTTCCAGGCTCTAAATTATGTAATGGAATAATATACGGAGGTGTCAATGTTGCTGGGCACCAATTTGATCTACTCAAATCACTTGACGATAATCCATTGAAAAAATTTCCAGACGCGGGGTTGCTATATCTATAGGTAGCACAATCGGTTCTCCAAGGCACCACGCTATATACTAGTTTACCATCAATAAAAATTTCATTTAACTTTTGGTTAAACTCATCTCCTCCACCCCAACCTCCGTGTCCAGTTGAAGTAAATAACAATTGAGGATTCTTTATATTTTTTGGTATCGTTACAACTGCTTTTAAAGTATCATTTTTAAACAAACGTCCATAATTTTGACCAGACATTTCCATAACATTTAAGGTGCTAAATGCTGGTTGAATCCATCTTTTAATTTCTTTATTTTCTTCCCAAGAAGGATAATAATTAAATTCTAAGCTAACCTTATGGCCTCCTTTATCATAATTACCAATAAAAACTCCCACCCAAATTTCTTCTTGATCTGTTGGAATTAAAGTGGTGATATCTTGTTTGTAAGTTACAGAATTTTTCCAAGGGTAATTATTAATAACTCTTAAATTATTAAAGTGTCCTACTCCAAAAGAAGTAAAAAATCTCATAATTTCAATAGGTGTGTCATAAGCTTCATCACTAACTATTCCTTGATACTCTTTTTTGTCATTATCAAAATATTTTGGCAATTTATCAATACCTGAGACTAAGCCATCTAATAATGTTTTTTTTATTTGTTTTACTGGAAGAATAAAAACGGTTCCTGTTCTGTCATAAGCATCTCCATTAGAAATATTTGTTAGCTTAGCATACACCTGTGCATTTTTTTTAACCTCTTTTGGAAACTTAATTTTTTTTAAAATTACTGTCCCATTTGAAAATCGCAACGTTTTACCATCATCAGCTCCATCAACTGAAGTTGTTTTAATTGAAGGGTCAAAATTTATCGTTTCATTCTCAAATATTGGAAAGGTTACATATCGAGATTTTATTTTGTATTCTTCAAATTCAGCCTGTGTAATTTCCTTAGCATCATTTATTGGAAAATTAAGTTTCTGTTGCTCCTTTAATTCTTTAATTTCATTTACTCTTAGCTCTCTATTTCCATTTATTACTATTTTTAAAACAAAAGCATTTTTACTAGGTAAATAGTTTTTATATGGAGATCCTTTTATTGGACTTTCTTCTGTATACCAAACTTCAATTTTATTTGAAAAAGCTGAAAATAGCGCTTTTTTACATTTATATCCTTCAATAGTTTCTTCTTCATTTAAAAATTTTGGTTTACCAAGTTTATCAAAAGAAGTTATTGTTTTATATAATGATTCATTATATTTCATTATATCAACATTTTGCCCATTTTCAAAATCGATATAACTACGTACCTTATCATTTGAAGCTGATAAATAAACTACATTATCCACATAAATAAACGAAACACTAGATTTTTCATTTATTTTACCATTATTGTACTGTTTATAACTAACTTTAGTTGCATGATTTTTATTCTTAATTTGTGTAAAACTTATTTGAAAGACTAAAAAAAATCCAATCAATAAAAAAATTCTCATACTTCAATCCTCTTTTATTTAAATAAATCATTTAACACTTTAGCCAATCTAATTCCTCCTTTTTGTAATTGACTTCTTGTTAATTCAAAGTGATCATACATATATCTATAGCCTAACTTTTCTCCAACTTCAGTAGAATTATAAACCTCAACAGCATATTTTTGAGTTTCATTTACCCAATCTACAATAGTTCCTTTTTGTAAAAATTTCACCTGCTCTTTTGAAATTTTTGGGGAATTTTTAGCCAATTCCGTATAAGTCATATTAAAATGATTGATCATTTTCGAATCCCAAACCGAATGTAAATTTGTACCATCATTAAACCAACGAACTTGTAAAGTATTTCCTCCTTTATCTTCTTTTCTTCCAACATGCATAGGTTGATGAAGATCGCCTATTAAATGCACTAACATTTTTAAATAAAAAACTTTATCATCTTTAGTAGTATTTTTATCTAAAATATTTTTTTTACAAGTAGTAATTCCCACCACTAAATCTCCATAAGGATTTTTTTCTGAGTCTTCATAATTAACCCCAATAGGCTTGTTTACATAATGCCAAGAAGAAAATTTTCTATAACGCTCATCGGATTTAATATCATCACCAAAAGTTGATATCAAAGCTAAACTTTGACCATTTAACAAATCGGCAATTTTTCTCTTGGTTTTACTTGTTAAATAATCTTCTGCAATTTTTCCTACTGTTCTATGACCTGTTGCTCCCCAATCAGGATAATTTGTTGCATTTAGTGTGAAAAATGTAATTGTAAATGCTAAGAAAATATAGAGTTGTCTTAATGTTTTCATTATAAATTATTTTTGGCTAAGATAAAAAATAAAGTTGGTGAAATATTTGCAAATACTAAAAATAATTTTATATCTTTATGATATCATTTTAACATCAAATAAAATTACATCATGACACAAGAAAAAATAATAAAAGTTTCAAATGGCTATTTTATGTTATTCCTTTTTTTGGCTTTCATCGCAGGAATTATCACAGGTATTATTAATGGAAATATATGGATAATATTACCCTCTATTTTTTTAACAATACTTACATTACCCGGATTCTTTTTAGTAAATCCAAATACTTCAAAAGTCATACTTCTTTTTGGTAAATATATAGGTACTGTAAAAGAAAATGGATTTTATTGGGCAAATCCATTGTACAAAAAAAGAAGCGTTTCTTTAAGAGCTAGTAATTTTGATAGCGAACGTGTAAAAGTGAACGACAAGCTAGGAAATCCAATAATGATAAGTACCATACTTGTTTGGAAAGTAAAAGACACTTTTAAAGCTGCATTTGATGTAGATAATTATGAAAACTTTGTTAGAGTTCAATCTGATGCAGCTGTAAGAAAGCTAGCAAGTTTATATCCTTATGATAATTTTGAAGATGATGGAAAAGACGAAGAAATTACTTTAAGAGCTAGTGTTAATGAAGTAAGTGAAGCTCTAGAAGAAGAACTTGCCGAACGCTTAGACATGGCTGGTATTGAGGTACTAGAAGCTCGTATTGGATATTTAGCTTATGCACAAGAAATTGCAAACGCAATGTTAAAACGTCAACAAGCAACTGCAATAATTGCGGCAAGACATAAAATTGTTGAAGGTGCAGTTGGTATGGTAGAAATGGCTATTGAAAAATTAAGTGAACATGAAATTGTGGATTTAGACGAAGAACGCAAAGCAGCAATGGTTAGTAATTTAATGGTGGTATTATGTTCTGATAAAGACACTACTCCAATTGTTAATACAGGGACTTTAAACCATTAAAACCATGATTATTTTATTAATTCAACTTTTAATTTATATTACAAGCTCCTTAGCTTTATTATTGAACTAAACAAAAACTTATGAAAGAATATAAAATAATTAAACCCAAAAGTATTTGGTCCTACAAAGATAAAACCTTTGAAGATTTATTTAACAAATATGCGTCTCAAGGCTGGCATGTTATTAGTGTAGGGTATGGACAAACTGGAAATATTGCTAAGGCAGTATTAGAACGAGATAAAAATAGGTAATGAAAAAAATTACAAAATCCTCTAAAGGAATTGCTATTGGAGTTGCCATTGGAACAGCTTTAGGAATTGCTTTAAATAATATTGCATTAGGTATTGGTGTTGGAGTTGTTTTTGCGGCAGCTTATATTACAAAGAACAAATAAGGCATGAAAGTTTTCATTGAAGAACAAAAATTTACACAACCTCTAGTTATTATAGGTTTAGCTATTGCTGTAATTGGAGCTATTGTTTCAGTTATTGTTAGGCTAGAAACTATATCACAAAGTAACCTAACAGAAAAATTAACAGCTCTAAGCGGGGTAATCATAGTGCTTTTAGTAATACTGCTTTTTCTAAATTTAAAATTAAAAACAAGAATTGATGAACAGGGAATCTTTTATCAATTTTATCCATTTCATAGATCATTTAAAGTGATTCCTTGGAATACAATTTCCAATTTATACATTAGACGTTATGATGCTATTTTTGAATTTGGAGGTTGGGGAATGAAATCAATTTTACGTAAAAATAAAGGGAAATCTTATACAACAAAAGGGAATATTGGACTTCAATTAGAGTTAAATAATGGTGATAAAATTTTAATTGGCACTCAAAAAAAAGAGGAACTTCAACGAGTTTTAAATACTTATAATAAAAAAGCAGCTTATGATTAAAAATAATGTGATACTACTATTTCTAATTTTAATTTCATCTTTAAGCTTTGCTCAAGATAAAAATTACACTGAAACTGAATTGAATATTTTAACAAATTCAGCAACCATCAATGGAACATTATTACTTCCAAATTCAAAAAATAAGAAAGCATTAATTATTTTAATTCCTGGATCTGGACCTACTGATAGAAATGGCAATAATTCAGTGATGAAAAATAATTCTTTAAAGTTTTTAGCGGAGGAATTGACTAAAGAAAATATTGCAACTTATAGATATGATAAAAGTGTACTATCTTTTACCAAAGGCGACAAAGAAAAAATTGATTCATTATCCTTTGAAACTTTTATTGAAGAAGCAAAAAGTGTTATCGACTACTTTAAAAATTCCAATACTTATGCTAAAATAATAGTTGCTGGACATAGTCAAGGCAGCCTCGTAGGAATGGTAGCTTCTAAAAATAAAGCCGATGCTTTTATTTCTTTAGAAGGAGCTGGAAGGCCTTTAGATGAAATTTTGGTTGAACAAATTGAGCTACAAGCTCCTTATTTAAAAGAAGAAACTCAAAAAATTGTAACTGAATTAAAAAAAGGAAATACTGTAGAAAAATTCAATCCTATGTTAACTTCGCTTTTCAACAAGCAAGTACAGCCTTTTTTAATTTCCTGGTTACAATACCACCCACAAAAAGAAATTGAAAAGCTAACAATTCCTACATTAATTATTAATGGTTCAAAAGATATTCAAGTTAAAAATATAGATGCTGAATTATTACACAAAGCTGCTAAAAATTCTGAGTTACATTTAATTGATAATATGAATCATCTCTTTAAAGAAATTAAAGGAGATATTAATGAAAATATGCTTTCATACTCGAATCCAGAACTCCCTGTTATGAAAAAACTGATTGATACAATTTTAATATTTATAAAAAAATAGAAAAGTAAATAATGTCAAAGAAAAAAGCATTTGCATTAAGAATAAATGAAGATATGTTAAAAGCCATTGAAAAGTGGGCTGCTGATGAGTTTAGGTCTACTAACGGACAGTTAGAGTGGATGCTAAACAAATGCCTTAAAGATGCTAAACGCTTACCAAAATCCCCTAACAAAAAAAACAATGTATCAGATAATTAATATTAAACATAAAAATCCTCTATTAAATCAACTAATAATTACCAATACCGCATTAAAATTTAAAGCTATCATTTATCCTAATTTAGGAGCTTCACTGCAAAAATTATCCAGTAATGAAATAGATTTAATTGACGGTATTTCAAACAGTGAGAAAGGGTTAAACGATTACAAATCTACATACAAATCATCTATCTTATTTCCATTTCCAAATAGAATTCATAATGGGATCTATGAATTTAAAGGGAAAAAGCACAAATTAAACATTAATGAAACTTCACTAAATAACAGCTTACATGGTTGTATTTATAACACACATTTTACGCTAAAAAATGATAACGTTAGCAATGATAAAGCTTCCGTTACTTTACACTATTCTAATAAAGGTACCACTTTAGGCTTTCCATTTTCCTATAATTTTGAAATAAACTACATTTTCACTCGTCATAAAATGAGTTTGAATTTTGCTGTGTTAAATAGCGGCAATGAAGCCTTTCCTTTTGGTATAGGTTGGCATCCTTATTTTAAAACCAATAATATTACTGAAAGCGTGCTAGATTTTAATGCTACGCATCAATATCTCTTTAATGAACAAATGATTCCAAGCTCTAAAACTCTTTTAAAACATCGAACTCCATTAAAAATAGGAGCAACTTTTTTAGATGATTGTTTTATTACTAATAAACCTGCAACAAATTTTAAAACTTTAGAGTATGATTTCGATTTAGAATTTTCTTCAAAAGAAAAAGAAAGTTACTTACAAGTATATACACCGCCACATAGAAAAAGTATAGCTATAGAACCTATGACTTGTGCCCCAAATAGCTTTAACAATAAAGATGGTCTGTTAACTTTACAACCTAATGAAAAATTTGATTGGGAAATTGAATTAAGTTATCAATCAAAATATTAGACTATAGTTTAATTTCAAACAAAAAAACTCCAAACTAAAGTTTGGAGTTTTTTATTAAAATCTAGTTTGACTTTATTTTTTTGGACGAACTAAAGTCATTTCTTCAATTAGGTTTTTAGCCCCTGCATACTTATCAACAATAAATAATACATAACGAATATCAACCATGATACTTCTTACTATATCAGCATCAAAATAAAGATCACTCATCGTTCCTTCCCAAGTAGTATCAAAAGCCAAACCTATTAAATTGCCATGAGCATCTACAATTGGGCTTCCAGAATTTCCGCCTGTCATATGATTTGTAGATAAAATATTTACAGGTATTTTACCATTTTCAGCATATGGTCCATAATCTTTTGTTTTATATAAATCTTGTAATTTTTGAGGTACATCAAACTCATAATCTCCTGGTACATATTTCTCCATCACACCATCTAAATAGGTTTTAGCAGTATAATAAACTCCATCTTTAGGCTCATAACCTTGTACCATTCCATAATTAACTCTTAACGTACTGTTAGCATCAGGAAAAAATCTTTTATTTGGAAACACTTCCATTAAAGCTTTCATATATTCTTTTTGAACTGCTTCAATTTGAAGATTTAATTGTTGAAACTTAGGCTCTAATTTGGTGTAAAAAATAGTGTGTAATTCTTTTCCAAAAGTATAAGCTTTGTCTGCATTTAGTTTTTTAATTACCTCATCTGAGCTTCCAGATAATAATTCTGTAGCCCCTTCTAACGAAGTTAATTTAGTACTTGCATAAATTTCATTTGTAATTTCTGAAAAGTTAACCCCAACCATATTTGATGGCAAGTATTCTTTTGGTGACTTTTCGGCATATAAAGCCGTTAATTTTTCAAAAACTGGTTTATCTACAACCGGACTATAATTTTTGTAGGTACCTTCTAGTCTACTTAAAATACTTTTTCTTGCATTTTCAAAACCTTGTTCACCTCCTCTTAAATAGGCCTGTTCAATTTGAAATGCTCTAAAGGTAATTCCTAAAAGTTCTACATTTCTATAAGCTATTTCTATCCAATAATCACGTGCTAAAGAAACATTTTCTATTTCTTTATAAAGCTTTTCAAAATCTGATAGTAAAGTTTGGTAACCAACCAAATCTTTTTCTGCTACTATTTTAGAAAACTCCTTTTCTAAATCAAGCTTATGCTGAATCGCCTTTGTTTGATGAATTCCTTGATTTTCACCTATCCATTTTTTCCAATAATTAGCTGTTGAAGCATATTTTGATGCATATTTAATTTTAATATCAGCATCTTTACGCATAAATGTATTTACTATTTTTAAAGCATTGTCTCTTACTTCAATTTTAGCAGGATTTAGCACATTTACAATTTGATCTACAGCTACTGCAGGTAAATACTCATTTGTTCTTCCAGGAAAACCAAACACCAAGGTAAAATCATTTTCTTCTACACCATCTAAAGAAATTGGTAAATAGTGATTTGGTTTATAAGGAACATTATCTTTAGAGTATGTAGCAGGGCGATTGTTAGCATCAGCATACACTCTAAACATTGAAAAATCTCCTGTATGACGTGGCCACATCCAGTTATCAGTATCTGCTCCAAACTTACCAATTGATGATGGAGGAGCTCCAACTAAACGAACATCTTTAAAAACTTCTGTAACAAATAGTAAATATTGATTTCCTTTATAAAAAGATCTCACATAAGAATCTTGCCACTCTTCTTTTTCTACTTCTTTATTAACTTTTAAAATATTTTGATTGATGATCTTCATTTTTGCAGCTTCTTCCATATCATCAGTTACGCCAGCAAAAACAGCTTCGGTAACATCGTCAATTCTTTTAATAAAAGTAGCCGTTAGACTTTTGTTTGGTAATTCTTCTTCATAACTCATTGCCCAAAAACCATCTTTTAGATAGTCATGTTCAACAGATGAATGTGACTGAATTACTCCATAACCACAATGGTGATTGGTAAGTAACAACCCATTAGGCGAAATAATTTCTGAGGTACAACCACCTCCAAAATGTGCAATAGCGTCTTTTAAGCTAGAATTATTTACATCGTAAATATCTTTGGCAGTCATTTTACTACCTAACAATTTCATTTCTTGTTCATTCATTCCTTCTAATAAGGAAGGAATCCACATACCACCTTGAATTTTACGCGTATCTACTTTTTGTGATACTTGTGCAATTGAATTTAACGATATAAACGCTATCGCTAATAAAACATAAAATTTAATATTTCTCATTATTTAATTGATTGAATTTATTTTTTTGGATGAACTAAAGTCATCTCATCTATTAGATTTTTTGCGCCTGCATATTTATCTACAATAAATAACACATAACGAATATCAACCATAATATTTCTACAAATATCAGGATCGTAATTCATATCACTCATAGTTCCTTCCCAAACACGGTCAAAGTTTAAACCAATTAAATTTCCATGTGCATCAATTGCAGGGCTACCTGAGTTTCCGCCAGTAGTATGATTGGTTCCAATAAAACAAACTGGCATTTTACCATTTTCACCATATGGACCATAATCTTTTGTTTTATATAATTCTTGTAACTTTTGAGGAACATCAAATTCATAATCTCCAGGCACATATTTCTCCATCACTCCTTTTAAATATGTTGTGGTATTATAATAAACCCCATCTTTTGGTTTATAACCACTTACCTGACCATAAGTTACACGCAATGTACTATTGGCATCTGGAAAAAATCTTTTATTTGGAAACACTTCCATTAAAGCTTTCATATATTTTTTTTGAACTGCTTCAATTTGAAGGTTTAATTGTTGAAACTTAGGCTCTAATTTGGTGTAAAAAATAGTGTGCAATTCTTTTCCAAACAAATATCCTTTATCTGCATTTAACTTTTTAATAACCTCTTCACCTGTTCCCTCTAATAATTCTTTGGCACCTTCTAACGAAGTTAATTTACTAGTTGCATAAATTTCTTTTGCAATTTCTGAAAAGTCAACGTTAACCATTGTTGATGGCAAATACTCTTTTGGAGATTTTTCTGCATATAATTGCGTTAATTTTTCAAAAACTGGCTTATCTACAACTGGACTATAATTTTTATAAGTACCTTCCAATCTATTTATACCTGAAGCTCTTAAATTTTCAAATGCTTGCTCTCCACCTCTTAAATAAGCTTGCTCCAATTGAAATGCTCTAAAAGTAATGCCTAACAATTCTACGTTTCTATAAGCAACTTCAATCCAATAATCGCGTGCTAAAGAAACTTTTTCTATTTCTTTATATAGATTCTCAAAATCTGAAAGTAGTGTTTGGTAGCCTACCAAATCCTTTTCTTTAACAATGTTGGTAAATTCAACTTCAAGTTCTCGCTTTTTTGCAATTGCATTCGATTTTTCAATTCCTTGATTTTCTCCAATCCATTTTTTCCAGTAATTTGCTGTTGAAGCATATTTTGATGCGTATTGAATTTTTATTGCAGGATCTTTACGCATATAAGAATCAATAATTTTTAACGCATTTTCACGTACTTCAATTTTAGCCGGATTTAGCACATTAACTATTTGATCTACTGCAACAGCAGGTAAATATTCATTTGTTCTTCCAGGAAAGCCAAATACTAAAGTAAAATCACCTTCTTCAACTCCATCCAAAGATATTGGTAAGTAATGATTTGGTTTATACGGCACGTTATCTTTAGAGTATGCAGCTGGACGATTGTTAGCATCTGCATAAATTCTAAACATTGAAAAATCACCAGTATGACGTGGCCACATCCAGTTATCGGTATCGGCTCCATATTTACCAATAGATGAAGGCGGAGCTCCAACTAAACGAACATCTTTAAAAACTTCTGTAACAAATAGTAAATATTGATTGCCTTTATAAAATGATTTGACATTTGCATCTTGCCAAGTTTCTTTTTGTGCAGCCTTAGCAACTTTCAAAATATTTTGATTGATGATTTTCATTTTAGCAGCTTCGTCCATATCTTCGGTCACTCCTTCTAAAACTTCAGTAGTAACATCATCAATTCTTTTAATAAAAGTAACTGACATACTTGGGTTAGCCAACTCCTCATCGTAACTTTTAGCCCAAAAACCATCTTTTAAATAATCGTGCTCAACAGATGAGTGTGATTGAATTGCTCCATATCCACAATGATGATTAGTTAATAATAGTCCATTTGGAGAAATAATTTCCGAAGTACATCCTCCATTAAAATGTACAATAGCATCTTTTAAACTGGAATTATTTACATCATAAATATCTTTGGCAGTCATTTTACTCCCCAAAAGTTTCATTTCTTGCTCATTCATTCCTTCTAATAAAGAAGGAATCCACATACCTCCTTGAATTTCTCTGGTATCTGGAACTGTTGTAACTTCATTAATTTGTGCTACTGCTCCATTGTTTTGAACTGTTTTACAGGAAACTACAAATAATGCTAATAATAAATAAAGTTGTATACGTTTCATTTGAATTTAATTGATTGTTTTATTAAATGAAAATCAAAAAAAAATCTCCATTTTATTTTTAAAAATTTCCAACAAATATAAGCATCCAAAAGCACATTTTTTACCTAAAAAATTCATAAAAAATGTTAAATTAGCCAAAACTTAAAATTTTACATGGATACGACACCCTTTTTTACTCAAGACACTATTGTTTTCGGAATTTTAATGCTAACCTTAGGATTCGTTTTTTATACTTCTACAAGTGAAACCAAATTCTGGAAAAAATTCTACAAATATATTCCCGCACTATTAATGGCTTATATGATGCCAGCCTTTTTTACCACCACAGGAATTATTTCTCCAGAATGGCAAACTGTAAATGAAGCTGGTGAAATTACAAAGCATAAATCTCAATTATACTATGTGGCTAGTCGATTTTTATTACCTGCAGCATTGGTTCTAATGACTTTAAGTATTGACTTAAAAGCGGTATTTAATTTAGGACCAAAAGCATTAATTATGTTTTTAACCGGAACTGCAGGCATTATTATTGGTGGGCCTATTGCCATTTTATTGGTTTCTTTGGTTTCTCCAGAAACAGTTGGAGGTGCTGGTCCCGATGCTGTTTGGAGAGGTTTGTCAACATTGGCAGGCAGTTGGATTGGCGGTGGAGCCAATCAAGCAGCGATGTTAGAAATTTATCAATTTAATACTAAAAATTATGCAAGCTTTGTAATTGTTGACATTGTGGTTGCTAATATTTGGATGGCTATTTTACTGTTAGGTATTGGAAAATCTGAAAAAATTGACAAATGGTTGAAAGCTGATACTTCAGCCATTGAAACTTTAAAAGAAAAAGTTTCTAGTTATGCTTCTAAAATAAGTAGAAATCCAACTTTAGCTGACTTTATGGTAATCTTAGGAATTGCGTTTGTAGTTGTAGGTGTCTCACATTGGGGGTCCAATACTATTTCAAACTTTTTAATTGCTAATTTTGAAGCTGTTAGTGATAAAACATCTGTATTATCTTCATTTGGTTCACAATTTTTCTGGATGATTACCATCGCTACTATTTTAGGAATATTACTTTCATTCACTAAATTAAAAGAATATGAAGGTGCAGGTGCAAGTAAAATTGGGAGCGTATTTATTTACATTTTAGTAGCCACTATAGGTATGAAAATGGATTTGACTAAAATTTTAGACAATCCTGGATTAATTGTAGTAGGTTTAATATGGATGGCTATTCATGTTTTAATATTAATTATCGTTGCTAAATTAATTAAAGCTCCTTATTTCTTCTTAGCCGTAGGAAGTAAAGCCAATATTGGTGGTGCCGCTTCAGCTCCTGTTGTTGCAGCTGCATTTCACCCTTCACTTGCAACTGTTGGTGTATTATTAGCCGTTTTTGGGTACGTAGTTGGAACCTATGGAGCCATGCTTACTGCAGAGTTAATGAGAATTGTAGCTCCAACCGTTAGTTAAATCATAAAATATAAATATATTAGCGCGCTTAAAAATTTAAAGATGAAAAAATTACTTAGTTACCTTATCATTGGGTTATTTCTTTTTTCTTGTACTACAAAAAAAGAAGGAAGTTTAATTGTTAAAGGGAACATTGCTGGTTTAAAAAAAGGAACGTTGTACTTACAAAAATACGTTGATACCTTATTGGTTGCTGTAGATTCTGTTCAATTAAATGGAAATGAAAATTTTATTCTTACTGATGAAATAGAACATCCAGAAATTTATTTTATTTCTTTAGATAAAATAACTGATGAAAGAATTTCTTTTTTTGCTGAAAAAGGTGAAATTACAGTAACATCAAAATTGTCAAAATTTACGTTAGGTGCTAAAATTACCGGTTCTAAAACTCAAGATTTATTAGAAGAATACAAAGCTATGATTCAAAAATTTAATGGAAAGCAACTAGATTTAATTAAAGAAAATTTTGAAGCAAGCAAAAACAATGACACTGCCAAACTAGCTGAAATTGATGCCCAAAACAACAACTTATTAAAACGTAAATACTATTTTACAACTAATTTTGCAGTAAGCCACGGAGAAAGTGAAGTAGCTCCTTATATTGCATTAACTGAACTATATAACGCAAATATAAAATTACTGGATACCATCAATAATTCTTTATCTAATAAAGTAAAAAAATCAAAATATGGTTTAGAGCTTAATGAATTTATAAAGAATATTAAAAAAACAGAGCAATAGTTGAAACTATTTATCTTTTAAAAGCAACTCATAATGAGTTGCTTTTTTTATTTTTATCAAAATTTGTAACAAACTTTATCAATTGTATACTTATTAGTTGAACCAAACAAAACCTGTGACTAAAGAACTAGAACATAAATTTATTTCTGAATTTCAGAAACATCAGAATATCATTCATAAAGTATGTAGAATTTATACTAACAATCAAGAAGCTCACAATGATTTGTTTCAAGAAATTACTATTCAACTATGGAAAGCATATCCAAAGTTTAGAGGAGATTCAAAGTTAACAACTTGGATGTATAGAATTGGTTTAAATACGGCCATTACGCTTTATAGAAAATCTAAAAGAAGCATCCAAACTCAAGATTTTGACACAGTATTGCATAAAATTGAATCCACAAAATATGATGATACTGAAGAAGAACAATTGAAATTAATGTACAAAGCAATTCATCAACTATCTGATATTGATAAAGCATTAATATTCTTGTATTTAGAAGATAAGAGCTATAAAGAAATTTCAGATACCATTGGTATTTCTGAAGTGAATGCACGAGTGAAAATGAATAGAATTAAAACGCGCTTAAGAACAATTTTAAATCCTTAAAAATGGATGAGTTAGATTTATTAAAAAAAGACTGGAAAAAGCAGGAGAGCTCCTATCCAAAATTATCATATAACGAGATTTATAAAATAATCCATAAAAAATCATCTTCAATTGTAAAGTGGATTTTTGTTATTTGTATTGCCGAATTTTTATTTTGGGGATTTATAAATTTATTAATTCCAGAAAGCTTTTTTACAATTTATGAAAAATTGCATGTAAAAGCATTTTTAAAAATATCTAATATTTTACATTATGCAGTTGTTGTCGTTTTTATTTATTTGTTTTATAAAAACTATAATTCTATTTGCGTTATAGATTCTACGAGTTTATTAATGAAAAAAATTATTAAAACTCGTAAAACCGTCAATTACTATGTATATTACAATATTATAATGACTGTTATTTTATCAATCATTGTCAACATTATTATGTTTTCTGATTCGACTCTTTTAAATGAAGTTATGAACCCAAAACATCTAGAAATTAATGAAACTAAATTTTTCTACATTATGTTGATTGCTCAAATTGTAGGTTTGTTAATTATGATAGGTTTATTATGGTTGTATTACAAATTTGTTTATGGAATTTTGCTAAGGAAATTAAATAAAAACTATAAAGAGTTAGAAACTTTAGAAGTTTAAAAAAAACCGAAGCCTAGGCTTCGGTTTTTTTTTAAATTCTATTATCTCCATCTAATATATTTCCAATTCCACCTAATAAACTACCTTCTCCCCTAGTTTTTCCACCAGTTTGAGGTGCTAAAGCTAAAACTCTTCCAGCCAACCTACTAAAAGGTAACGATTGTATGTAAACAGTCCCTGGCCCTTTTAAAGTAGCAAAAAATAAACCTTCACCCCCAAAAACTGTATTTTTAATTCCACCAACAAATTCTATATCATAATCTACATCCTTTGTAAATCCAACCACACAACCTGTATCTACTTTTAAAATTTCACCTGATTGAAGTATTTTTTTACTCATATTTCCACCTGCATGAACAAAAGTCATTCCATCACCTTCCAATTTTTGCATAATAAATCCTTCTCCTCCAAATAAACCTCTGCCCAATCTTTTTGAAAATTCAATGCCTACCGAAACACCTTTTGCAGCGCATAAAAATGAATCTTTTTGGCAAATAAACTTACCACCTAATTCACTTAAATCTATGGGTATTATTTGACCTGGATATGGAGCTGCGAAAGACACTTTTTTCTTCCCAATACCAACATTAGAAAAAACGGTCATAAATAAACTTTCTCCAGTAAGCAACCTTTTCCCTGCTGAAAATAATTTACCTAAAACTCCTTCATTTTGATTAGAGCCATCCCCAAAAATAGTATCCATTTTTACACTATCACCCATCATCATAAAACTACCTGATTCTGCCACCACTCCTTCTTGTGGATCTAACTCTATTTCTACATATTGCATTTCTTCTCCATGAATATGATAATCTATTTCATGTGCATTCATTATAGTATGTTTTTAATTATTTAAATAAAGATCTTTATTTGTTTAAACTTTTTTGTTTAAGCTTTACACTCCACTCAAATTCATATAATGAAACTTGTTCTCCACTTTCATCAATGCCAATTGATTTCATTAAAATAGTTTGCCCTTCACCTGTTTCAATAGTTTTCGTTAAAGCTTTTTCAATTGCCTCTCCATCCATACAAGTAAATGTAATTTTCCCAACGGCTTTTTTTGTAAATTTTCCTGAATGATTAGTAACCAACATAGATATTGGCTTTCCACTTTCTCTTATTTTTTTAATTACTAAAGCTCCTGTAGAAAGTTCAGCAGCCATTGATTGCACTGCAAAATACATAGATTTAAATGGATTTTGGTTAATCCACCTATAAGTAACAGTTACAACTGCTTTTGTTAATTCTAATTCTTTAAGTTTAACTCCACATAAAAAAGCTGAAGGGAGTTTAAACATTAAAAATCTATTCATTTTTTTTACAGTTACTTCCATTTACATGTACTATTAATTTTTGAACAAGTTAACTAAAATTAATAAACTTAAAAATTATTTATTTTGTTAAAAAAAAGTTAAAATACAGTACTATGTTTTGCATAATACTATTTTTTATCCATATATTTGCATAAGAAACTAAACGATTACACAATTATGAACTCAAAAAATGAAAGTAGCAGTGCATTTTTAATTCACATTTCAGCATTTGCAAGTTATTTTTTTCCATTAGGAGGCGTTATTGCACCTTTAATTTTTTGGCAAGTTAAAAAAGATGAAAGTGCATATATAGATGAACAAGGAAGAGAAGCCGTAAATTTTAATTTAAGCTTTTTACTATACACATTTATTTTAGGCTTAAGTATATTCTCTACCTCATTTTTCCATTTTCCAAATTTTTTCGGAATTTTTGGTGGCATTTCGGTAGTCGTAATATTAGGTATTGTAAGATTTGTTTTAATTATTCAAGCAGCTTTAAAAGTAAATAACAATGAATATTATAAATATCCCTTAACTATTCAATTTATAAAATAGTTCGATATTCACCCAATAAAAAAATCTCAACTTATGAAGATAGAAAACACAAAAGCACAAATGCGAAAAGGGGTTTTAGAATTCTGTATACTTTCCATTTTACAACATGGAGACGCTTATACTTCTGAAATTTTATCGCAGCTAAAAGATGCAAAATTACTAGTTGTTGAGGGAACTGTGTACCCATTATTAACTAGATTAAAAAATGCTGGTTTACTCGGCTATCGCTGGGAGGAATCAACATCAGGACCCCCAAGAAAATATTATGCCTTAACAGAAACAGGTAAATTATTTTTAAAAGAATTAAATACAACTTGGAGTGAACTTGTAGAAGCAGTAAACTTAGTAACTACCAATAAACCAACAGAAAAATGAACAAAACAATAAATATAAATTTAGGAGGCATCTTTTTTCATATTGATGAACTAGCTTATCAAAAACTGAAACTGTATTTAGATGCAATAAGAAGATCTTTAAGTGACGATCCTCAAGGTAGAGATGAAATTTTAAATGACATTGAGCATAGAATTGGAGAATTGCTTTCTGAAAGAGTAAAAGACGAGCGTCAAGTTGTTAATGAAAACGACATTGACGAGATTACTAAAATAATGGGGAAACCTGAAGATTATTTAGTAGACGAAGAAATTTTTGAGGATGAACCAACATATAGACCAAGAAAATCGAACAAAAAACTATTTAGAGATGGAGATGATAAATTTTTAGGTGGTGTTTGTTCTGGTTTAGCGCATTATATTGGAATGGAAGCCATTTGGATGCGTATTATATGGCTGGTTTTAGCTTTCGGGTTTGGTGTAGGATTTTTAGTGTATTTCTTATTATGGATTTTAATTCCAGTAGCCGAAACCACAGCAGAAAAACTTCAAATGAAAGGTGAACCAGTAAACATTAGCAATATTGAAAAAAAAATTAGAGAAGAATTTCAAGATGTTTCTTCAAAAGTAAAAGAAGGAGTTAATCAAGCTACTGAAAAGGTTAAAAGTTCTGAATTTAAAAAAAACGTAGAAAGCAAAGCCAAATCTGGTTTTAATGAAATAGTAGATACTATTGGAAAAATTATAGTCGCTATTTTTAATATTTTCGGAAAATTTATTGGTGCTTTATTAATCTTTATTGCGGCATCCACATTAATTGGATTAATTATTGGAGCATTTTCTATTGGAAGTTTTGAAATACTAGGGTTTGGTAATGATTATGTGAACTACCCTCCTTTCTTTTTCGATTCTGTAATACCATCTTGGTTATTAATACTTTTTACTTTTATAGCCATTGGAATTCCATTTGTAGTATTATTTATGCTAGGCTTAAAAATACTTTCTAGCAATGTTAAATCTTTTAGTACTACCACAAAGCTTTCTTTATTAGGTATATGGATTATTTCACTTTTAGGACTTGGTTTTGCAGGAATTAACTTTGCAACACAAACTGCTTTTGAAGGTGTACATAGGCAAACAGAAGAACTAACAATTGTTGAAAACGATACCCTTAAAATTAAAATGGTTGGTGATGAAAATTTATCTAATAGAAGTGAATTGAGAAGAAGATATGATGTAGAAACTGTTTACGATAATGATGTTCAAAAACTATATTCAACCAGAATTAATTTAGACATTAAAGCAACTGATAAACTAAATGCCTTTGTTAAAATTAGAAAAGAATCTGAAGGAAAAAATAGGTTAAATGCCAACAATGATGCTGAAGCTATTGAGTATCAATTCAATTTAAATGATAAAAATTTATTGCTAAATGGTTACTTTTTATCTAACATGAAAAATAGATTTAAAGATCAGTTAATAAATATTGATGTGTATTTGCCTATAAACTCTGTAATATACTTAGATCACTCAACAAGAACTTATTTAGATGATGTTGATAATATTCAAAATGTTCATGATAGAGATATGCCAAAACACTTTTATAAAATGACAGAAGATGGTTTAGAATGTTTAGACTGTGATGAAAGTATTTTTGGAGATGATTATAAAAAAAATAACGAACATTTTAAATTAAATATCGACAATAATGGTGTAGAGCTTAAAATTAATGATGGTGAAAATGATGCAGAAGTAAATATCAATCAAAATGGAGTAATCATTAAATAATCACAATTCAAACTAAAAAAAATACAATTCATCCAATTCCTTTTTAGCTTTAAAACATTAAAAGATACTTTTGACACAACTTAAAAAACTATAATATGAAAACATTAACTAAACTTACAGCAATATTTATTCTTTTAATTACCACAACATCTTGCTTTATTGATGGATTTAATGGAATTAAAGGTAATGGAAATGTTCAGTCTGAAGATAGAAAAATCAGTTCTAATTTTGAAACTATAAAAGTTCAACAAGGCATCAATTTATATTTAACTCAAGGAAGTAAAACAGATTTATCTGTAGAAGCTGATGAAAACATTATAGATTTATTAATTACAGAAGTTAAAAACAATGAATTAAAAGTTTATTTTGAAAAAAATGTGTACAGAGCAAAAGCACGTAATGTATACTTAACTGCCAAACAAATTTCAGGAATATACACCTCCAGCGGAGCTTCAGTTAAATCTGAAAACACTTTAAACGTTCAAACATTAGATTTAGACTCTAGCAGTGGTAGCTCTATAAAAATTCATGTAAATGCAGATGATGTTACTAGTGAAACCTCAAGTGGAGCAAATATGGATTTATTTGGTAAAACAAATACTTTTTCAGCAAGAGCAAGTAGTGGAAGCTCCATAGATGCTGATGAATTAGTTGCAGAAGTTGCCTACGCAAATGCTAGCAGTGGAGCCAACATTGATATTAATGTAACTGAAAAACTTACAGCAAAAGCAAGTAGCGGTGGAGACATTGATTATGAAGGAAATCCTACCGATATTAATAAAAACACCTCTTCAGGTGGAAGTGTATCAAGAAGCTAACTCCAGTTTATATATTAAATTGGGAAGCCAGTTCAACTTGTGTGAGCTGGCTTTTTTTATTCAAAAACTTATGTTAAAACTTTAAATAAAGTTTGCAAAATGACTTAAAATATGACAACCGTCATACTTAATAAATCTAAGTTCTATACTTTTGCCAGTTAACGTAAAAACATAATAACATGCAACATAAAAACAATCCTCATACATTTCATATACCAGTAATGGGGCTTGCTTTTACAATAGACAGTCCTATTAAAATTGCAAAATATGGTATTTCATCAGTTATTTCAATTGTAGATGATGTAATTATTGAAAAAATGAATGAATACTATTCTAAAAAATTTGAAATTCCTTATAAAGAAATTTCAATGAAAGTAGAAGATTATAGAGCTAAGAGAATTACCTCTTACTTAAATACTGTTGATACTATTGTAAAACATAAGTTTGAAAACCTTAAAAACACTTATGAGGAAAAAAGTAGTGAGCTAGAAAAGTATATAGAAATGCTTCCTGATTTTTCTGAAATAAAGAAAAGCTTTTTTAAAACTATTAAAAATAATACGGTTAAAGAAGATGTACAAAATTGGATTCACAACAATTTAAAGCCTGGAAGTATAGATGTTAACATTATGACGAAGTTGGATAAACCAAATTATCATAAAAATGAACAGCTTCCAATTGAGTTTAATGATGCTCATGCTGCTTTAAGAGGGTTTGCGAATAGTAATTTAGAATCCTCAATTGTATTGTCTGCAGGAATGAACCCAAGACTTTATAGCTATATTGAAAATTTTAAAGACTTTTTCCCTTCTGAAGAAGGATCAATTAGGAAAAAAATTATTTTAAAAGTTAGTGATTATAGATCTGCTTTAATTCAAGGAAAGTTTTTAGCTAAAAAAGGACTATGGGTTTCAGAATATAGAATTGAGTCTGGGCTAAATTGTGGAGGTCATGCTTTTGCTTCAGAAGGATATTTAATGGGACCCATTTTGGAGGAGTTTAAAAATAATAAAAAAGCATTAGCACAAGATATTTACACCGTTTTAGTTGAAGCTTTAAAAAGTAAAAACAAAACAATTCCAAATACAGCCTTGCAACTTAACATTACAGTTCAAGGAGGAGTTGGAACTTCTGAAGAACATGAGTTTTTATTAGAAAATTATAACGTAGACTCTGTTGGTTGGGGATCTCCATTTCTTTTAGTACCAGAAGCAACAACCGTGGATAAGGAAACCATTAAAACCTTAGAAAAAGCTACAGAAAAAGAGTTGTATTTAAGCAATATTTCTCCATTAGGAGTTCCCTTTAATAGTTTAAAAGGAAATACCAATGAAATTCTTAAAAATGAACGAATTGCTAAAAATAAACCTGGTAGCTCTTGCCCTAAAAAGTTTTTAGCTTCAAACATGGAGTACAGTAAAAAACCAATTTGTACCGCTTCAAAAAAATATCAAAATATAAAGTTAGAAGAATTAAAAACTCAAAATTTAAGCAATCTAGAGTACAAAAAAAAGAGCGATGCAATTACAACTAAAGCATGTTTATGTGAAGGCTTATCCAATGCGGCTTTAATTGAATATGATATGGAGCAAAAAGGAGAAGCGCAAGGTGTTGCAATTTGTCCAGGGCCAAATATGGCTTATTTTTCAAAAGAAGTTACCTTAAAAGAAATGGTACATCATATTTATGGTAAAGCAAATATTATTGCCACCAACAATAGACCACATATGTTTATAAAAGAACTTGCAATGTATGTCAATTATTTTTCAAACAAAGTGGAAGAGTTTAAAGATTCATTTACGTTAAAAAATGAAAAATATTTGAAAACATTTCAACATAACTTGCATAATGGTATCAATTATTACCATCAATTATTTTCAAAATTTTCAGAAAACAAACATGCCTTATTAGAAGATTTAGAGCATTTAAAAAATGAACTTTTTGAAATAAAAATCCCTATTTTAGAAAAGGTATAATTTACAAAGAGGCTGTTTTTACAGCCTCTTCTTTTTTTCAGTTAAGCCCTACTTTATGTTTATTTTTTTGCATTGAAATTTGAGCTTTAACAAACTCAACATCTTAAAATTGGTTATTCTCCAAAATTCTTGTAAATTTGCAATATGATATATTATCACTACGAACAAAAAAATCAACGAATTTTCTCTTTTAATTTTTTAGTTTTCAGAACACAATCAGAGAAGTTTATTCCTCCTGGATTGTTCTAACTTTTTAGTTAAGTTAATCTTCATTAGCTTAAATCCAAAAACATTTCAAACATAACATCTTATCTTATTTATTCAAGAGTATTTTTATCAATCTATGAATATTATAATATAAATATTCAAAAATTACATTTAAAAAATTATGAAACTATTATATATTAAAAGAACGAGTAAAACAGAAAACAGATATTCTAAAAAAATGGGAAGGCTAACTACTAAAGTTACTTACATTAAAAAACACCTATTAGGTTTACCTATACAAACTTTACATAAATATAGAGAAACTTATTACGGTAAAATTAAGAGTTGCGAAGACTGCAATTTGTTTATTTAAAGCTTAAAATAAGGGATGTTTTACTTAGTAAAAACATCCCTTATTTTTCTATTAGGTAGTTATAAAAGCTATAAACTAAAATGTTAAGACCCACAATGAAAGTCTGCTAAAGTCTTGTTTTCTAAAATTTTTAAAGTACTATCTCTTACATCAGCCATTAACCTATTTAAACTACATTTTTCCTCACTAGTACAATCATCACAACGTTCATAGTAGTTTAAACTAACACAAGGTAACATAGCAATTGGCCCTTCTAAAACTCTAATAACCGTTGAAATTTTAATCTCGGTAGGTTTCTTTAATAAATAATAGCCTCCTCCTTTACCTTTTTTGGAAGCCAAGATTCCGTTTTTTTTGAGAGTTAATAATATACTTTCCAAAAACTTTCTTGAAATATTTTCTGAAGTAGAAATATCAGATATTAAAATAGGTTCATTTTGCTCTTGCTTTGCCAAGTAACTTAATGCCTTTAATCCATATTTTGTTTTTTTTGAAAGCATTCTTAAAATTAATAATTTTTGATGAATTAGTTCTGTTTAGGTAAAAAAACTTCCGCCATCATACATCTGGCACTTCCTCCTCCACAAGCTTCAATAGTATCTAATGAACTGTATAATAATTTACCATGTTTTTCAAGTTGAGTTATTTGCTGTTTGTTTAAACTTTGATAGGCTGAATTTGACATAACTACATAGCGCTCATCGTTATTCCCTATAACTTGCAACATATTTCCAGCAAAATTATTTACCTGATCTTCAGAAATAGTAATAATATCTTTGCCATCTTCTTTTAAATGCTTAATTACATTTTTACGTTCTTTTTTATCATCAATACTATCTAAGCATATTACTGAAAAACTTTCTCCCAAACACATCACTACATTTGTATGGTAAATTGGTAGACGTTTATTATTTACTGTTTGATAAGAAGTAAAAAGTACTGGTGTAAATTCAAAATCCTCACAAAATTCAATTAATAAATCTTCATCAGCTCGTGGCGACAATGCACAATAAGCTTTTCCATTTATTCTATCTAATAATAAACTTCCTGTACCTTCTAAAAAAAGATGTTCTTCTTCAGCAGCTGTATAATCCACTACATTTTCAATAATAAACCCTAACTCTTCAAGCTTTACAAAGATATCTTCTCTCCTTTCTAACCTTCTATTTTCAGCAAACATAGGATATAAAGCTACATCTCCGCTTTCATGAAATGAAACCCAATTGTTTGGAAAAATAGAGTCTGGAGTATCAGGTTCTTTTTCATCTTGTACAACCACTACTTGTACACCGATGGATCTTAATTTTCCAACAAAATCATCAAACTCTTTTAAAGCTTTAGCTTGAACCGTTTCAGGGGTGATACTTTCTAATACTTTTTGATAATAATTATTAACTGCTGTTTGCTCGTTCATACGGAATGAAACTGGGCGAACCATTAAAATGGTATTTGTAATTTGTTTCATGGTTTATTCTCTAATTAAAGGCATTGTGGAGCATCTTAATAAACCCTCTTGCTTGGCTATTTCGGCATATGGAATTTTTTCAACTATAAAACCTTGATTTTCTAACCAAGTGTTTAATCTTGTAAAGTTTTGTTCAGTTACAATTACTTCATCAGAAATTGAAAAAACATTAGAGAACATTTGATACATTTCATCTTTAGTAATATGAAATAAGTTTTCTTTCCCAAATAGTTTCACTAAATAATTATAATCTTCTTCATTTCTAAAGCCTTCTTTGTGTATAATAGCCTTATCTTTTCCCACAGGCTGAAAGCAGCAATCTAAATGCAATGCATTTTCTTTGGCATTGGTATTAGACTTTACTAAATCAAATTCTTTTACAATTTTATTTGGAAAGTGATCTTTTATAAATTGCACTCCTTTCATATTTGTACGGGCTGTAATATAATTTTTATAATCAGCGCCTTTATAAGTGCCTATAAAAATGTGGTTATTCCATAACATTACGTCACCGCCTTCAAAATGAATATCATCAGATGCTTCAATTATTTTGCTTGGATCTATTTGATTTAAAACATACTTAATTGCTTCTATTTCTTGTTCTCTATCTGGCAAAATGTTAGAAACAACTATTTTATCATCAATTACAAAAGCGATATCTCTTGAAAAAATTTGATTGTAATTATTAATCACATTAGGTCTGTAAACTTTTACATTGTATTTTTCGAGTACTTTATTAAATGCTTCCATTTCTGAAATCATATCTTGTTCTGTAGGGTAAGTACCAGCCTTTATATGTTCTATTGATTTAGGATCGTAAGCTTCTTCAAGTTTAGGTGTAGGACCATTACTTTTTGCTGTTCCTAAAACTACAGCTCTAAGACGTGAGGTTTCATCTTGAACATTAAGTTTTATCATATTTATAATATTTTTGTGTAAAAATAATAAAACCCCATAAATTAATATGAGGTTTTGGCAATATTTTAAAATATTATAATTAACGTATTTTACCTTTCTTCAAAAGATTTGAAAGGTCTTAAAGTTTCTCCAATATATAATTGTCTTGGTCTACTAATTGGTTCTTTTCTTAATCTCATTTCTTTCCATTGAGCAATCCAACCAGGTAGCCTTCCTAATGCAAACATTGCTGTAAACATTGGTACAGGTATTCCTAACGCTCTGTAAATAATTCCAGAATAAAAATCTACATTTGGGTATAAGTTACGAGATTTAAAATACTCATCACTTAGTGCTTCTTTTGCCAAACCTCGTGCGATATCTAAAACTGGATCATCAATTCCTAAATCTGCTAAAACTTCTTCGGCAGCAACTTTGATAATGTTTGCACGTGGGTCGAAGTTTTTATAAACTCTATGACCAAATCCCATTAAACGGAAAGGATCATTTTTATCTTTAGCTTTTGCGATGTATTTTTGATAATCACCTCCATCTTCTTTAATTGCCTCTAACATTTCAATTACCGCTTGGTTAGCACCTCCATGTAAAGGGCCCCATAATGCAGAAATACCTGCAGAGATTGAAGCAAATAAACCTGCATGAGATGAACCAACAACTCTTACTGTAGATGTAGAACAGTTTTGTTCGTGATCTGCATGTAAAATTAACAACTTATCTAAAGCATCTACAACCACTGGGTTCATTTTATATTCTTCATTAGGAAGTTCAAACATCATTTTAATGAAATTTTCAACGTATCCTAATGAATTATCTCCATAAGCTAATGGAAGCCCTTCTTCCTTTCTATATGCCCAGGCCACTAAAACAGGAAATTTGCCTAAAATTTTACATATTGCTCGGTACATATCTTCTTCAGATTCAACATTAACACTTTTTGGGTTAAAAGCTGTTAAAGCACTTGTTAATGCTGATAGTACCCCCATTGGATGCGCTGATTTAGGGAATCCATCTAAAATTTTCTTAATATCTTCATCAACTAATGATGTTTTTTGAATATCTCTATGAAATTTTAGTTTTTGCTCCTCTGTTGGAAGTTCTCCAAAAATTAATAAATAAGCTACTTCTAAAAAATCAGATTTATCTGCTAATTCTTCAATAGAATAGCCTCTGTAACGCAAAATTCCTTTTTCACCATCTAAAAAAGTAATAGCGCTCTCACAAGAACTTGTATTTTTAAATCCTGGATCTAAAGTGGTTATGCCGTTGGTAACACCTCTTAATGCTTTTATGTCTATGGCAATTTCATTTTCAGTTCCTATTAAAACTGGAAACTCATATCTCTTACCATCTACTTCTAAAATCGCTTTTTTTGACATAGCTTATATATGTATATTATATGTTATTAATCTATTATTTTTCTTGTAGCGAATTTAACGATTTTTAAGCGATTTTGAAAGAAATTACAGTAATCATTTGCTAATTATGTATATATTGTTACAAACGCAAAAAAGTCGAGAAAAATCTCGACTTTTTTTAATTATTTAGGTAGTTTAATTACTAAACCTTAAAAGCATTTTCTTGAGGATAATATGCTACACTCCCTAACTCTTCTTCAATTCTTAATAATTGATTGTATTTTGCCATTCTATCGGAACGTGAAGCTGAACCAGTTTTAATTTGGCCAGTATTTAATGCTACTGCTAAATCTGCAATGGTGTTGTCTTCTGTTTCTCCAGAACGATGTGACATTACAGAGGTATAACCTGCATTATGAGCCATATTTACAGCGGCTATCGTTTCTGTTAAAGTTCCTATTTGGTTTACTTTAATTAAAATTGAATTTGCAATTCCATTTTTAATTCCACGAGACAATCTTTCAACATTAGTAACAAATAAATCATCACCAACTAATTGAACCTTATCTCCAATTTTCTCAGTTAAATACTTCCATCCTTCCCAATCGTTTTCATCCATACCATCCTCAATAGAAATAATTGGGTACTTAGAAGCTAATTCAGCTAAATAGTCTGCTTGTTCTTCAGAAGTTCTAATTACACCTTTATCTCCTTCAAATTTTGTGTAATCATACTTACCATCAACATAAAATTCGGCAGAAGCACAATCCAATGCTAATTTAACTTCAGATCCTGGTTTGTATCCTGCATTTTCAATTGCTTTTAATACTGTTTCAATGGCATCTTCCGTTCCATCAAAAGTTGGAGCAAAACCACCTTCGTCACCTACTGCAGTACTTAAACCTCTATCGTGAATTAATTTTTTTAAATTGTGGAAAATTTCACTACCCATTTTGATTGCTTCTGTAAAGTCTTTAGCTTTTACAGGCATAATCATAAATTCTTGGAATGCAATTGGAGCATCAGAATGTGAACCACCATTAATAATATTCATCATTGGAACTGGCAATGTGTTTGCGCTTACACCGCCAACATAACGATATAAAGGCATTTCTAATTCATTTGCTGCCGCTTTAGCAACTGCTAATGAAACTCCTAGAATTGCGTTTGCACCTAGCTTAGATTTATTATGAGTACCATCTAATTGAATCATTGTATTGTCAATTAAATTTTGTTCAAATACAGAAATTCCTAAAAGTTCTTCAGCAATAACCTGATTTACATTTTTTACAGCGTTAAGAACACCTTTTCCCATATAATCTTTACCTCCATCTCTTAATTCAACTGCTTCATGTTCTCCTGTTGAAGCTCCCGAAGGCACAGCTGCTCTTCCCAAAACTCCATTTTCTGTAACTACATCTACTTCTACTGTAGGATTTCCTCTTGAATCAAATATTTGACGTGCATGAACACTTATAATTATACTCATTTTATTGTTTTTTATTAGGTTATTTTTCTTAGTCAAAGTTACGAATTTAAGGCTAAAAAGTATTTTATATTTATACTTTTATACGATAACGTTTTCGTTTTTACCGTATTAAAAAAGCCAATAATTAAATAATTATTGGCTTTTATTTTTATTTTTTTGAGTTTTGAATATTTTCAATAAACTGATCAAATAAGTACGATGAATCATGAGGCCCAGGGCTTGCTTCTGGATGGTATTGTACTGAAAAACAGTTCTTATCTTTCATACGCATTCCTGCTAGCGTATCATCATTTAAATGGATATGTGTTACTTCAAAATCTTTATGATTTTCAACATCTTCTCTTTTAACAACAAAACCATGGTTTTGAGATGTTATTTCTCCTTTGCCTGTAATTAAATTTTTTACTGGATGATTAATCCCTCTATGCCCATTATGCATTTTGTAGGTAGAAATACCATTTGCCAATGCAATTACTTGGTGACCTAAACAAATTCCGAATAAAGGAAGGTCATTTTTAATAATTTCTTTTGCTAAGTTTTGTGCCTCTACTAAAGGTTCTGGATCTCCAGGTCCATTAGATAAAAAGTAACCATCAGGTTGAAATGCATTCATTTCTTCAAAAGTTGAATTATAAGGAAATACCTTAATATAACAACCTCTATTAGCAAGATTTCTTAAAATATTTTTTTTAATTCCAATATCCAAAGCTGAAATCTTTAATGGTGCATTTTCATCTCCAAAGAAGTAAGGTTCTTTGGTTGAAACTTTAGATGCTAACTCCAGCCCATTCATGTCAGGAATAGCCTTTAATTTCTCTTTTAGCACTCCTAGATCAGTTTCTGTCGAAATAACAGCATTCATCGCTCCTTTATCTCTAATATACCTTACAACTGCACGCGTGTCAATATCAGAAATAGCCAATAAATTTTGTTTGATAAAATAATTTTCTAGAGAATCTTGTGCATTGTCTCTTGAATAATTAAAACTAAAATTTTTACAAACTAAACCTGAAATTTTAATGGAATCTGATTCAATTTCATTTTCATTTACTCCATAATTTCCTATATGAGCATTTGTAGTTAACATTAATTGCCCAAAATAAGAAGGGTCAGTAAATATTTCTTGATACCCAGTCATTCCAGTATTGTAACAAATTTCACCAAATGCAGTACCATCTATACCTATTGATTTTCCTTCAAAAATAGTCCCATCTGCTAAAAGTAAGATTGCTTTTTTTCGCTGTGTGTATTTCATTTATAGTTTGTTTTGAAATGATTTTTTGCAAAAATAATATAAAAAATAAATATTATTATTTAGTTATTAGTAAAATATTAAGTTTCTATAAGCATATAAAAAAAGGATAAACTATTTTGTAGTTTATCCTTTTCGATATTTTTAATGAATGTACATTAATTATCTTCTTTTTTATCTTCAGTTGATTCAACCGTATCAACAACCGCTTCAGCCTTTTTAGCTTTACCTCTACGTGTTGTTTTCTTCTTTTTCTTACTGTTAGGGTTATACGTTGTATTGTAATCAACCAGTTCAACCATTGCCATAGGTGCATTATCACCTTGACGATTTCCTAATTTAATAATACGAACATATCCTCCTGGTCTATCAGCTACTTTTACAGAAACTTCTTTAAACAATTCAGTAACTGCATATTTGTTTCTTAAATAACTAAATACAACTCTACGGTTATGTGTTGTGTCTCCTTTAGATTTTGTAATTAAAGGTTCTACAAATTGACGTAAAGCTTTAGCTTTAGCAACAGTAGTATTTATACGCTTATGCTCAATTAATGAACAAGCCATATTAGCTAACATAGCTTTTCTATGCGCTGTTTGTCTTCCTAAGTGATTAAATTTCTTTCCGTGTCTCATCTCTTATCTTATCTTATTTAAAACAAAAGTTTTAAATTAATCTTTATCTAATTTATATTTACTCAAATCCATTCCAAAGTTTAAACCTTTATTATGAACTAATTCGTCTAATTCTGTTAAAGATTTTTTACCGAAATTACGGAACTTCATTAAATCGTTTTTATTAAATGATACTAAATCACCTAAAGTATCAACCTCTGCTGCTTTTAAACAATTTAGTGCTCTAACAGATAAATCCATATCCACTAATTTTGTTTTTAATAACTGACGCATATGCAATGATTCTTCATCATAAGTTTCAGTTTGTGCAATTTCATCAGCTTCTAAAGTAATACGCTCATCAGAGAATAACATAAAGTGATGAATTAATATTTTTGCAGCTTCAGTTAAGGCATCTTTTGGAGCAATTGATCCATCAGTAGTAATATCAAAAACTAATTTTTCATAATCTGTTTTTTGCTCAACACGGAAATTTTCAACAGCGTATTTTACATTTTTAATTGGTGTAAAAATAGAGTCTGTAAAAATTGTACCTAAAGCTACTCCCGATTTTTTATTTTCTTCAGCTGGTACAAATCCTCTTCCTTTTTCAATAGTTATTTCGAAATCTAAGTTCACAGACTTCTCCATATTGCATATAACTAAATCGTGATTTAATATTTGAAAACCAGAAATGTATTTTTGTAAATCACCAGCAGTTAATTGCTCTTGATTTGAAATTGAAATATTAACAGTTTCTCTGTCAGAATCTTCAATTTGCTTTTTAAAACGAACTTGTTTTAGGTTTAAAATAATTTCTGTTACATCTTCAACAACACCTTTAATTGTTGAAAATTCATGTTCAATACCTTCAATACGAAGTGATGTTATTGCAAAACCTTCTAACGAAGATAAAAGCACTCTTCTTAAAGCATTACCAATAGTTAAACCAAAACCTGGTTCTAATGGTCTGAATTCGAATCTACCATTAAAATCGGTAGAATCGATCATTATTACTTTATCGGGCTTTTGAAAATTTAAAATTGCCATAATTGAATTGGTATCTTTAAAATTATTTAGAGTATAACTCTACGATTAATTGTTCCTTAATGTTTTCTGGAATTTGAATTCTTTCAGGTACACTTACAAAGTTTCCTTGTTTAGTATCTGAATTCCAAGTAAGCCATTCGTAAACATCACTTCTGTTAGCTAAAGAATCTTCAATAGCAACTAATGATTTAGATTTTTCTCTTACTGCTACAACATCACCAGGTCTTAAAGTATATGATGGTATGCTAACTAAATCACCATTAACTGTGATGTGTCTGTGTGATACTAATTGACGAGCAGCACTTCGGCTTGGGGCAATTCCTAATCTATAAACAACATTATCTAAACGTGATTCACATAATTGAAGTAAAATTTCACCTGTTACTCCAGTTGAAGCAGAAGCTTTTTTGAAGATGTTAGAGAATTGTTTTTCTAATATACCATAAGTATATTTAGCTTTTTGCTTTTCTGCTAATTGAATTGCGTATTCAGATTTTTTTCCTCTACGTCTATTATTTCCATGTTGTCCTGGAGGATAGTTTCTTTTTTCAAAAGATTTATCTTCTCCAAAAATTGCTTCACCAAATTTACGAGCAATTTTAGTTTTTGGTCCTGTATATCTTGCCATTTTTTATAGTTAATGATAGGGATTATGAATTAAGGCTAATCCTTCGATAATCTAAAATCCTATCGGTTAAAATTTAATTAATTATACTCTTCTTCTTTTTGGAGGTCTACAACCATTGTGTGGCATAGGTGTAACATCGATGATTTCTGAAACTTCAATTCCTAAATTATGAATTGATCTAATTGCAGATTCTCTACCGTTACCTGGTCCTTTCACATACACTTTAACTTTTCTCATTCCTGCTTCATGAGCAACACGTGCACAATCTTCAGCAGCTAATTGAGCAGCATATGGTGTATTCTTTTTTGAACCTCTAAATCCCATTTTCCCAGCTGATGACCAAGAAATAACATCTCCTCTTTTATTTGTAAGTGAGATGATAATATTGTTGAATGAAGCTGTGATGTGTGCTTCACCAACTGCCTCAACAATAACTTTACGTTTTTTTGAACTTGCTTTCGCCATAATATTTAGTTATTATTTAGTTGCTTTTTTCTTATTAGCTACAGTTTTACGCTTACCTTTTCTAGTTCTAGAATTATTTTTGGTTCTTTGACCTCGTAAAGGTAATCCTGTTCTATGACGAATTCCTCTGTAACAACCAATATCCATTAAACGTTTAATACTCAATTGGATTTCAGAGCGTAATTCACCTTCAATTGTTAACTCACCTACAGCCTCACGAATATCATGAATTTCTTGATCAGTCCAATCTTGAACTTTTGTATTTTCGTCAACTTTTGCTGTTGCTAAAATTTCTTTAGCTTTACTTTTACCTATTCCAAAAATATATGTTAATGCAATAACACCTCTTTTGTTTTTTGGAATATCAATACCTGCTATTCTTGCCATAACTATCCTTGTCTTTGTTTAAATCTAGGATTCTTTTTATTGATTACATATAATCTGCCTTTTCTACGCACAATTTTGCACTCGGCACTTCTCTTTTTTACTGATGCTCTAACTTTCATCGGATTTTACCTTTAATATCTGTAAGTAATTCTTGCTTTTGTTAAATCGTACGGACTCATTTCTAACTTCACTTTATCTCCTGGTAATAATTTAATATAATGCATACGCATTTTACCTGAAATATGAGCTGTTACAATGTGTCCATTTTCCAACTCTACACGAAACATCGCGTTAGATAACGCTTCTGTAATAGTTCCGTCTTGTTGTATTGCTGGTTGTTTTGCCATTATGCTACTGATTTTCTTTTAGTTCCTTTTTTCATTAAACCATCATAGTGACGATTTAATAAATGAGAGTTAATCTGTTGAATGGTATCAATTGCAACTCCTACCATAATTAACAATGATGTTCCTCCATAAAATAAAGCCCAAGAGTGTGTTAAACCAAATTTAACAACTATAGCAGGTAGTATGGCTACTACAGCTAAAAATAATGATCCTGGGAATGTTATTAAAGATAAAACTCTATCTAACATTTCAGCTGTATCTTTTCCTGGTCTAATTCCAGGGATAAAACCACCGCTTCTCTTTAAGTCATCAGCCATTTTATTGGTTGGTATTGTAATTGCAGTGTAAAAATAACTAAATATTATAATTAACAAAGCAAATAAAACATTATACCATAAACCAAACATATTAGAAAATTCAATTCCAATAGACTTAATCATATCATTTTCTGATCTTGCTAATAATGCTGGCGCAAACATAATAGCTTGTGCAAATATAATTGGCATTACACCAGATGAATTTAATTTTAATGGAATGTAATCTCTTGCACCAGAAGCAACATTTTTTATGTTACCTGCTACTGTTTTTCTTGCATATTGTACAGCAATTCTTCGAACTGCAGTTACTAAATACACACAAACAAGTATTACTAAAAACCACATTATTACTTCAATCAAAATCATAATCAAACCACCGTTAGAAGCTGTAATTTTTGAAACTGCTTCTTGAATAAAAGAACTTGGGAAACGTGCAATAATACCAATCATAATTAACAATGAAATACCATTTCCAATTCCTTTATCAGTAATTTTTTCACCTAACCACATTGCAAATATAGTTCCAGCTGTTAAAATTACCATTGATGATATCCAAAACATACTTCCACTAATGTAGAACGCTGAAGAAGGAATTAATTGGTAAATATTTGTAATATAAGCTGGTCCTTGAACCATCGTAATAGCAATAGTTAACCAACGTGTAATTTGATTGATTTTTTTCCTTCCACTTTCACCATCTTTTTGTAATTTTTGCAAATATGGAACAGCAATTCCCATTAGCTGAACAACAATAGAAGCAGATATGTAAGGCATAATACCTAAAGCTACTACAGATGCTTGAGCAAAAGCTCCTCCTGTAAACATATCTAACAATCCTAAAATTCCACCACCACTTGTTTGATTTTGTAATGCAGCTTGAGCAACAGTAATATCAATACCAGGTAATGGTACTTGTGCAGCAAAACGATAAATTGTCATAAATCCAAGTGTCAATAAAATCTTATTTCTAAGTTCTTCTATTGTCCAAATGTCTTTAAGGGTTTGAATAAATTTTTTCATCTATAATTATATTATAACGTTTCAGCTGTTCCACCAGCTTTTTCAATTGCAGCTTTTGCTGTAGCTGTAAATTTATGAACAGTTACATTCAATTTAGCTTTTAGCTCTCCATTACCTAATATTTTCACTAGGTCACTTCTACGTGCTAAACGGTTTTCTACTAAAACATCTAATGTTACAGTATCTTCAATTTTTTTGTTATCAACTAACTCTTGAAGTTTATGTAAATTTACACCTACATATTCCTTACGGTTAATATTTGTAAAACCAAATTTAGGAACACGTCTTTGTAAAGGCATTTGGCCTCCTTCGAATCCTACTTTTTTAGAGTATCCAGAACGAGATTTTGCTCCTTTATGACCTCTTGTAGCGGTTCCTCCTTTACCAGAACCTTGTCCTCTACCAACACGTTTGCCTTGATTTTTAACTGATCCTTCTGCAGGTTGTAAGTTATTTAATGTCATTACTTTATAAAATGTTATTTAATTTCTTCAAAAGAAACTAAGTGTTTAACTTTATTTACCATTCCAAGGATAGTTGGAGTCGCCTCATGCTCAACTACTTGTCCCATCTTACGTAAACCTAGTGCCTCCAAAGTTCTTTTTTGATTTTGAGGACGTCTAATTTTACTTTTAACTTGTGTTACTTTTATTTTTGCCATCGTACTCCTTGTTTTTATCCTTTAAATACTTTTTCTAAAGAAATTCCTCTTTCTTGAGCAATCATACTAGCACTACGTAATTGCAATAAAGCATCAAAAGTTGCTTTTACAACATTATGTGGATTTGATGAACCTTGTGACTTTGAAAGTACATCGTGTACTCCCACAGACTCAAGTACCGCACGTACCGCACCACCAGCTATAACTCCTGTACCGTGTGAAGCTGGTTTTAAATATACTCTAGCTCCTCCAAACTTACCTTTTTGTTCATGAGGTAGTGTTTGGTTAATAATTGGAATTCTAACTAAATTTTTCTTTGCATCTTCAATTGCTTTTGCAATTGCTGAAGCGACATCTTTAGATTTACCTAATCCATGGCCAACAACTCCATTACCATCTCCAACTACAACAATAGCTGAAAAACCAAAGGCTCTACCTCCTTTAGTTACTTTAGTAACTCTTTGTACACCAACTAAATGATCTTGTAGTTCTAACCCACTAGGTTTTACTCTTTCTACGTTTTTGTATTTTTGATACATAATTTACTAAAATTTTAAACCTGCTTCTCTTGCAGCGTCTGCTAGAGCTTTTACTCTACCGTGATACAAAAATCCATTTCTATCAAATGAAACTGACTCTACACCATTTTTAATTGCTTTTTCTGCAATAGATTTACCTACAGCTTTTGCAATATCTGATTTTGAACCTGTTGATTCGATATCTTTATCTCTTGATGATACTGATACAATTGTAGTACCTTTTGTATCATCTACTAATTGAGCATAAATTTCTTTGTTGCTTCTAAACACAGATAATCTAGGTTTAGTAGTTGTACCAAATACAATTTTTCTAATTCTATGCTTAATTCTAATTCTTCTTTCAAGCTTTGATAATGCCATAATATCTTAATTATTATGCAGATTTACCTGCTTTTCTTCTTAATATTTCTCCTACAAACTTAACTCCTTTTCCTTTGTATGGTTCTGGTTTACGGAAAGATCTAATCTTAGCCGCAACCGCTCCAACTAATTGCTTATCGAATGAAGTTAGTTTAACTAACGGATTTTTTCCTTTTTCTGATACAGTTTCAACTTTAACTTCTGGAGCTATATCTATAACTATATTATGTGAAAAACCTAAGGCTAAATCTAATACTTGACCTTGGTTACTTGCTCTATATCCAACACCAACAAGTTCCAACTCTTTAGTCCATCCTTTAGAAACACCTATAATCATATTGCTTAGTAAAGATCTGTATAAACCATGTTTAGCCTTATGAGTTTTACTATCTGATGGGCGTTCAACAACTAATGTTCCGTCTTCAGTTTTAACTGTAATATCGTCTGTAATTTCTTGAGTTAACTCTCCCAATTTACCTTTAATGGTCACTACATTATCTTTTACTTCAAATGTAACACCTTCTGGTAAAGTTATTGGGTTATTTCCTATTCTTGACATCTTTCTTTAGTTCTTTATTAATATACGTAACATAAAACTTCACCACCCACGTGTTCAGCACGAGCTTGTTTGTTTGTCATAACTCCTTTAGATGTAGATATTATAGCAATACCTAATCCATTTAATACGCGAGGCATTTCATCTGCACCTACGTATTTACGTAAACCAGGTGTACTTACACGTTGTAGTTTCTTAATAACTGAAGATTTTGAAACTTTATCATACTTTAAAGCAATCTTAATTGTTCCTTGAACAGTGTTGTCTTCAAACTTGTAACTTAAAATATAACCTTGATCAAATAAAATCTTAGTTATTTCTTTTTTAATGTTAGATGCTGGAATTTCAACAACTCTGTGATTTGCCATAATAGCATTTCTAACTCTTGTTAGATAATCTGCGATTGGATCTGTAATCATTTTTTAATAATTTACGGTTTTGGTTTTCAATAAGTATTGAACCTAAAACCAATTTATAATTCTACCAACTAGCTTTTTTAACTCCTGGTATTAATCCTTGGTTTGCCATTTCTCGGAAAGTAACACGTGAAATACCAAATTGTCTCATATACCCTTTTGGTCTTCCAGTTAATTTACAACGGTTGTGTAAACGTACTGGTGATGCATTTTTTGGTAGCTTTTGTAATGCCTCGTAATCTCCAGCTTCTTTTAAAGCTTTGCGCTTTTCAGCATACTTATCTACTAATTTTTGTCTTTTAACCTCACGGGCTTTCATTGATTCTTTAGCCATTCCTTAATTCTTTTTAAATGGTAAACCTAATTCCGTTAATAATGATTTTGCTTCTTTATCAGTAGGAGCAGAAGTTACAAAAGTAATATCCATACCACTAATTTTGTTTACTTTGTCGATATCAATTTCAGGGAAAATGATTTGCTCAGTAATACCTAAATTATAGTTTCCTCTACCATCAAAACCATTTGCCTTGATTCCGTTAAAATCTCTTACACGTGGTAAAGATGCAGTTACCAATCTATCTAAAAATTCGTACATTTTTTCACCTCTTAAAGTTACTTTAGCACCAATTGGCATTCCTTTACGTAATTTAAAGGTTGCAACGTCTTTTTTAGATATAGTTGATACAGCTTTTTGACCAGAAATTTTAGTCAACTCTTCAACGGCATAATCAATTAATTTTTTATCAGCTACAGCTGCTCCAACTCCTTTACTAATTACAATTTTTTGTAATTTAGGAACTTGCATTACATTTTTGTAACTGTATTCTTCAGTAAGAGCTTTAATTACTCTATTAGTATACTCTTCTTTAAGTCTTGGTATATAAGCCATAACTAAATTGCTTTATCAGTTTTTTTAGAAAACCTAACTTTTTTATCACCTTCCATTCTATAACCAACTTTTGTTACTTCTCCACCTTCTAGTAACATTAAATTAGATATATGAATTGAAGCTTCTTTCTTCACAATTCCTCCTTGTGGGTTTTGTGCACTAGGTTTTGTATGTTTTGATATCATATTGACACCTTCTACAATTGCACGGTTTTTAGATTGAAAAACTTCAACAACTTTCCCTTCTTCCCCTTTATGGTCACCTGCCATTACTCTAACAGTATCTCCTGATTTTATCTTTAACTTCATAATCTTATAAGTTTATTAAAGCACTTCAGGTGCTAATGATACAATTTTCATAAATTGTTTTTCACGAAGCTCTCTTGCAACAGGCCCAAATACACGTGTTCCTTTCATTTGCTCAGAAGCATCTAACAATACACAAGCATTGTCATCAAAACGAATGTAAGACCCGTCTTTTCTTCTAATTTCTTTCTTCGTTCTAACTACAACAGCTCTAGAAACTTGTCCTTTCTTTACTGATCCGTTTGGTGTAGCATCTTTAATAGTTACTACAATTTTATCTCCAATTGACGCATAACGTTTTTTGGTTCCTCCTAAAACGCGGATTACTAAAACTTCTTTAGCTCCAGTATTATCTGCTACTCGTAATCTTGATTCTGTTTGTAACATATTATTTTGCTCTTTCTAGGATTTCTACTAACCTCCAACGTTTTGATTTACTCATTGGACGTGTCTCCATTATTCTAACAGTATCTCCAATATTGCAATCATTTTTCTCATCGTGAGCAACATATTTCTTTGTGCTTAACACGAATTTACCGTACATAGGGTGTTTCATTTTTTTAACTTCAGAAACAACAATAGATTTCTCCATTTTGTTACTTGAAACTACACCTATTCTCTCTTTTCTAAGATTTCTTTTTTCCATCTTTTGAATACAATTATTGTAATTCTCTTTTAGTTAATTCAGTAGCCACACGTGCCACAGTTCTTCTAAGCGCTCTCAATTGCATTGGAGTTTCCAATGGCGAAATTGCATGAGCCATTTTTAGATCTGTATAGCTCTTCTTTAAACTTCCAAGTTTCTCTTGTAACTCTTCAGTTGATAATTCTATAATTTCAGATTGTTTCATTTTCTTAATCGGTTATTAAGCGTTATCAAAATCTCTAGCTACAACAAACTTAGTTTTCACAGGAAGTTTTTGTGCTGCTAAACGTAAAGCTTCTTTTGCAACATCAATAGGCACACCACCTACTTCAAACATAATTCTACCAGGTTTAACTACGGCTACAAAATATTCTGGAGCACCTTTACCCTTACCCATACGTACTTCTAATGGTTTTTTAGTA
Source organism: Lutibacter aestuarii (assembly GCF_042676885.1). Lineage (NCBI taxonomy): Bacteria > Pseudomonadati > Bacteroidota > Flavobacteriia > Flavobacteriales > Flavobacteriaceae > Lutibacter > Lutibacter aestuarii. The sequence continues at coordinate 149,097 of NZ_JBHTIC010000005.1, forward strand.
ATTGGCTTATCTGGAAATATTTTAATCCATAATTGACCTTCTCTTTTCATATAACGAGTAGCTGCAATACGAGCTGCTTCTATTTGACGAGATGTAAGTAAATTTTGTTCCAAAGCTTTGATACCAAACATTCCATTTGAAAGTTGATGTCCTCTTTGGGAATTACCTGACATATTTCCCTTAGCCTTCTGTACTTTACGATATTTTACTCTCTTTGGCTGTAACATTTTTACCTTCTAAATTTTAAAAATTTATTTTCTTTTACGAGCTTGTGATCTTTTAGAGTTACCTCTATCGCTCTTTCCTTGTTTTTTAGAAAGACCAACTAGCGGTGATAATTCTCTTTTACCATAAACCTCGCCTTTCATAATCCATACTTTAACACCTAATCGGCCGTAGGTAGTATGAGCTTCAACAAGTGCATAATCAATATCAGCTCTAAAGGTAGAAAGAGGAATTCTTCCTTCTTTATAATGCTCTGAACGTGCCATTTCAGCACCATTTAAACGACCTGAAATCTGAACTTTAATTCCTTCAGCATTCATACGCATGGTTGCAGCAATTGCCATTTTAATTGCTCTACGGTAAGAGATTCTATTCTCAATTTGACGAGCAATACTAGCAGCTACTAAACGTGCATCTAATTCTGGACGTTTAATTTCAAAAATATTAATTTGAACTTCTTTTCCTGTAATTTTTTTAAGCTCTTCTTTTAACTTGTCTACCTCTTGACCTCCTTTACCAATAATAATACCTGGTCTAGCAGTAGTGATAGTAACGGTTACAAGTTTAAGTGTACGCTCAATAATTACAGTTGAAACACTTGCTTTAGATAAGCGGGCATGTACATACCTTCTTATCTTATCATCTTCAGCTAATTTATCACCGTAGTTTCTTCCTCCATACCAGTTAGAATCCCATCCTCTGATAATTCCTAAACGATTTCCTATTGGATTTGTTTTTTGTCCCATTTCTACTTATGATTAATTGCTAACATTTTTACTTCCTAAGATTAAAGTCACATGATTAGATCTTTTTCTAATTCTGTGTGCACGACCTTGTGGTGCTGGTCTTAATCTTTTTAACATTCCTGCGCTATCTACAAATATTTCCTTTACGAAAAGACCTGCATCTTCAATACTTGCATCTTCATTTTTTGCTTGCCAGTTTGCAATGGCACTTAACAATAATTTTTCAAGATTGATTGAAGCTTCTTTTGAATTGAATTTTAAGATTTGAAGTGCTTTTTCAACTTCAACTCCTCTAACTAAATCCGCAACCAAACGCATTTTTCTTGGTGATGTAGGACAACCAGTAAGCTTTGCGAAAGCCATCTGCTTCTTCTCCTCTTTTATCTGCTGTGCTCTTAATTTTTTACGAACTCCCATGATTACCTACTTATTTTTTTCCTTTATTTTTTGCACCTGCATGTCCTCTATATGAACGTGTTGGTGAAAATTCTCCTAATTTATGACCTACCATATTTTCAGTTACATAAACTGGTACAAACTGGCGTCCGTTATGAACAGCTATAGTTTGACCAACAAAATCTGGAGTAATCATAGAGGCTCTAGACCATGTTTTGATTACTGATTTTTTTCCTGATTCTAAATTTTCATTTACTTTTTTCTCAAGCTTATGAAAAACGTAAGGTCCTTTTTTTAATGAACGTGCCATATCTCAATTATTTTTTTCTACGTTCTAAAATATACTTATTACTCGCCTTAGTCTTAGATCTTGTTTTGTAACCTTTTGCAGGTATACCGTTTCTAGATCTTGGATGACCTCCAGATGAACGTCCTTCTCCACCACCCATTGGATGATCTACAGGGTTCATTACTACTGGTCTAGTTCTTGGTCTTCTACCTAACCAACGAGTTCTACCCGCTTTACCAGAAACTAATAATTGATGATCTGAATTAGACACTACACCAATTGTTGCCATACATGTTAACAAAATCATTCTTGTTTCACCTGAAGGCAATTTAACTGTTGCATATTTCCCATCTCTTGCCATTAATTGAGCAAATGATCCAGCACTACGAGCCATAACAGCCCCTTGACCTGGATGTAACTCAATACAAGAAATTGTAGTTCCTAATGGAATATCACTTAACAACATAGTATTTCCAACATCAGGAGTAGCTCCTTCACCAGAAATTACTGTTTGGCCAACTTTTAAACCACTTTGAGCGATTATGTATCTTTTTTCACCATCTGCATATGCTACTAGCGCAATAAACGCGGTACGGTTTGGATCATATTCAATCGATTTAATAGTTGCAGGGACACCGCTTTTATTTCTTTTGAAATCAATAATACGATATTGTTTTTTATGACCACCACCTATATAGCGCATGGTCATTTTCCCTTTACTGTTTCGACCTCCAGATCTTTTTTTCGGAGCTAATAAACTTTTCTCCGGCTTATCAGTAGTTATGGTGTCGAACCCATTTACTACTCTAAAACGCTGACCTGGTGTTATTGGTTTTAATTTTCTAACTGACATTTTTATCTTTTCTTAGATATTGCTGTAAAAATCAATACTTTCTCCTTCGGCTAACTGCACAATTGCTTTTTTATAAGCTCCAGATTTTGCTTCAACCATACCACTTTTAGTGTATTTAGTTTTGCGTTGAACTGGATAATTCATAGTTCTTACACTCTCAATTGCAACACCATAAGCTTGTTCTACGGCATTTTTAATTTCAAGTTTGTTAGCTTTTTTATTTACAACAAAAGCATAACGATTAAATAATTCGCTATCGTTTGTTGCTTTTTCCGTTATAATAGGTTTAATTAAAATCTTCATATCTACTTACCTATTTACTTAAATTAGATTCAATTCCTTCTAAAGAAGCTTCAGAAAGAACTACTTTATTTGCATTTAACAATTCGTAAGTGCTTAAACCTGAATTAGTTATCGTTTTTGAACGTTTTAAATTGCGCGATGACAAATATACATTATTATTTTGTTCAGCCAACACAAATAAAGATTTTTTGTTTTCGATTCCTAAAGCAGTTAATACAGCAGTAAAGTTTTTCGTTTTTGGAGAGTCAAAATTAAAATCTTCAACAACGATAATATTGTTCTCTTTTGCTTGAATGCTTAATGCTGATTTACGAGCTAATCTTTTTAAGTTTTTATTCAATTTAAATGAATAATCTTTTGGTCTTGGACCAAATATTCTTCCTCCACCTCTAAACACAGGAGATTTAATACTACCTGCACGAGCTGTACCTGTACCTTTTTGCTTTTTAATTTTGCGAGTACTACCAGCAATTTCAGCTCTCTCTTTAGATTTGTGAGTTCCTTGTCTTTTGTTAGCCAAAAATTGCTTTACATCTAAGTATACTGCATGTTTATTTGGCTCAATTCCATATACAGCATCAGAAAGTTCAACTTTTCTTCCTGTATCTTTTCCTTGTATGTCTAAAACTGATACTTTCATTATTTCTGAATAATTACATAAGCGTTTTTATGACCAGGAACTGCTCCTTTAACCACTAGTAAGTTCTTTTCTGGAACTACTTTTAAAACTCTTAAATTTTGAACTGTTACTTTATCTCCTCCCATTCTTCCTGCCATACGCATTCCTTTGAATACTCTTGCAGGATAAGATGCAGCACCGATAGAACCTGGAGCTCTTAAACGGTTATGCTGACCGTGAGTAGCTTGACCAACACCACCAAAACCGTGACGTTTTACTACCCCTTGAAAACCTTTTCCTTTAGAAGTTCCTGAAACATCCACAAACTCACCTTCTGAAAAAAGTTCAACTGTTATTTGATCACCTAAATTGTGCTCCTCCTCAAAACCTTGAAATTCGATAACTTGTTTTTTGGCAGTGGTTCCAGCTTTTTTAAAGTGACCATCTAAAGCTTTATTAGAGCTTTTTGCCTTTTTGTCATCGAAACCTAATTGAAGGGCTTTGTACCCATCAACTTCTTCAGTTCTGACTTGGGTAACTACGCATGGACCTGCTTCAATAACAGTACAAGGAATATTCTTCCCATTCTCGTCAAATAAGCTGGTCATTCCGATTTTTCTTCCTATTAACCCAGACATTTTAATTTAATTTAATTATTATTTATTTTTATTTCAAAAAAACAGGGTCAAAATACTTCAACCCTGAATGTATTTTTCCGTTTTTCCTTCGTCAATCGCTCCGGACATGTCATCGAGATTGTTATCTCGATATTAAAGTACTTAAACTTTAATTTCTACCTCAACTCCACTTGGAAGTTCTAATTTCATTAAAGCATCAATAGTTTTTGATGATGAACTATAAATGTCTAATAATCTTTTATAAGAACTTAATTGGAATTGCTCTCTAGATTTTTTGTTTACGTGTGGTGAACGTAATACTGTAAAAATCTTTTTATGAGTTGGTAATGGTATTGGTCCGTTTACAACTGCACCAGTATTTTTTACCGTTTTTACGATTTTCTCAGCAGATTTATCTACTAAATTGTAATCGTACGATTTTAATTTTATTCTAATTTTTTGACTCATCGTTTATAATTTAGAGATTAACCTTTTGCTTTAGCTATTACTTCTTCAGCAATATTTGATGGACATTGATCGTAATGTGAAAATTCCATTGAAGATGTAGCTCTACCTGAAGATAATGTTCTTAAAGTAGTTACATAGCCAAACATTTCAGATAATGGAACATTTGCTTTTACAACTTTAGCTCCAGATCTATCACTCATTGAGTTTACTTGACCTCTTCTTCTATTTAAATCTCCAACAACGTCACCCATATTTTCTTCTGGAGTAACAACTTCTAACTTCATAATTGGCTCTAAAATTACAGCTTTAGCTGCTTTTGAAGCTGCTTTATAACCCATTTTAGCTGCTAATTCGAAAGATAATTGATCAGAATCTACTGCGTGGAAAGATCCATCATATAAGGTTATTTTCATGCTATCCATTTCGTATCCAGCTAAAGGACCGTTTTTCATAGCTTCTTTGAAACCTTTTTCAACAGAAGGAATATATTCTTTAGGTACATTACCACCTTTAATTTCATTAACAAAAACTAACCCAGCTTTAGTAGTGTCTTCAACTGGCTCCATAATAAATTTGATATCAGCAAATTTACCACGTCCACCTGATTGTTTTTTATACACTTCACGGTGATCAGCTTTAGCTGTAATAGCTTCTTTATATTCTACCTGAGGTTGTCCTTCATTTACTTCTACCTTAAACTCACGTTTTAAACGATCAACAATAATTTCTAAGTGAAGTTCACCCATTCCTGAAATAATTGTTTGTCCCGAAGCTTCATCAGTTTTTACTTGGAAAGTAGGATCTTCCTCCGCTAATTTACCTAAAGCCATTCCTAATTTATCAACATCAGCTTTAGTTTTAGGCTCAACTGCAATACCAATTACAGGTTCTGGGAAAGACATAGACTCTAGTACAATTGGGTGCTTTTCATCACAAATTGTATCTCCAGTTTTTAAATCTTTAAATCCTACAGCAGCACCAATATCTCCTGCTTCAATTCTTGTTATTGGTTCTTGTTTATTTGCATGCATTTGATAAATACGTGAAATACGCTCTTTTTTTCCTGAACGAGTATTTAACACGTATGAGCCAGCATCTAAAGCACCAGAATAGGCACGGAAGAAAGCTAAACGCCCAACAAATGGATCTGTAGCAATTTTAAATGCTAATGCAGAAAAAGGTTCTTTTACACTTGGTTTTCTAAATGCAGGTTCATCAGTATTTGGTTTTACACCTTCAATAGCTTCAACATCTAAAGGAGAAGGTAAAAATCTCATAACTGCATCTAACATTGCTTGAACTCCTTTATTTTTAAAGGCAGAACCACACATCATTGGAATAATAGACATATCACAAGTTGCAGCGCGTAAGGCAGCAATTATTTCGTCTTCAGAAATTGAATCTTCGTCTTCAAAGAATTTTTCTAACAATTCTTCATCGTATTCTGCAACGGCTTCAACTAACTGAGCTCTATACATTTCTACATCATCAGCTAATTCTTCAGGGATTTCGATTTCTTCATAAGTCATCCCCATATCATGTTCATTCCAAACAATTGCTTTCTTAGAAATTAAATCTACAACTCCTTTAAAATCTATCTCATCTCCAATAGGAACTTGTAATGGAACAGGGTTACCACCTAACATTTCTCTAACTTGTTTACACACATTAAAGAAATCAGCTCCTTGGCGATCCATTTTATTTACAAATCCTAAACGAGGAACTTTATATTTATCAGCTTGTCTCCAAACAGTTTCTGATTGAGGTTCAACACCATCAACCGCACTAAATAAAGCAACAACACCATCTAAAACACGAAGTGAACGCTCCACCTCCACTGTAAAGTCAACGTGACCTGGAGTGTCAATGATATTCACTGCATATTTTTGATCTCTATACAACCATTCACAATGTGTAGCTGCTGATGTAATTGTAATACCTCTTTCTTGTTCTTGTTCCATCCAATCCATAGTTGCAGCACCATCATGTACCTCTCCTAATTTATGTGAAACACCCGTATAATAAAGAATACGCTCTGTACATGTAGTTTTACCTGCATCAATATGAGCAGCTATCCCTATATTTCTTGTATATTTTAAATCTCTTGCCATTTTCTAACTACTTATTAAAATCTTAGGTGAGAGAATGCTTTATTAGCATCAGCCATTTTATGAACATCAATTCTTTTCTTAACAGCAGCTCCTTCTTCTTTAGCAGCGGCTAAAACTTCTGCAGCTAAACGCTGAGCCATTGATTTTTCATTACGCTTTCTTGAATAAGAAATCAACCATTTAATTGCAATAGATACCTTTCGGTCAGGTCTAATTTGCGATGGAATTTGAAAAGTAGCACCCCCAACTCTTCGGCTACGAACCTCAACTTGTGGCATAACATTACTTAATGCATCTTTCCAGATCTCTAACGCTGATTTTTCTTCATCTTGTTTTTTTTGTTCTACAATGTCTAATGCATCATAGAATACTTTAAAAGCTACAGATTTTTTACCATCCCACATTAAGTTATTTACAAAACGTGTTACTAATTGATCGTTAAACTTTGGATCTGGTAAAAGAACTCTTTTTTTCGCTCTTCTTTTTCTCATGTCTTTACATTAAAGTTTTTTAAAATTACTTTTTAGGTGCTTTTGTACCATATTTAGAGCGACGTTGAGTTCTTCCATCAACACCAGCAGTATCTAATGCTCCACGAACAATATGATACCTAACTCCTGGTAAATCTTTAACCCTTCCACCTCTAACTAATACTATCGAGTGCTCTTGTAAATTATGTCCTTCCCCAGGAATGTATGCATTTACCTCGTTACCATTTGTTAACCTTACCCTTGCAACTTTACGCATTGCTGAATTAGGTTTTTTTGGTGTTGTAGTATAAACACGTGTACATACCCCTCTACGTTGAGGACATGAATTTAAAGCAGCCGATTTACTCTTCTTAGTTATTTTGGTTCTTCCTTTTCGTACTAATTGCGAAATTGTTGGCATACTAGAATTTTGTTATTGTTTTTACTTTTATATTTATTAGCTCTTTTCAAAGAGTTTGCAAATGTACAAATAATTTCTTGTTAATCAAATACGTAGATATTTATTTTTTTGAGTTTAAATTCAAACTCAAAAAAGCTTCCCTCTATACCATATATATGTTATTAATCAAAATGCAGCTTTCCTTTCATTGTAAATAGCTCAAATCATCTACAAAAATATTCATAAGAGTTAACAACTAAACAGTATTAATTTCAAATTATGAAAAAATCATTTTACTAAAATTAATGATTTTTAAAATTCAAAAGCTGGTTCAAATTTTATAGAATAAAAAGCAGCATATTATCAATAGAATTACATTTTTAATAATTTTTAAGTCGTGAATTTATCGCACTCTTTATGTTAATAAAAAGTAATGTTTTTAACTTTTTTTAACATATTTTAAGAGTTTAACACGAAAAAGTTTGTTTTATTAACAAATAATTAAGATTTTTGAAACAATTAATTCAAATAATTATATAATGAAAACAAAGTTTAATGGTTTTTTAACGCTTATTTTAGCGTTTATGGTGCAAATTTCATTTGCACAAGAAAAAACTGTTACTGGTAAAGTTTCCGATGCAAGCGGACCTCTACCTGGTGTAACAGTTCTAGTTAAAGGTGCCACAGTAGGTACCCAAACAGATTTTGATGGTAATTATTCAATTAAAGCAGCAGTTGGCTCTGTATTACAGTTTAGCTATATTGGTATGCAAACAGTTGAAAGAACCATTGGAGATTCAAATGTAATTAACGTTACTCTTACTGAAAGTGCAGAAGCTCTAGAAGAAGTTGTTGTTACAGCTTTAGGTATTAAACGTGAAAAACAAAGTTTAGGTTATTCTACTCAAGAAGTTAAAGGTGATGCCGTTAATACGGTTAAAGACCCTAACTTCGTTAACTCCTTATCTGGTAAAATAGCAGGTATTGATGTTAAAAGTAGTGGAACTATGGGAGGATCAACCAACGTTGTTATTCGTGGTTATTCATCACTTTATGGATCTAACCAAGCACTTTTTGTTATTGATGGTGTACCAATAAGTAACTTAAACAACAACAGTTCAGATCAAACAACTGGTAGAGCTGGTTATGACTACGGAAATGCTGCCCAAGATGTAAATCCTGATGATATTGAATCTATAAACATCTTAAAAGGTGGAGCAGCAACAGCGCTTTACGGATCAAGAGCAGCTAATGGTGTAGTAGTAATAACGACTAAGAAAGGAACTACTCAGAAAGGGATTGGTGTTACTATAAATTCTTCCGTAACATTCAACAAATTTAATGAAGACACATTCGCTAAATACCAAGACCAATATGGTGCAGGTTATTATGATGGATTCCATCCTGGAGGCTTTTACTATGAAGATCAAAATAACGATGGAATAGACGAAGCATACACACTTTCAGATTGGGATGGTTCATTTGGAACAGTTCCTTTTGATCCCAACTTAATGGTTTATCAATGGGATTCATGGTATCCTCAGTTAGACACCTATGGACAAGCTTCTCCTTGGGTTGCAGGTAAAAATGGTCCAGCTTCAGTTTTTGAAACTGGTGCTTCTATTTTTAATAGTGTTGCTCTTGATGGTTCAAATGAAAAAGGAACATTTAGACTTGCTTATACAAAACTGAACCAGACCGGTATTATGCCTAATAGTGAAATCAAAAGAGACAATGTTGATTTTGGAGCTAGCTATAAATTAACTGATAAATTAACAGCTAATGCCAAAGTTACTTATGTTAAAACTAAAGGTAAAGGACGCTATGGAACTGGATACGACTCTCAAAACTTTATGCAAACAGCCAAACAATGGTGGCAAACAAATGTTGATGTTCAACAACAAAAAGAAGCTTATTTTGCAACACGAGATAACATCACTTGGAATACTTCTTATATCAATCATGATTTACACGCTATTTATCATGACAACGTATATTTTATGAGATATGAAAATTATGAAACAGATTTAAGAAATCGTGTCTTCGGAAATGTTTCATTAAATTACGAGATAAATGATTGGTTATCTATATTAGCAAGAGCTTCTTTAGATACTTATGCAGGAAATCAAGAAGAACGTATTAATAACAACAGTACTGCAGTTTCAAATTACAGTATCTTTAATGAGTCATTTACAGAAAATAATTATGACTTTATGTTTAACATTAATAAAGATCTTAATGAAGATATTAATTTAGCAGCTGTAATAGGAACAAACATAATGAGACAAAAATACTCAACTTTATTTGCTTCTACTAATGGAGGAATCAATGTTGATGGTTTATACTCTTTGAGTAACTCCGCAAATGCTATTTTAGCACCAACTCAAAGAGAGTTCTTAAAAGGTGTAGATGGATATTATGTAAACCTTTCTTTAGGTTATAAAAGTTTATTATTTGTTGAAGGTTCATACAGAAGAGATATTGCATCCACTTTACCTCAAAATGATAACGAATATGATTACTATGGAATATCAGGGAGTTTAGTATTTTCTAAATTATTAAATGCTAATTTTATATCTTTTGGTAAATTAAGAGTAGGTTATGCTAAGACCGGTAATGCTGCACAAGCTTTATCAGTATATAACACTTACGATTTAAACACTCCTGTAGGAGGAAACGCATCTGCATCTTTACCTTCAACAAACAACAACTCTAATTTAACTAATGAGGAATCAAATGAAGCGGAGATAGGTTTAGAGATGAAATTTGCAAACAATAGATTAGGATTTGATGTATCTTTTTATGATAAAAAATCTACTGATTTATTAACCCCTGTTTCTGTAACACCTGCTATTGGTTATACAGGACAATGGTTAAATGCTGGTGAAATTCAAAATAAAGGTATCGAATTAGCATTATCAGGTTCTCCAATTAAAAATAACAATTTCGAATGGAGAGTAAATGTAAATTGGGGTAAAAACAAGAGTGAAGTACTTTCTTTAGCTTCTGGACTTGACAATCTTCAATTAGCATCTTTACAAGGTGGTGTGTCAATAAATGCAACTGTAGGTGAACCTTATGGTATGATTAAAGGTACAAATTATGTTTTCCATGAAAATGGAGGAAAAATTGTTGGAGATAACGGAGCATATGTAAAATCTGGTCCTAATGAAGATTTAGGATCTTTCCAAGCAGACTGGAAAGGTGGTATTAGTAACAGCTTTAAATATAAAGACTTCTCTTTTAGTTTCTTAATTGATATGCAAAAAGGAGGTCATGTATTTTCATTAGATACTTGGTATGGTATGGGTACAGGTTTATATCCTGAAACTGCTGGAAATAACGAATTAGGAAACCCTATGCGTCTTCCTATATCAGAAGGAGGAGGAATCTTATTAGATGGTGTTAATGCTGATGGTAGTCCTAATACAACAAGAGCTAGAATGGACTATTATGCACATGCACTTGGATGGTCAAAAGCTGTAAATGCTCAACATGTATATGATGCAGGATTTGTAAAGCTAAGAGAAGTATCATTAGCTTACACTCTTCCTAAAAAATACCTAAGCAATAGTTTTATCCAAAATTTAACATTTACTGCAATTGGGAGAAACTTATGGATTATTGACAAATCTTTACCTTATGGAGATCCTGAAGCTGGTTTAAGCTCTGGTAATGTTCAAGGTTATCAGTCAGGTGCATATCCATCTACTAAAGATTATGGATTTAGTGTTAAATTAGAATTTTAAAAATAGAAAAAATGAAAAAAATATTTATAATAGCCTTTCTTATAGGCATCACATTTTCTTCATGTGAGGATTTTGAAGGATGGAACGTGGATGATAAGAATCCAAGTGAAGTTCCTGCTGGGTATTTAATAACCAGCTCTCAAAGAGACCTTGCTTTAAGAATGACAAGCACCAGTGTAAACTACAATATCTTTAAGTTATTTGCTCAATATTGGACAGAAACTCAATATACTGATGAAGTAAATTACGACCTTACAGGTAGAGATATTGGAGGTAATTTTTTCCTATATTTATATAGAGATGTTTTAATGGACATTAATGAAGCAAAAAGAATCATAAATGAAGATCAATTTATTGATGCAACTACAAAAACTAATCAGTTAGCTGTTGCAGAAATAATGCAAGTTTTTGTTTGGCATATTTTGGTAGATACCTATGGTGATATTCCATATTCTGAAGCTTTACAAGGAGTAGATAATTTACTACCTGTCTATGATGATGATGTAGCAATATATGCCGATTTATTTGCCCGTTTAGATGCTGCACTTTCTCAATTAAGTTCTGGAGATTCATTTGGTACCGCTGATTTACTTTATAATGGAGATATTTCACAATGGAAAAAATTTGGAAACTCTATAAAATTAAGAATGGCTGTTCGTACTGCAGATTTTGATTCTTCAAGATCTTCACAGCTAGCTAGCCAAGCTGTTGCTGCAGGTGTCTTTACTTCTTCAAGTGACAATGCTGCATTCCCTTTTGAAGTAAGCCCACCAAATACTAACCCAGTATGGACAAGTTTAGTTCAATCTGGACGTAATGACTTTATACTTGCTAATACTTTTGTAGATATCATTACACCTTTAAATGATCCTAGAGCTTCTGTATTTATGGCAGATAATAAAGATCCTTATATTGGAGCTACTTATGGCGTTGGGTCTTCTTACACAGATTATACTCATATTGGTGACTTATGGCATACCCCTGATTTAGAGGGTATTTTAATGAGCTACGATGAAGTGCAATTTTTATTAGCTGAAGCGGTTGAAAGAAACTTAATTTCTGGTGATGCTGAAATGTACTATAATGAAGGTGTGAAAGCTTCAATTATCTATTGGGGAGGATCAGAAGGAGACGCTGATACTTATTTAGCACAAACAAGCGTTGCATATAATACAGCAGGATCAAGCTGGAAAGAAGTGATAGGTAACCAAAAATACATTGCTTTATACGGAAGAGGATTTGAAGCGTGGAGTTCATGGAGAATGCTAGATTATCCAAACACGATGACAAGACCTGCTATCTCTGGAGAACCAGTTCCAAGAAGATACATTTATGGAAATGATGATGCTGATGTGAATGGCGCAAATTATGAAGCTGCAAGTGCTGCAATGGGAGGTGATTTAAAATCTTCAAGAGTCTTTTGGGACATTGTTGGTGTAGGAAACTAGAATTTTTAATAATTTAAACTATAAAAACCTATGAGTTTCACTCATAGGTTTTTTTTGTCTTAAAGTCAACGTTTAAAATATATATTATACAAAATAGTTTTATCGATTAATTTCTATGTTAAACTTAACGCAACCCTTTTTAAAAATTAACATCTACTAAATAATATCTCATAAAAAATAACATTTTCTTATGTTAATTTTAACAATTAATTAGGTATTTTGATTATAATTTATGATTTTTGACAAAAATTAATTCAAACAATTTTACAATGAAAACAAAGTTTAATGGAATTTTAACGCTTCTATTAGCGTTAATGGTGCAAATTTCTTTTGCCCAAGAAAAAACGATTTCAGGTACTGTTTCGGATGAAACGGGTCCTTTACCTGGAGTAAATGTTATTGTTAAAGGTACAACTAATGGTACTCAAACTGATTTTGATGGTAAATTTACCTTAAAAGCAAGCGTTGGAGATGTTATCGTCTTCAGCTATGTAGGTATGAATACTGTTGAAAGAACAGTTGGAACATCTAATACTATTGATGTAACCATGACTGGATCTAACCTATTAGAAGAAGTTGTTATTTTAGGTTATGGTTCTCAAAGAAAGACAGAAATAACAGGTTCTACTGTTCAGATTAAATCTGAAGAAATTGAACAAGTACCTGTAGCTTCTGTAGATGCTGTATTACAAGGGAAGGTTGCTGGTTTAGTATTTAATGGAGATTCTGGTACACCTGGATCTACTTCTGATATCCGTATTAGAGGTGTAAGTTCAATTACAGCAGGAAATGAGCCTTTATATGTTATAGATGGGGTGCCAATGACCAATGATAATGTATCTGCTACTAGTTCAGGTTCTTCATTTTCAGCATTAGCAAGTATTAATAGTGCTAGTATTGAAAGTATTACTGTGCTAAAAGATGCGTCAGCAACTGCAGCTTATGGAGCTAGAGGTGCTAATGGAGTTATTGTAATAACAACAAAAAGTGGAAAATCTGGAAAAACAACTTTTAATTTTAGTTCTTCATACGGATTTCAAAACGATGCTACTGATGGACCAGATGTATTGACAGGAGCTGAAAGAGAGATGTTATTTTATGAAGCAATTTATAATACATATGGTGAAACATATGGTTTTAATAAAGATGGAGCACAAGCTTTTTATGAAAGTAATCCTAATGCATTTGGTACTGATTATGTTGTTTGGAATGCTAACGGAAGACAAGAAACAGACTGGCAAAAACTAATTACCAATGAGGATGCCCCTGTACAAGAATATAATATTTCTGCAACAGGTGGAGATGAAACTTATAATTTCTATACTGCTTTAGGATATTTCAAACAAGAAGCTACTGTAATTGGAGCTGATTTTGATAGAATAACAGGAAATGTTAATTTTAGTAAAGATTTTACCGATAAAATTAAATTTACTACTAGAAATTCCGCTTCACACTCTTTCCAAGATGGTTTATTAGAAAATAGTGCATATTTTTCTTCTCCAAGAGCTGTAAAGTATTTTAACCCTTCAATTGAGCCTGCTTATACAGATGATGGTGAGATTAATATTTTTGGTACTTCATTACCTAACCCACTTTGGATTGCTCAAGAAGATATTGATGAATCAAAATTCACTAGAATTTTATCTAATAACTCTTTAAATTGGGAAACTCCAATTGAAAATTTAAGTTTCACATCTAGAATAAATATTGACTATCAAGTTTATAACTATAAAAGATATAGAAACCCTGTAAGAGGTGATGGAGATGGTGAAACAAATGGTTACGGATGGCAAGCACATAGTAACAATGCTATTTATGTATTCCAAAATTCATTAGATTATTCTTATGAATTAAATGAAGATCACAAATTTGACTTTAAAGTATTACAAGAATGGCAAAAAAGTAGATACTATTACTTAGAAGCTGATGGAGATAATTTTGCTGATACAGGATTGACAAACTTAGCTTCTGCAGGTAATCCTACAACAGCTAACTCCTACTTTAACGATTGGGCTGTTGCATCGTACTTAGGTACTGTACATTATACTGCTTTTGACAGTAAATATGTTCTTGATGCAACTTATAGACGTGAAGGTAGTTCAAGATTTGCAAAAGATAAAAGATGGGGTGATTTTTGGTCTGTTGGTGCAGCTTGGAACATTCATAAGGAAAATTTCTTAGCTGATAGTGATTTTGTAAACAATTTAAAGTTGAGAGCTTCTTATGGAGTTACTGGTAATGCTAATATTTCATTAAACCAGTACCAAGCTTTATTCTCTTTTGGATCAGATTATGCTGGAGAAGGAGCTACATCTCCTAGTACTTTTGGGAACAACGATTTATCTTGGGAAACTTCGCACACACTTGATCTTGGTTTAGATTTTGGTTTATTCCAAAATAAAATTAGTGGTTCATTTGGTTATTTTAGAAGAGAATCTAAAGACTTATTATTAAATGTTCCTTTATCACGTACTACTGGTTTCACTTCTCAAACAAGAAACATTGGTAGAATGGAAAATAAAGGTTTTGAATTAGAAATGAATTTCAACATTGTTCAATCAGAAGACTTTAATTTATCTTTAGGAGGTAATGTTGCTACAACTAAAAACGAAGTTCTTGAGTTAGCTAAAGATGGTAATGGTGAAGAAATCAATATTACTTCAAGTACAACAAGAGTTGAAACTGGACACCCAGTATATGGATGGTATATGAGAGAATGGGCTGGAGTTGATCCTACCAATGGTGATGAATTATGGTATGTTGAAGGCAAAGGAACTGAAACAACAAATGATTATAATCAAGCTAAACAAGTTTGGATGGGAGGAAGTGCAATACCAAAAGTTACTGCAGGTATGAATATCCATGTAGATTTCAAAGGTTTCTTTTTAGATGCCAATGGATACTATGCTGGTGGACATAAAGTTTATGAGGATTGGGCACGTTATACTAATGGTACTGACTTCTTTACTACCGCTTATTATCAAGGTGTTGATGCTGTTTTAGACAGATGGCAACAACCTGGTGATACAGGAACAAGATTTGGTAGATTCCGTGCAACAACTGACCCTTGGAGATTACACTCTAAATTCCTTTATGCTGGTGATTACTTTAGACTTAAAAATCTTACTTTTGGACATGATTTCAATAGTGATATAGTTGAATCTATTGGAATTGATGGGTTGAGATTATTTGTTAGAGGAACTAATTTATATACTTGGGTTAAAGATGACTTATTAAAATATGATCCAGAAATTGACTCTGGTGGATTTACATCTTTAACAACACCTCCAGTTAAGTCAATAATATTTGGTATTAACATTAAATTTTAAGAAATCATGAAAAAAATAAATATATTATACACATTACTTTTCATATTTTTTATTTCGTTTACATCATGTTCAACAGATGATTTAGATCCAAGTTTGGAACAAAATAAATCAGTTGAAGGTAGTATTGTAGATGTAAATAACTTATATGGAATATTAAAAGGGGCTTACAGTCAAATGACAGTCTCTGGATATTATGGTAGAGATTACATTGTAACAAATGAAGTTAGAACTGACAATTGTTTTTCTAATGGTAACTCTGGAAGATTTACAACTCAGGCATCATTTACTTATACAGCAAATTCAGGCTATTTTTGGGAAGAAGCTTACTCAACAATTGCTCGTGCTAATATTATAATAGGCACTGACATTTCTACTTTATCAGGTGATCAGGCTTATGGTAAACATATGCAAGGTCAAGCCTACGCAATGAGAGCTCTTGCTCATTTTGATTTAGTGAAGCAATACGGTCAACAACATGTTGGTGGAAATTTAGGTGTACCATATGTAACTGAATTTAAAGGTGATGATTTATTTCCAGCGCGTAATACAGTTGATGAAGTAAAAAATCTTATTATAGCAGATTTGAACACTGCTTTTAATATGATGGATGACACTTATTATGACGCTAGTAAAGAATTTATGTCAAAATATACTGCTAAAGCTTTAGAATCAAGAGTTGCTGTTTATTTTGGAGATTGGTCAACTGCTAAATCTGCTGCTGAAGCTGTAATAAATTCTCAACTATACTCTATTATTGGTGCTGGAGATTATGTTGCTTCATGGGGTCAGGATGGTTCATCAAATTCAATTTTTGAATTAGCATTCAACAACACTGATAATCAAGGTATTGATGGATTAGCATACATATTCAGAACTACAGGTGGAGGTAGCTACGGTGATGTTCAAGTTTTAGATGAAGTAATAAATTTATATGAAACTGGAGACGTTAGAGCTGGTATCTTAGGGTATGAAGGAACTATGTTAAGAAACTTAGGAAAATATCCAGATAATCAAGGATATGATAATGTTTCAATTATAAGATATGAAGAGGTAATTTTAAACTATGCAGAAGCTTTGTTAGAAACTGGAGGCGATGCATTAACTCAAATTAATAAAATTACTTCTAATAGAGGCGCTAGTCCTTACGCAGCTCCACTAACAAAAGAAGATATTCTTAATGAAAGAAGAAAAGAATTAATTTTTGAAGGATTCCGTTATGATGACTTATTAAGAACTGGAAGTGATATTGAAAAAATATCTATTCAACAAAATTTCTTAGCCACTATTCCTTATGGAGATCCAAAATTAGCTTGGCCAATTCCTCAAGCTGAAATGGACGCCAATTCAAATATGGTTCAAAATCCAGGCTTCTAAAAATAATTTTAGATCTTAAATAAAAACCACCGCTATAGCGGTGGTTTTTTTATTTTACATACATTTGCATCATGGAAAATGAAATTTCAAAAATATTTGGTATTAGAGCAATTATTGAAGCAATAAATGCTGGTCAAACTATTAGTAAAATATATTTACAAAAAGGGTTAAGCGGTTCTTTATTTTCAGAATTAAACACGCTAATAAAAAGTAATAACATAGCAACAAGTTACGTGCCTATTGAAAAACTAAATAGATTATCAAAAAACAGTAATCACCAAGGCGTTATTGCACAAACTTCCCCAATTGATTTTGTAGAACTAGATAGTTTAATTTACCAAACTTTAGAGCATACTCCTACTCCTTTATTTTTACTTTTAGATCAATTATCCGATGTAAGAAATTTTGGAGCTATTATTAGAACCGCTGAATGTACAGGAGTCAATGGTATTGTTATTCAAAAACAAGGAAACGCACCTATAAGTGCAGATACTATTAAAACTTCTGCTGGAGCTGCTTTTAAAATTCCTATTTGTAAAGTTGATCATATTAAAGATGCCATTTTTCAATTCCAAGCTGCAGATATACAAATTGTAGCTGCTACCGAGAAAACTGATCATTTAATTTATGATATAAATTTAACGAAACCTACAGCAATTATAATGGGTTCTGAAGATAGAGGTATTAATCCTTCAATTTTGAAAATTGTAGAACATAAAGCCAAATTACCTTTGCTAGGAGAAATTGAGTCTTTAAATGTTTCAGTAGCTTGTGGAGCTTTTTTGTACGAAGCCACTAGGCAACGCTTAAAAAAATAAGCAATCTTAATTAATTACTTTTTAAGCATTTTCATCAATTTCTTCGATTGGTGGATTGTAATTTCCATCTTCATCAAATAAGCTGTCAAACGATTCATCTTTAGTAAATTGATATTTTTCTGGTTTTGGCCCTATGTTTTTGAATATGAATGCAAAAACAAAGCCTGTTAAAAAACCTGATAAATGACCTTCCCAAGAAATCCTTTCCTCTACAGGGAAAATATACCAAACCATACTTCCATATAAAAAAACTACTGTTAAAGATACTGCTATCAGCCTGTAATATTTTCTAAAAATTCCACTAAAAAAAATAAAACTTACCAATAGATAAATAACTCCACTGGCTCCAATATGATACGAAGGTCTTGCTATTAACCACGTTAAAAAACCACTTATTAACATTCCTAATATAAGTACTTTATTTGCTACTTTAAAATAGAAATAATACAGACACCCTAACATTACTGCCAAAGGAATAGTGTTACTTGCTAAATGTTTTATATTACTATGAATAAATGGTGCAAAAATAATTCCTCTTAAACCTTTGATTGACTTTGGGTATACACCATATTTATTAAAATTATAACCAAACTTAATTTCAAAAATATATACCAACCAAATAAGTACAATAACAACTAACGGTATGGAAATAACCCTAGAATTGTATTTAAATTGATGTTCTGACATAAATCAAAAATACAATTATGAATCATAGTTAAAAAATATATTTATAATTTTAAATCTTAGTTGTTTCTAGTACAAATGTTAAACTTAAATCACTTTAAAATTATAATTATTAGTATTTTTACAGTATGAATGAACCTTTAGCTGAACGTATAAGACCTCAAAATTTAACGGACTATATTAGCCAACAGCATTTAGTAGGTGAAAAAGGTGCATTAACACTTCACATAAAACGAGGAATCATTCCATCGTTAATTTTATGGGGACCTCCTGGGATTGGAAAAACAACCCTTGCAAACATCATTGCTAAAGAATCTAAGCGACCTTTCTATACTTTGAGTGCTATCAGCTCTGGAGTAAAAGATGTTCGTGACGTTATTAACAAAGCCAAGCAAAGTGGAGGGCTTTTTACTGAAAAAAATCCTATTTTGTTTATTGATGAGATCCACAGATTTAGTAAATCACAACAAGATTCACTTTTGGGTGCAGTTGAAAAAGGCTGGGTAACACTAATTGGAGCAACTACTGAAAACCCAAGTTTTGAAGTAATTCCTGCGTTGCTTTCTCGTTGTCAAGTATATATTCTGAATTCGTTTAGTAAGGTTGATTTAGAAAATTTATTAGAACGTGCCTTAAAAAAAGACTCTTTTATTGCTTCTAAAAACATAGAAATTAAAGAGACTGAAGCATTATTAAGAATTTCTGGAGGAGATGCAAGAAAATTATTAAACATTTTTGAACTGGTAGTCAATTCTGAAGAAGAGCCTATTACAATTACTAATGATTTAGTACTCTCAAAGATTCAAAAAAATACAGTTTTATATGACAAAACTGGAGAACAGCATTACGATATTATTTCTGCATTCATTAAATCAATAAGAGGTAGCGATCCAAACGGTGCGGTTTATTGGCTAGCAAGAATGATTGAAGGTGGGGAAGATGCTAAATTTATTGCAAGAAGAATGTTAATTTTAGCAAGTGAAGATATTGGGAATGCTAATCCCACTGCATTAATTTTAGCAAACAACACCTTTCAAGCAATTACTACCATAGGTTTTCCAGAGTCTAGAATTATTTTAAGTCAATGTGCAATATACTTGGCAACATCACCTAAAAGTAATGCCAGTTACGAAGCCATAGGAAAAGCTCAATCTATTGTAAAAGAGACAGGTGATTTATCTGTTCCTTTACATTTAAGAAATGCACCCACAAAATTAATGAAAGAATTAAATTATGGGAAGGATTATAAATATGCACATAGTTTTGAGAACAATTTTATAAACCAAGAATTTTTACCTGAAGAAATAAGTAACACTAAAATTTACGAACCTGGTAAAAACTCTAGAGAAAATGTCTTTAGAAACTATTTAAAAAATTTATGGAAAGACAAATACGGCTATTAATCTAATCTTTTGTAGTTTTCAACTCCTGTTTCTGAATCAATATTCAAATTTCCATCTTTATCAATTTCAACCATTTGAGGTTGCTTATATGCAACCCATTTTATAATAAAAAGTGTTGGTTTAGATGTTGGGTAAATAGTGGCGAATTCAAAATCTTCATCCCCACCTTTTACAGAATAGCTGTCGTTTTTCTTAGTTATAGTACTTCTACCCCAGCTATCAATATTAAAAATTCCCTCTATTGAATAACTTTCTTTTTTAACTTTTACCTGTTCATTATTCTTAATCTTAACATCACTACTTTTTACCTTAGCTTTAATTTCATCGCTCTTTATATCAATTGATTTTTGCTTTACACTTTTACTTTCTGATACATCTTGAACTACTTTAGTTTTATTGACTACTTCAGTTTTGTTTGTAATAACATTCTTTTCAACCAGTGCTTTAGGAGCAATTTTAGTTGTAGACTCATACTTATAATCTAATGCTTCAATATCAGCAAAAGTTTTTCTGATAGCATCATGATATGCCTTTTTATATTCTTTTATTTTTGACTTACCTTCTGTGGTAGAATATACAACATTATTGTAACAATCTACTAAATCAATTTTCATTTTAGTTGCTAACAAACTTGGATTGTTTTTTACAATAGCCTTAAGTCCTAAACAAACATTATCAACCAAATCTTCTGGATAGGGTTCATCATTAAATAATACATTAAAACCAGCTTTATTAAATAAAAATTTAGTTAGTGAATTAACTTGATAAGCATCTTCAGTTTTTTGAAACTCATACTGTTTAGGAACTAATATATATTTGTAAGAATTTAAACTTTTTTGGGCAACTAAAGTAACTCCAAAAAGTAAAAAAAAGGCACTTGTAAAGATTAATTTTTTCATCTAAGTTGTTTTAAAGGTATTGTTTAATTTCTAATAAATTATTGACGCTTTTTATATTTTCAGCTACACTTTTTTTATGATAATTAAAATAAATTGCATCAATTCCAGTATTAATGGCTCCCATAACATCCGCTTCCCAATTATCCCCAATCATAATAGATTCTGTTGAACAAGCTTTTGCCTGTTCCAAAGCATATTTAAAAATTATTGGATTAGGTTTTTTAACGCCTGCATCTTCAGAAGTAATTATTTTGTCAAAATATCCCTGCAACCCAGAATTTTCAAGCTTTTTAGATTGAACTTCATTAAAACCATTGGTAATTATATGCAGATTATAGTTAGGCTTTAAATGGTCTAAAATTTCATAAGCACCTTCAAAAAGCTGATTATTATTAGGTAATACTTCAATGTAATCTACCGCTAACATATTGATTAAATCGTCCTTAACTTCATGTTTAATTTTAGTAAATGCTTCTTTTAACCTACCGTATCTCAGTTCTTCTTTTGTTATTTTTTCTTCTCTATATAACTTCCAATAATTTTCATTAATTCCTCTATAATAATTTAAAAATTTGTTGAGACTAACGTTCACTTCATGCTTTTTAAATATCGTTTCAAAAGCAATGTCTGAATTGGTTTCAAAATCCCAAAGTGTGTGATCTAAATCGAAAAAAATATGTTTAATATTCATTTGTTAAAAATAGTATATAATTTATACTAAAAAAACTATTTCAATTTAAATAAATTTTTGAAATTTTAAAAGAAATTTAGAGTACCTAATCAATTACCATATTTTTATAAATTGTAGTCCATCCTTTCCAATTGCTATTTTCACTTAAAGTTTGATTGTGAAATAATGAAATAAATGTTCCATTCACATTTTTAACCTCTTGTTTTAATTTCTGAATTTTTACAAAGCTTTCTTCATTTGTTAATTGCATATTTTCTTTTAAAGAAATATCCATTATGGCAAATGAAAATATTTTTAAGGGGGTTTGAATTTCAAAATCTAAATCGTAAAAATAAAAAGGGGTGCACGTACTAGCTCTAAAACCTACAGCATTTGCATATCCCATGGTATAATCTTCCTCTATATCAATATCAATTAAATGTTGGTACGTTTCAGGAATACTAAGCCTTAAAAAATGTTGACGTGAAAACCTAATGGGAGTGTTTATAATATTTTCTAAACGTAATTTTTCTTTCTTTAATTTATCAACATTTTTAAATGAAAAATATGATGGTTGTAACCCAATTTTGGCATAATCTGCTACAGATTTTATAAGCGACTTAAATTTGCTATTTGCTGAAGAAATATTTTTATCAAACGTAGTATAATCACCTATTAAGAAGAAAAAAAGTGTTGTTACAGAATACTCTGTCTTAATTTTTAAAAGCTCTTGAAAAGTATTAAAGTGGTCTTTTTTAAAATTTAATAATGTTAGCAATCTATTCCAAATATTTAAAAACCTAAAATGAACAAAATCATTAAAAAAGCCACCTACAGTTCTTACAATTCCTTTGTGTTTGTAGGCAAATGCTGTATCTACATCTATAGTTGAAATGAGTTTAAATTCTCTGTTTGAATACTCGTAATTTGGGAACTTATTTTTTAGTTGTTCTAAAAATTTTAAAGCCCAAATATCAATCACTGGTTTTTCTAAGAAGCCATTTTTATAAGCAATACTCTCCTCTACTGGAAACCTATCATGCATGTCTTTTACATGCGGTAAATACTCTTCATACCTACTAATTAAATAAAAACTTGCTGCAAAGATATCGAAAGGAATACTCGAAGTTTCTCCAGCCTGGAAAAAACATGGCACCTCATCCCAACTAGCAACGTTTATATCAATATCATTTATTCCTTGTTCAAATAGTAAATCATGACTCCTTATAAAAAATTCGGTACCTAAAGCCGTTTTAGAATACGTGATTTTAGGTCCGTTATGAGCTACAAATTCATCAACTTTAGTAGTAAACATAATAGGAATGTGTAATACTCTAACAAAAAAATGTTTAAAAATATAGTTAAGTCTAGGAGTAATTTTGTGTGTATAAACTAAAAGCATTGTTCTAACTTTTCTAAAGCCTTTATATTAAATTTTCATCGGCAAAGCTAAAATACGCATTTTCTGTTATTATTAAATGATCTAGTACTTTAATGTCGAGCGTTTCTCCGGCTAGCTTTAATTTATTTGTAATTGATTTATCTGCCATACTAGGCTTAAGTTTTCCTGATGGATGGTTATGACACAATATTATTGCAGTTGCAAATAATTCTATTGCCTTTTTAAAAACTAACCTAACATCTACAAGCGTGCCTGTAAGTCCTCCTTTACTTAATAATTCTTTAAATAAAACCTTATTTGAATTGTTTAAATAAACAACCCAAAATTCTTCATGATTCAATTCACCAATTAAAGGTTGCATAAAATTAAATACATTTTTACTAGAAGTTATTTTAGGTAACACCAAAGCTTCTTCCAACCTCCTTCTTCTACCCAATTCTAAAGCTGTGATAATTGATATTGCTTTTGCTTCTCCTATTCCATTAAATTTTTTTAAATCGTTTACTGTAAGTTTTCCTAAAGTATTTAAGTTATTATTTATAGAACCTAAAATTCTTTTTGATAATGCTACAGCACTTTCCTTTTTATTTCCTGAGCCTATTAAAATTGCAATTAATTCGGCATCGGATAATGAAGTTTTTCCTTTTAAAAGCATTTTTTCTCTTGGTCTATCATCTTCAGCCCAAAATTTAATTGATCGAATGTGGTTTTCATAATTCATAAGCATCTTTTATCCAAAGATAACAGATTTTTAGATACTTAAGTAAAAACAAAAAAAAGAGAACTGGGACAAGCAGTTCTCTTTTAAAAAAAATCAATTACTAATTCAAATATTATAAACATTGGCATTTTTAAATAAACCTGAAAACTTATTTAATAAAATAAAAATTTATAATTCTTTTTGACATGATAAAGGAACGTAAATATATATTGACTAAATAATTATTTCGACCAATAACCTATTTCAAAAGACCAATTAATTAATTTACTTATTATCTTATAGTTAAGTATAAAAAAATCCCTATAAAATTATAGGGATTTTTACTTATATTAATTCAAAAATCTAGATCATTTTTAATGTTTTGCCCACCATAAAGGAGTAAATACATTATCTGATCCACCTAAATGATTGATAGCTTGCTCATAACCTTGAGGATAACTATTGTTTAATCCTGAAGGGTATTTTAATCTTTGAGGGAATACTTTAACACTATTTGTCATATAATTTCCTAAAGTTAAATCAGGTAAATTATCAATTAAATTTTCAATAGCAGGGTTCTCAAAGAATGGTAATCCAAGTCTTCTATGATCATTCCAAGTTTCTAATGGTAACCAAGGTGTTTGAGCAATAAATTTTTGAGTTATAATTTTTGTTAATAAATCATTTTTAACTGCTCCTCCTTTATAAATGGTATTTTCAGGATATTTAAACTCATAAGTTCCTGCTTGACCTGTGTAACCATCAATATAATCCATTGTTACTGTAGCAGAAGGTTCTGCAGTGTGAGTCCAACTTACTGAAGTACCAGCTCTGTTATAATTTTCTGAAGCTAAGTAAGTTCCTATATATGAAGAAACTCCATTGTATTCAAAACTAAGGCTAATTCCTTCTTCATAAGCAGCTTGACCACTTAATGGAACATCCCAACCTCTTACAGCAGCTTCAGCAATTAAGAAATATGATTCCCAAGGGCCAAAAAATACACGTTTATTAGTTCCATTTCTGTATTTATCAGCTAAACGAGGAATACTTCCTCCCCAGCTTCTTACTCTATTATTGGAACCTTTTTCTGCCCAATCTCCAGCAACTGGAGCATTCCAAGTATTTGTAGCTTCAATAGATATATCATTTGTTTCACCATTTTCTGAATTATCAGCGTTTCCAATAACTAAGTTTCTTTTAGTTGTTGAGGTCCAACTTGGAGACCAAGAAGGGTATCTGTTATACTGTGAGTTATCAAAATCACCAGGAATTGGATACAATGCGTATGCTCTAGGATCTATTGAATGGTGTAGTCCATCAAACCAGAATCCAGCTGAAGGATCATTTGTTAATGTAGTAAAATGATCTTCAAATTTTAACCCCATATAATTAGCTGGCTTAATACTTCCTTGCTTGTCAGCCGATACTTGATCTGCAGAAGATACACCACCTAATCCAACCATTAGATTGTTTTGAGTTGCTGTTAAGAATTGATCCCACCATTGTCTTGTCATCACACCTGTAATAGCATCCCATCCATTATTTTCTTGAACTTGGAATGTATCATCTAAAGTGGAAATATAAACTCCCCCACGAGCTGCATCTTCAAACTCTGCTTGCGCTTTTGCTGGTGCTACTTCTGATAAACGCATAGCCAAACGCATTCTTAAAGAGTTTCCGTATTGAACCCATTTTGTATAATCGTATCCATATGCAGGATCCCAATTAGCTAAACCATCATTAGTTACACCTTCATCAATTGAATTTGTAGCCTCTTTAAGTTCTGCTAAAATAAAAGTATAAACTTCTTCAACACTGTTATAGTCAGGGTTTACACCTTGAAAACCTCCTACTGGTATTGGACCAAAATTATCAGACATTTCACTCATTAAATAAGCTCTCCAAATTCTTGCAATTTGTTTTAAGTTTGCTGTATATACTTTTGAAGTACCCGCTTCAATTTGTTCATCAGCAACTTTAATTGCATTATTAGCATCTTTTAGCCAACCTGAAATATATCTGTAATAATCACTTGTCCATCCATCACTATGGTAACCTTCTGATAAAGAACCAACAACTTGCATTCTACCTGCATCTGTCCAATACAATACAAACACTCTTTCAGCAATATGTGGATCTTGTTGTGCTCCTACAATAGAATTATCAATAAAGTATTCTACTTGAACTTGACTACTACTTGCAGCAGTAGGGTCTACATTTATTTCTTCAAATTCTGAACATGATACAATCAAACTCGCAGAACCAAGAAATAAACCTATTTTTTTAAATATTTTTTTCATTATAATATATTTTTTTTATTAAAAACTTAATGACAAGTTTAAAAATATGGTACTTGATGTAGGAGCTGACATGTTCTCAAATCCAACAGCATTTGTTGCTGTAGCATAAACAGACTCAGGATCTACACCATTTAAATGACTTGAAATTAGCCATACATTGTTAGCAGAAATTCCAGCTTTAGCATTTTGAATTCCAGTGTTTTCTAACCATTTTTTAGGCAAGTTATAATTTAAAGCAACATTTCTTAATCTTACATTTGAAGCATCATAAATATTATGCTCACCTATACCTAAGTTACCAGTTCTAGAATTTAATGCTGACCAATATATTTGAGGTGAAACTCCTACTGTATTTTGAGTATATCCACCATTTCCATCATCAATAACACCATCAAAAACTATGTCTTCTCTTGCTCCATTTACTACAGTTACCGCTGCATTACCAGAACTTTGTAGAGCTCTGTTGGTACCTGAATAGATTTCTCCTCCAATTCTAGCATCAATTAAAAAGCTGAAAGAAAGGTTCTTGTAAGCAAAACTATTAGAGAATCCAATTAAAGCATCAGGTTGTTGGTTTCCTAATTTAAATTGTTCAGTAGTTGCAGTTGGAAGTCCTTGAGCATCAACTATAATTGCTCCATTGTGTGGGCTTGTTGCATCATCAACTCTTTGAAATTTAGTACCCCAAATTTCACCATATCCTCCACCTGCTACAGCTACAATTGATAAATTATCAAATCCTCCAAGTTGTCTTTGAGTAACATCCTCAGTTAATTCAATTATTGAATTCTCGTTTTTTGAATAATTTAAATTCATACCCCATGAAAATCCATCAGGGTTGTCAATTATAGTTCCATTTAACATTAACTCAAATCCTTTATTTTGAATATCACCAGCATTTACAATTTCACTTGTATAACCACTTAAAGGATCTAATGGTAACGCAACTAATTGATTTGTTGCATTTGATTTATACCAAGAAAAATCAATAGTTAAACGATTGCTAAACATACGAGCATCAAAACCAAATTCTAATGATTTAATTAACTCGCTCTTTACATCTGAATTGAATAATGTAGAATTACTAGTAGCAGTTGTATGTCCAAATGGATCTTTACCTATAGAATAAGAATTGTACAGTTTGTAAGGGTCTAAATCGTTACCAACAGTTGCATAAGAAGCTCTAATTTTACCAAAGTTTAACCATTCTGGTAAATTTCCGTCATTTTTCTTAATCATTTCTGTAACTACCAATGAGGTACTTATTGATGGGTAGAAGAATGATCTGTTTTCTTTACTTAATGTTGAAGACCAGTCATTACGACCTGTTAAATCTAAGAAAGCATAACCATCATAACTTAATTGTAAAGTTCCATATAATGAATTCATTCTTCTTTCACTAAATCCTTGATTTACAGTTGCTTTATTTTTACCATTGTTTAATGAAAATAAGTTTGGAACTTCTAGCTCACCTGAACTAGAACTTAATCTACTAGATTCTCTAGACATTAAATTTCCTCCTAAAGTAAATCCACCACCAAACTTTCCAAATAATTCGTCTTTTTGACCAATTAATAAGGCACTATAATTCTTTTCAATAAAGGTATTTTTACCTAAACTATATCTACCTGTTGAAGACAACGGACTTCCTGCATATAACTTAGATTCTGTATTTGTAGTATATAAATCAGCTCCAGCTTTAATTTCAGAAGTTAACCAATCTGCAATTTGGTATTTTAAAGATCCGTTTAACATAAAACGATCTCTTGAATCCATACTTAAATTATTTTTTGAAGCCCAATAAGGGTTTATAGCTTGTGAATTAGGATCGTACCAAAACATTTTTCCAAACTCATTTGTACCTGCCTTAAAATCTGTAATATCTAAAGTTATTGGTAATGAATACATAGTTGCAAACGCATTTGAAGCATTTACACCATTTAATGGACGGTTTTCTGCTTTCGCATTGATATACTGAACTTTAACATCCGTTGTCCATTTATTATTTTTCCCAAAAGTAGATACCGATCTAGTTAATAAATTAACTCTTTCTAAAGTTGCTCCAGGAATTTTACTATCATCATTTAAATAGGTTGCAGATGAAAATAATGAGCTTTTATCACTCACTTGTTGTTGGAAAGAAATTGTATGAGTTTGGTTAATACCAGTTTTAGAATAATTTTTTAAATTATCATACGCTTTTAAGGTAACTTGCTCTCCATTCCAATTTTCAACTTGTTGTCCTTCAATTTTTGGTCCCCAACTTGAACCTCCCATTTGATCATATACTCCATTAGACCCTTGTCCGAAAGTATTTTGTAACTCTGGACTTGACCCTAAAGTTTCAAAACCTATAGAAGTTGAATAAGTAATTCCTAAACCAGGAGTTTCTTTACCTTTTTTAGTTGTAATTAAAATTACCCCATTACCTGCTCTAGACCCGTACAATGCAGCCGCAGAAGCTCCTTTTAGCACAGACATACTTTCGATATTTTCAGGGTTTAAATCTCCTAAACCGTTCCCCATATCTTGAGATGGATTCCAAAAATCATTATTCGCAGCTCCTGTAAAGTTATCCATTGGGATACCATCCACAACAATTAATGGTTGGTTATCTCCTGTTAATGAGCTATTCCCTCTTAATACAATTTTAGAAGAACTTGCAGGCCCATTACTACCTTTAACAACCTGAACACCAGCCACTTTACCAGTTATCGCATTCGCAATGTTTGATTCTCTTGATTGAGTTATAGCAGCTCCATCAACTTCTTGTACTGCATAACCAAGAGATTTTTTCTCTCTTTTAATACCTAAAGCTGTTACAACTACTTCATCAAGAGATTCAGCACTTTGCTCTAATGTTACATTAATTATACTTTTTCCATTAACAGCTACTTCTTTAGTAGCATAACCTAAAAATGAAAATTGCAATATGGCATTGTCGCTTTTAACGTCAATACTATATTTACCATCAAAATCTGATGAGACACCTGTAGTTGTGCCTTTAATAACTACATTAACACCCGGAAGCGGAGTCCCATCCGTAGCATCTGTAATAGTTCCCGTTACTGTTTGTGCTTGAATACTAGAAAAACCTACTATACAAATCACAAAAAACAGTTTTAGTACTTTTTGTATCATTCATTAATTAATTTGAGTTTATAATAGCCTAAAAGTAATTAATCAATAATTTTTACATACATAATTTCGACCAATGGCGATTCTAATTAGATTAAGGGTTTATTTTTTTATAATTTACATTGAAGTTTCTTGTTAAGAAAAGTTTACTTTAATATTAAAAATAAATAAAGAAAACACAAACAATTTAGGGTTTTAAGATACAAAAATAGCAAAAAGTATTTTGAAAACCATTATTTTGTTGACTGTATTTACCGTAATTAAGGTTAGATAGAGCGCCATTTAATATACTCAATTTTGAAAATTACAGAATTAAAACTCCTTGTTCTAACTCTGAAGAATACCCAGTATACTTATAACTGTCAAAGCTTTAAAAACCGTCTGTATAACTGGCCACACTTATTACATCACAAAGCGAATCTATTTTCCATTTACGTTTATGAATTCCTGACAGCATTTGTGTTTTATCCAAATCTCAGTGTAATACTTTGTTTTTGTTTTTATAAAATATGTTTGCATTAGGTCTAACAGATTACATTTTATCTGCCTATTAATTAACCCTTTTATTAATCTTTTTAATTTTTAATCTTTTGAAATTAAAGGCATTTTCGGTCAAACTTGAGCTGTAGATTCTCACAATCACATAGTATCATTAGCTGTTATAACAAACATATCTGGACAACCATTTATGATTTTAAAATCTATTGTGGTATTTTAAAGTATTTGGAAAAGCAATTTTTAAACATTCAAGCTTATTTCTTCATCTTTAACAGCCTATGTTACTTTTTTACTATTTTTCAACTTCTGCACTAATAAAATTCCTTTGAAACTTTATTGGACGTTTACTTAAAATTTTTTCTTTTGATAATTATCTATTCCGTTTCAAATTCAATAAATACGGGGAAGTGATCTGAAGGATATTTGCAATTATTAGAATCACTTAACACTGCAAATTTTAGCACCTTAATATTATTTTTACTTGAAAAAATATAATCAATTCTATCTGTAACTGGTTTCTCAAATTTAAATCCGTTAAATGTACCTACGGGTCCAAATGGGTTTAAAATACTCGCTTTTTTTGTGTCATTTAATACCGTAGAAATTAATTCAATAGGTTTTGTTGTTGGTTTTAAATTGAAGTCTCCCATCAGCAAAACTGGGAGTTTCTGAATATTAAATTCTTGAATTTTTTGAAGTATCAATTCTGCGCTTTTAAATCTTGCTTCATTTCCAATATGATCAAAATGTGTATTAAACACCCAAAATTGTTGTTTTGTTTGTAGATTTTCAAATAAACCAAAAGTGCAAATTCGTTCCATTGATGCATCCCAACCAACAGAAATAATGTTTGGGGTTTTACTTAACCAAAAAGTTTCCTCTTTCACTATTTTAAATTTGGTATTGTTATAAAAAATAGCACTGTATTCTCCTTTTTGTTTTCCATCATCTCTACCAACTCCAATATAACTATAGTTCTTTAACACATTATTTAAATACACAACTTGGTGGTGTAACCCTTCTTGAATTCCTAATATATCTGGTTGATAAAAGCTAATTTGGTTACTTAAAAATTCTTTTCTTTTTGACCATTGATTTTCTCCATCATTTACATTATCATATCGAATATTATAAGTCATAGCTCTATAAGTTTGACCTTTTATTGAATAGGATAGTAAAAAGACAAGTAAATAATAAAGTAGTTGTTTCATTTTGAAATTTATATTGGTGAAAATTTAATTGCCTGTCCACCTCCTGGGGCAAGTTTTAATGTAAGTACTGTTTTTGATGTTACCTCTTTTTGTTTAATTTCAATAGCTTGTGGATTAGTTTTCCAATTGGCTTTTTGACCATCTGCATAAATATGAGCCATATACTTTTTATTGTTATCTAAAAAGGACAATTCTACGTTTAATTCTCGTTCTTCTTCATCTGAAATACTTCCTAAAAACCAATTATCACTATGTTTATCTTTTCTTGCTATGGTTATATAATCTCCAATTTCACCATTTAAAACGGTTGACTTTTCCCAATCGGTAGCAAAATCTTTAATGAAGTTAAATGCTGGTTGATTTTCATAATTTTCAATTAAATCGGAAGCCATTTGTAAAGGGCTATACAAAATTACAAACAATCCTAATTGCTTTGCTATGGTAGTATTAACTCTTGAGCTACCATCATCTAAAGAATTCCACTTAACCCTATTTATTGCATTTTTAAATAGAATGTCAAAAGTACCAGGAGTATAATCTATAGGTCCTGCTAAGCCTCTTGTAAAAGGTAAAATGGTATGATGTTCAGGAGGATTTCCTGAACTCCAAGCATTCCATTCCATACCTCGTGCTCCTTCTCTTGTCATCATATTAGGATATGTTCTTCTAATTCCTGTTGGTTTTATCGGTTCATGTGCATTAATCATAATTTGATACTTGGCAGCAGATTCCACTACTTTTCTATAATGATTTACCATGTATTGTCCATGGTGAAACTGGCCTTTAGTTTGTATTGCACCAGCATAGCCTGTTTTAACAGTTTTAACCCCTAAATTATGATACATTGAAAATACTTTGTCTAAATTATCTTCAAAATAGGCTGCGTCTCCTCCAGTTTCTACATGGCCAATAAATTCAATATTTTTAGAAGTAGCATAAGAGGTTATTTCTTTTAAATCAAAGTCTTCATAAGGTGTAATAAAATCAAAAGCTCCTTTTTTGCCCCAATTTTCCCAGCCTGTATTCCATCCTTCGGCCAATACTCCTTGTATATTATTTTTTGAGGCAAAATCTATATATTCTTTAGTTGTTTTGGTTGTAGCACCATGTCTTTCTCCTAAAGTCCAAGTATGAGTTCCTAGGTGCATTCCCCACCAAATTCCGATATATTTCATAGGTTCTATCCAAGAAACATCTTCAATTTTATTTGGTTCATTAAGGTTTAAAATTAAATTGGATGCTATCAATTTTTCTGCTTTATCCGTAATTTGAATGGTTCGCCACGGTGTAACCATTGGTGTTTTTGCTTTTACTTTCACACCATTTGGCCATGGAACTAAATTGCTTTGGAATGAGAAATTTTCTTTTTCATTAGTTAACAACGTCATTCCTGCATAATTGGTTAAATTAGCTTCATGTATGCTCAAATAAACGTCCTTTTCTGTTTTAAAAGTTATTGGTGTATTCGCACTTTCAATATGATTTATTGAGTCGTATTGATAAAGTATTTCGTAAGAATCAAAATTTGCTGGAGTGTACCAAGCAGTATAATTTTTATTAAAATTAAACTCCGTAATTTCATTACTTATTAAAAGACTATCCAATAGTTTTTGTTTAGGAATTTCATATCTAAATCCAATACCATCATCAAAGACTCTAAAAATTAATTTCATTTTTCTAAACGGTTGCACTCTTTCATGAACTGAAACCGAGAGCTCATTATAATTATTTTGAATGATTTTATTTTCTCCCCAAACTTGTTCCCAAGTTGAATTTGAGCTTGTAGTTTCAAATAAATCTATCGTGAAATTACTTGCCATATCATTCGTATTTTTAAATTCAAACCCAAGTTTAGATGGTTTGATTAATAATGAATCCTTATAAAAGATAGCATAATTTAAAAACCCTTTTGTTTCATTAAAAACCAGTTCTATTTGTTTGTTAGGTGAGAGAATATTCAATGAATTTTCTTTTTTACAACTTACTATAAAAACTAGCATTAATAGGAATGTAAAAATCTTTTTCATTTAATTTTTAAATTTTAATTAATTAACACCTCATCAGCAAAAATCCAAGAAGGCAACCCAGCAGCATGATGCCAATATGGTGCTTCTTTCATATTTTCGGCAACTACTTTTATGTATTTTGCACTTACATTTGGAAACTTCAGCTTAAAATATTTAATATCATTTATTTTACTTGTCTTAGTTAATGGTTCATCATTAATTACAGTTCCAAGTTTTGTGTAATTAATATCATCATTTGAATAATAGTACGAAACACTTTTTGGGAAAAACACGATATGATTGGTTACCTGCAAAAAAGCTGTAGTTATGGAATTTATATTATTACTTTGTTCTAAATCTATAACTGCTTCCAAATTATTACCTTCAAAACCTAACCAGTTAGCGTAAAAATTACTACCTCCTAAAGCTCCATCTGTTAAGGTTTGTGGATTTTCATTTGCATATTTTTTAGGTTTAGTTAACAAGGTTACTTTTTTTCCTTTGGCTATATTTGGTATTGTTGCAACCTCTAATGATTTTCTATAACCATTATAATATTCTTCAATCGTAAATCCCATTTCATTCATTAAAGTAATATGATTTTTTTTACAAGTTTCATAAAAATTAATGAGTTTTTCGTTCGCATATGGATTGATGTTTTTATTTCCTTTATCATCAAAAATAACTAATTGAAAATCTTTAGAAATTCCTTTTTTACAAGCTTCTAAAATAGCATAATCAACACTTATTCTTGCACATTTAATACGTTCTAAAACTTCAGGAGAGGCTGCTACTTTTTCAGCTTCATTAAAAAAAGAATCATACTGTTTTAATAATTCTGGGTTTAAAAAAGAATCAAAAGCTTGTGATGGGTCTCCATATAAAAACAAGAAAAAGTTTTTATCTTCTTGTATTTTTTTGTGAACTAAATCTATATATTTTTTTACATATACTCCAGCTTCTTTATAATAACCATTGGTAAATTCAGTAATTAACTCCTCAATATCTAAATTTGGGTTCCACAATAATTTAGCTGTTATGTAGGAACGTAGTTCAAACAACTCACTTGGATTTTGACTATGCTGTTCAAAAACCCATTTTGCATTATTATTTTTAAAAAATTGAAGGTTTGGTTGTAACGTATGTATGTTTGGAAATGGTGCTAAAAAATTGGTAAACTGTGTGGTATAATCCCAAATTCTAATATTTTCAGTAATTTGTTTCCAACCTTTTAAATCTTCTGAAAAATCATCACATTTTTCTTCAATAGGCGCACTTCTATCACATTCAATAGAACATAATGTGATTAATACATTACTTAAAGGCTTTGTTTTTGAAGGCTTTCTTGTATATTGATAAGCCAATGTTGAAATGGTTTTATTTGGGAAATCAGCAGCAATTTTATTTACAAATTGTATCATAGTACCACTAGGACTTCCTTCTGCTTCATCTATAGCTTTACACTTTTCACAAGTACAATACTGTTGATTGTCATTTTGACTTACAGAAATTACACTTGCTTCTGGATATTGATGAAACAAAGAAGCTACAGAATCTTTCACAATTTTATAAACCTCATTGTTGGTCAAACACAATTGGGTTGGCAATCTTTTAGCACCTCTTAAAGCATAGTATTCTGGATGCTCTTTGTAAAAAACTTCTTCAGGCAAAAACTTGTTAAAAGTATGAACTCTTGCCATAGGTACGTAATATGGAAAAGCATTTGTTGTTACTTTATGTTTAGCTGCAAATTCAGGGTTTTCATAAAACAATTTTGAATGCACCGTTCTTGTGGTAATATTTGGTTGGTATTCAAAATCTATATTTTTATCTAAAGAAATTATTTTTTGTGTAGGTATATCCTCAACTTTAGGTGTATACCATTTACAATTTAAATAACCCTCTAAGAACTCATAAACTGCATTTTTAAGTGCAATTTCAGAGCCACCAGAAATAACAATATTATTAGTTTCTTCTACTTTTATTTTAAGCTTGTTTTTGTTAAAGTCTTCAACTTTTAAAAACAATTTGTATTTATTTGTAGCTACTTTATTTTCAACAACTATAGGAATTTTAACTGTAGAAATTTTTTGAATATATGCTTGTAACTCTTCTGAGACAGCTAACATTTCATTAGAAAAATTTTCGGCTATTACAATTTCATAATTAGAAGTTCCATTATTTACAAGTTGTAGTTGCTTGTTATTTTTACAAGAAATTACAATGATTCCTAAAAAACCAATCAATAATTTTATATAGATATTTTTCATCGTTACCAATAATCTTTTATTATTCTTCATATGTTATATAAGCTGATACTAACCAATGATTTAATTTATCATCAAAAGCAGCTGTTGCAGGAATTGAAATTTGTAGCGTATGTATTCCTTCTTTTAAATCTCCTAAATCAACCACAAATGGTTTTACAGATGAACCTGGACACCAATTGGATCTAGATAAATCTGACGAAGCAATTCGTTCTTCAATTTCTTTTACTTTGTAAGCTCTAGCTTCAAAATCAATATAAGAAGCCGAATCTTTTTTTAGCCAAACTCCCGATGTTGGGTTAAAGCGTCTAAATGAAGCACAATCATCTCTCCAAGGTATGGTGTCAATTACTAGTTTGTTATTGCAACGAACACTGTTTTTTATTTTAATAAATTCATCTCCTCCACTATGTCCACCATGTCCTGTAGCAGTGTAATATAATTTAACATTTTTAGCTTTTTTTGGGAGTTCAAATTTTTGTTCTAACGTAGTCTTTGCAAAAAAATCAGGTAGAGATTGTCCATTTACATAAGGTATGGTGTTTACTAATGGTTGTACTTTAAGAGTTTTTCTCGCTCGGTTTGAGTACAACAAATCTACATCTACTTCATAGCCTTCTTTTGTCCAAGTATCAACCCATACTCCAACATAAAAGGTGTTAGTAACTAAATTTTTTAACTGAGATATGTCATGTTCCCAAACTACTTGTTTTTCCCATTTTGGAATATATACAGGTTTTCTATGCTTTCCTTCATCATTACTGTAAAAACCTACACCAAAAGGTGTCATAAAGCGCATTAATTCAATAACAGGTTTATAATTCTTGGTTGTTTTTACCCCTTTAAACTTTTCGTCAATGGCTGATTCAATAGGAAATTCTTTGTTGTTTTTTGAAATATTTAGAATCGATAATTCATTTAGGTCTTTTACTACAAAACAAGATCCTGATTTGTCCCATCTATCTCCATTTGAGCGCAATGTTATTTTAATTTTAACATCTGTTCCCTTTGGAAAACTTGGAACGGTTACTTTTTTATAAATAATTCGACCATTTTGCAATCGATTAATTCCATCTTTCTCAACAATATCTCCTCCAAAATTAATAGGTTCGTTTTTAAAAATAGTATATTTTAAACTTTGCTGTGCATGTACTGAAAAAAATGCAGCAAACATTAATGTTATAAATAGGAGTTTTAATTTCATTTGAATGCTATTTACTTTAAAATAATCTTTATTTTTTTTCCTTCAACTAACTCTTTATGATTGATAAAATAACTATTGTGTTTTTTACCATTTAATAAAATATGTTGAATGTTTCCATTTGAATTTGACTCTCTTTCAATTATTAATTCGTTATTTTTATAATATGTAGTATCTAGTTGAATGGTAATTTTGTCAAACATTGGAGTTGTAATGGTATATTTTGGCTCACCAGGAGCAATTGGATAAATTCCCATCATTGAATACACTAACCAAGCCGACATAGTACCAGTATCATCGTTTCCTGGAATGCCATCTGGTGTGTTTTTAAAATATTGTTTCACTAATTTTTTCACTAATTTTTGGCTTCTCCACTCTTGTCCTCTTACATAATTAAATAAATAAGGATACGCTATATCTGGTTCGTTTGCCATATCAAATTGATCTTCATCAAAAACTTTTTGTAATTGTTTTGTAAATCCTTTATTACCGCCCATTAATTTTTTAAGTCCAAGTATGTCATGAGGAATCATAAAAGCGTATTGCCAAGCATTGCCTTCAATAAAGCCAACATTTTTAGTAAAATTAGCTCCTGCCAATGGGTCAAATGGTTCGTACCAATTACCATCTTTGTTTTTGGGTCTTAACAATTTTAAGTTTTTATCGAATAACTTTCGATAAGAAATTGATCTATTTTTAAAACGTTTATAATCTTCTTTTTTTCCTAATTCTTTTGCAAGTAATGCAATGGAATAATCGGCTGCGTTATATTCTTCAGTTGTAGAAACTGACCCTCCATTTTCAGTTGTTAAGTACCCTTTTTCAATATAATCTTTTAATCCAGGTCTTAAAGGGTTGTTTTCAATTTGATCAGCACTTTTAAGCATTGCTTCATACGCTTTTTCTACATCAAAATCTTTAATTCCTTTTAAATACGTATCTGTAATTACAATACTCGCAGGATCTCCGACCATAGTAAAAGTTTCTGTAGAATTTAGTTCCCATTTAGGCAACCAACCATTTTCATCATACATTTCTAACATGCTTTTTATCATATTAGATTGTTGTTGTGGATAAACCAAAGACATTAATTGGTGCAAATTTCTATAAGTATCCCATAATGAAAATACTGTATAACGAGTTCCTTTAGTTTTACCAATGTTTCCTGTTTTAATTTCAGGGTATTCGCCGTTATAATCATTTAAAGTATTTGGATGAATTAGAGTATGGTATAAGGCTGTATAAAAAACTGTTTTATCATCTTTTGTACCTCCTTCAACTTTAATTCTAGATAATAAATTATTCCATGCTGTATATGATTCTTCATAAACATCATTAAACGATTTGTTGGAAGTTTCCTTTTCTAAATTTTCTCGTGCGTTTTCAATACTTACATACGAAACTCCAACTTTAACTTCAACTGTTTCAATTTTATCAAACTTATAAGAAAAATAAGTTCCAATACTATCTCCGGCAACCATTTTTTTGGAAGCATCCATCAATCTAGTTTTTCCATTATAACCCATCCATTGTGCCTCTAATCCTTTATAAGTTGTTGGTTTTTTCCAAACACCAAAATTATCCGCTGGTTTTGAAAATTTTGCTACAAAATATACTGGATAAGCTGCCTCAGGGCTGTTATAACAAAAGGATCCTACTGATCGCATTCCTTCAATTTCAGTAGAAGAAACAATTTTAACCATGGCTCCTTGTTCATTGGTTAACCCTAAACCTAAATTCAATAAAATATTTGATTGCCCTTTTGGAAATGTAAATTTGCTAACACCCACTCTTTTTGAAGTTGTGAATTCTGCTTTTATATTATATTTATCTAGTGTTGAGGTATAATACCCAGCTTTAGCAACCTCCTTAGAGTAGGTTGTACCATATTTTAAATGGTTCGTTTCCACCTCTCCTGTGGTAGGCATCAATAATAATACTCCTAATTCTGGACAACCAACTCCACTCAAATTTACCTGACTAAAGCCTGTTAAAAAAGTATTCTCATACACATATGGATTTGATAACCATCGACTATCTTTTTCGAGAGGTAAATTTTGTGGTCCTGCAACGTTAAAAGGACTGATACTAGCCATTCCTCTAGGTGCTATTGGACCTGGAAAAGTTGCTCCATAATTAGAAGTTCCAATAAATGGATTAACAAAATCTACTGGTTGTTGAGCATTAGAGTTTAAACTTAACAAAACTAAAATTGCAAAAAAAACAGGATTAACTCTCTTATTAAAAAAATTATTTAAAAACATATATATTTTATTGATTAACATCTTCAACTTTTAACGTCCAAGCGTATTTTGCTGGTAAATTATTTCTTAGTTCTTGAGGAATTTCCACTTTAAAACCCTCTTTTATTTTATTCCACTTTAATTTCTTTTTGAAACCAAGCATTGTTATTTCAGTTCCTCTTTTTGGGTTTATTGAATTCACGATAATTTCTGATGGAATAATTTCACCTTCTTCAGCCATATAAAATAAAAACACATTCCCTTTTTTATTCTGAGTCATACAAATATTGTTCTCTTTAAAAGGTGCAATAGGTTTGGTATTATAAATAGCTGAGCTGTTTATTTTCATCCAATCGGCATATTCTTCTAACAAATTATAAGCCTCTTGTTGCCATTCACCCTCTGGACTCGGGGCAATATTTAATAATAAATTACCACCTTTTGCCACAATATCAATTAACATATGAATGCCTTCTCGTCCACTCATATATTTAGCATTTGGCGTGTAAGACCAACCTCCTCCTGAAATTATACAAGATTCCCAAGGATAAGGCAATGTTTTTTCAGGAACTCTATTCTCTGGGGTTAAATAATTTTGATTTTTCCCATGAACGGCTCTATCAACTACAATCAAACCTGGTTGTTTTATACGAGCCTTTTTGACAAGTTCATCCATTCTAATATCTTGATTTACCATTCTATGTTTTAAATAAGCTCCTTCAGTTTTTTGAAGTGTTTTGGTAAACCAATCTATTATCTCGGTTTTAGATGCTTTTGCTACCCATCCTCCATCTAGCCATAAAATGTCTACTTTCCCATAATCGGTTAAAAGTTCTAGAATTTGATTGTGCGTAAACTCAACAAATTTGTTCCATTTCTCTGAGTTTTCTTCTGGGGAATAATTAACATTTCTATCCATTGGAGGAAATTTTGGATCCCAATAATATTTTGAATGCCAATCTGGTTTAGAAAAATAAGCTTCAGTCCATAATCCTTCACTACGGAAAGCTTTAAAAATTTCTTTTGTAATATTTACTTTAGGATTTTTTGAAAAAGAAGTTCCTACGTTTGTTATTTTATAATCTGTGTACTTTGAATCAAACATCGCAAATCCATCATGATGCTTTGTTGTAAAAACAACATATTTCATTCCTGCTTTTTTTGCTGCATTTGCCCATTTATTTGGATTAAATTTATAGGGGTTAAATGTATTTTTTAATTCTTCATACTCTTTTTTATAGGTAAAATAATCGTTTGGATTACTTCCTTTTTTACGCTCACACCAGCCATATTCTTCAGGAGATAATGACCACAATTCTACAATACCCCATTGACTATAAGTCCCCCAATGCATTAATAGCCCAAACTTTTTCCCTTGCCATTCATTTAGTTTTTCTAATACTAAAGTATCTGTTTCAGGGACATACCTTTCATCTTCATAAACTGCTTGTGAGTAAATTTGAGCAGAAAACAAAAGAAAAAAGATTCCAACAGTTCGTTTCATTTTATTAATTTTTACTTAAAGAAAAAGGAAT
Source organism: Lutibacter aestuarii (assembly GCF_042676885.1). Lineage (NCBI taxonomy): Bacteria > Pseudomonadati > Bacteroidota > Flavobacteriia > Flavobacteriales > Flavobacteriaceae > Lutibacter > Lutibacter aestuarii. The sequence goes on from NZ_JBHTIC010000005.1 coordinate 189,472, forward strand.
ATTTTCAGGATTACTTCCCCAGCTTTTATTTGGATTTTCTCCCATGTTAAACTGCAAACTACCTCCATTTTGAATATCTTTAAATTTTAAAAAAGTATTTTCATATTGTTGACCATTTAAGGTTGCTGATTGAATATAAAAATTCTTTGTTGTATTATTTTTTGAAGTAATATCAAATATATTTCCGTTTTCTAAATGCAACGTTACTTTATCAAATAAAGGGCTTCCAATTACATATTCATCTGTACCTGGAGTAACTGGATAAAACCCTAAAGAGCTAAATACATACCAAGCTGATGTTTGTCCGTTATCTTCATCACCACAATAGCCATCTGGTGTAGCTGAATACAATTTTGTTAAAACCTCTCTTACTTTTTCTTGCGCCTTATAAGGTTTATTTGCGTAATTGTACAAATAAATCATATGTTGAATAGGCTGATTTCCATGAGCATAATTCCCCATATTTACGATTTGCATTTCTCTAATTTCATGAATTGTAAATCCGTAATATGAAGCATCAAAACTAGGAGGCATTTCAAAAACTTCATCTAATTTGGAAGCAAACTTTTCTTTACCCCCCATTAAATCCATTAAACCATGGATATCATGAAACACCGACCAGGTATAATGTAAACTATTGCCTTCTGTAAAAGCATCTCCCCATTTTAATGGATTGAACGGAGACTGAAAATCACCTTCTTTATTTTTTCCTCTCATCCAATTTGTTGAAGGATCAAACAGTTTTTTATAATTCATCGACTGCTTATAATATTTTTCTGCAATATCAGCTTTCCCTAATTTTTCAGCCATTTTCGCAATAGTAAAATCGGCATAAGCGTACTCTAAAGTCCTTGCCGCATTTTCATTAATTCCAACATTATATGGCACATACCCCAAATCATTATAATACTCTAAACCAGCTCTACCAACTGAATTTACAGGTCTTCCTTCTGAAACAGTTGCATTTTTTAACATCGCTTCTAACAACACTTCAATATCCATCTCTTTTACCCCTTTTAAAAAGGCATCAGAAATAATTGGGGCAGAATTAGAACCAATCATACAATCTCTATGACCTGGACTTGCCCATTCTGGCAACCATCCTGACTCTTTATAAGTGTTGGCCAAACCTTGCATAATTTTTCCATTTAGCTCTGGATACATCATATTAAAAAATGGAAAAACAGCTCTAAATGTGTCCCAAAATCCATTATCAGTAAACATATACCCTGGTAATACTTTACCATTATAAGGACTATAATGAACTACATTTTCATCAGCGTCAAACTCATAAAATTTTCTTGGAAATAATAGTACCCTATATAAACTTGAATAAAATGTTCTAATATTATCTATATTATCGTCTTCAATTTGTATTCTGTTCAATTCTTTTTCCCAAGCTTGTTTTGCTTTTTCTTTAGTTTGTTCAAAAGTATCAGCTCCTATTTCTCTTGATAAATTTAACTGTGCTTGTTCTAAACTTATAAATGATGAAGCTACTTTTACATGAACTTCTTCTCCTTTTTTAGTTTTAAAACCAATAATTGCTCCTACATGTTCACCTTCACTATTTGTTGAATTTTCAATCAATTTCCAATCATCATTCCACGTATGATTGATTTCAAAATCTTTATCAAATTCTGCAACAAAATAATTATGAAAATTATCTGGAACACCGCCACTATTATTTCTGCAATAGCCAATAATTTTACGCTCTTCAGGAATAATTTTCACCATTGATCCTTTAAAAAATGCATCGAGCATAATATAAGATTCATCAGATTTCGGAAATGTAAATTTAAAGTGTGCTGCTCTTTCTGTAGGCGTTACCTCAGCAACTACATCATAATCTGCTAAATACACCGAATAATGGTTAGGCTTTACAGTTTCAGCTTTATGTGAAAACCACGAAGCGCGTTCATCTTCCTGAAATTTTAAGTCACCTGTAACTGCCATAAATGAAAATGCCGCATAATCATTTATCCATGGGCTTGGTTGATGGGTTTGTTTTATGCCTCTTATTTTATATTCGTCATATTTATAAGTCCAACCATCACCCATTTTTGAAGTCATTGGAGTCCAAAAATTCATTCCCCAAGGAGTAGCAATAGCAGGGTAAGTGTTTCCGTTTGATAAACTAAACTCTGAATCGGTACCCATTAACGGATTCACATAATCTACCAAGCTAGTTTTAATTGCTTCTGTATTTTCTTGTTTGTTTTGAGTTTTATTGCATGACAATAACGTTATTGCAAATAGTAGAGTTATGTATTTAAAAAAATCTTTCATCTTTCATTTTTAATTGATTAAAATTTCATCTACAAACAACCAAGCTTTTCCTCCTTTAGGAGTTTGTTTTAAACAATTAGCTTTAACTTTAACAAAACGTGTAGTAGTTTTATCAAATTTTAATTTAAAATCTTTTAACTCTGATTTAGAATTTTTTTGAAATTCTCTTTCAATTTTAGCTACTGATTTATAGCTATTTCCATCATTAGAAACCGAAACTTCTATTGCTGTCGGAAAATAAATTGCTGGTCCTTGGTTTTCAAGAACACCCATAACAACTTCAGAGATTTCTTCTTCATTATTTAAATCAATTATTAATTCCATATCAGTTGCCAACCAACCTTGCCATTGTCCATCGTGAAAATTTTTTGTACCCCTTAAAGTATTTACCATTCCAAATTTACCTGCTCCTTGGTATTTTTCACTATAAGGAGTTATATAAGTTACTTTATGTGCTATAGCCTTATGAAATTTAATAGTATCAATAAATATTTTTCCAACTGGTATATTGTTTTTAAATAAGGAGGCTTTTACAATGGTTGTTTCAGATAATTCAATTGGTTTTGTATATTTGGTTGCATTTTCATTCATTTCATTATCTCCAATTACATACCTAATATCTGCATTTGGAAATTCATTTTGCAAGGTTAAATTCACTGTTTTGTTTTCTAAATTAACAGTAGTATTTGCAGAAACTAAATAACTGCTTTTAGCATAATTGATATTTAATAATTCGTAACGATTAAACATGGTGGATATTCTAGAAGAAAAGTCATTCCAATTGCGTAATTCTTTAGGTGACCAAAGTGTTTCTGAAAGTGCTGCTAATCTAGGAAAAATCATATATTCAGATTGCTTTTCATTAGGAATGTATTCAGCCCAAAGATTCGCTTGACCTCCAAGTACATGTTTTGCTTCTGCTGGAGTCATTACATCAACTACAGGATCAAATTGGTATACTTTACTTAAAGGTGTATAACCTCCCCAAGCTAAAGGTTCCTCATTTTGAGGTCCTTGATAATGATCAAAATAGCAGTGCGTTCCAGGTGTCATAATTACGTCATGCCCTTGTTTAGCTGCTTCAATTCCCCCTTTTACACCTCTCCAACTCATTACGGTTGCATCTGGAGCTAACCCACCTTCTAAAATTTCATCCCAACCTATCAACTTTTTACCTTTTGAGTTGATAAATTTCTCCATACGTTTTACAAAGTAGCTTTGTAATTCTTCTACGTTTTCTAGATTTTCATCCTTCATTCTCTTTTTACAATGTGGACAAATTTTCCAGTTAGTTTTGGTAGCCTCATCTCCACCAATGTGAATGTATTTTGATGGGAAAATTTCCATTACTTCTAATAAAACATCTTCTAAAAATTCAAAAGTGTGTTCTTTTCCTGCACAATAAATATCTGTAATTGGCCATACTCCTCCTGAAGGAACTCCAATTGGTTTTTCAAAACAAGATAGTTCTGGATATGCAGCAATAGCACAAGAAACATGTGCTGGCATCTCTATTTCAGGAATGATTTCTACATTTTTAGAAGCCGCATAAGCTACTAATTCTTTTAACTCTTGTTGAGTGAAAAACCCTCCATAAGTCCCTTTCTCATTAGGATCGGTTGTTTCTCTTGCACTCCAATGTTTATCTTCTTGATCAACTCTCCACGCGCCAACATCTGTTAATTTTGGATATTTTTTAATTTCCATTCTCCAGCCTTGATCATCTACTAAATGTAAGTGTAAAACATTCATTTTATGCATTGCCAAACGATCAATTACTTTTTCTAAATATTCTTTATTGAAAAAATGACGCGAAACATCAATCATTAAACCTCTATATTGAAATCTAGGTTGATCTTTAACAACAATAGCTGGAATTATCCAATCTATATTTTTAACAAGCTCATCACTCTCAATTTCTATAGGAAGTAATTGACGAACTGTTTCTAAACCATACATAAAACCTGAATTTCCGTTGGCTGTAATTTTAATAAAATCAGTATGAACTTCTAATTTATAGGCTTCTTTAGCAAATGATTCATCAACACTTAATTGAATATAATTATGTTGAGGAGCAGTTTCAGAAAATCCAAGATTCCAACCAACGACCTTTTTAAATTTATTAACTAAGGTGGTGGTTGCCTCTTTTTGAGATTGATTTTCAATAAAAAATTGAGTGTTTTCAGAAAATTCAAACACTCCGTTCTCTAATTGAACACTTGCAGGTTTTGGTATTATTTGAATATCACTTTCAGTAAATACCTTGCTCTTTGAACAAGAGGTAATTACTACCAATAAAGCTAAAATTTGTAGTTTCTTAACGATTTTCATTGTACTTGTTTTTTATGACTTTTCTATTCTTTCCTAATTTTCCCAAGGCATTTTAAATGCAGCATCTTCCATTCTATTTCCATATTCTTCATCGTAAACTGCATAATTAAAACCTGATCGAAGGCTGTAACCGGCATATTCTCCATTTTTATTAAGTGCTATAAAGCCTACTTGAAGATATTCCAAATCTCTATGGTTTTTGTGTTTATCGTAAATTCGTTCCACAATTTCTTTACAAGCTTCTAAAGGCGATTTTCCTTGGCGCATTAATTCAACCACCATAGCACTACCAGCCGTCCTAATAACTGCTTCACCTAAGCCTGTTGCTGCCGCAGCACCTACTTCATTGTCTAAAAACAACCCAGCTCCAATAATTGGTGAATCTCCAACTCTACCATGCATTTTCCAGGCTGCTCCACTAGTTGTACAAGCTCCAGAAATATTACCATCATTATCTACAACTAACATTGAAATTGTATCGTGGTTTTCAATATTTATTACAGGTTTGTATTTAGACTCTTCCACCCATTTTTTCCAATCTCTTTCTGCTTCTGCAGTTAACAAATTTTCTTCAGTAAAACCTTCGGAAAGCGCAAATTGAAGAGCTCCTTGACCTGACAACATTACATGAGACGTGTTTTGAAGTACTCTTTTTGCCACTGAAATTGGGTGTTTAATTCCTTGTAAAAATGAAACAGAGCCACAATTACTTTGATGATCCATAATACAAGCATCTAAGGTTACTTTACCTTCTCTATCTGGATAACCACCGTAACCTACACTTCTAACTTTTGGGTCTGCTTCAGGAATTTTCATTCCTGCTTCAATTGCATCTAATGCTGATTTTCCATTTTTTAATGAATTCCAAGTTTCTTCATTTGCAGGTAATCCGTGATTCCAAGTGGAAATAATTACTGGTTTTTTCTGATTTTTTTGCACTACTTTTTCAGCAGTTGCATCTTCTTTTTCAGTAAGTTCTTTACAACTTAAAACAGTACTAATTCCGATGGTTCCTAGAGCGGCTTTTTTTATAAAATCTCTTCTTTGCGACATAAACGTGGTTTTAATTGTATATTTCTGAACTTGATGCCATAGTATTTTTTACATTCTTATTTGGAAGATTTCCCATTGTAAAAATCAATGTTCCTCCATTTATTATTTCTGAATGTTTGATATAATTTCGTTCAATTACTTCGCCATTTAATTCAATGGTTTGAATGTATTTATTTTCTGAACTATTGTTTATAGTTTCAACAGTAAATTTTTTTCCATTTTCTAAATTTAGCGTTGCAGCATCAACAATTGGTGAACCAAAGGCGTAAACACCTTGTGCTGGATTAACAGGATAAAAACCTAAAGCACTAAATACATACCAAGACGACATTTGACCGCAATCTTCGTTTCCACAATGTCCGTTTGGTTCATTTTTATATTGAGTTTCTAAAATTTCACGTACCAATTCTTGTGTTTTCCATGGTTTTTCAATGTAATTGTATAAATAGGCTACATGATGGCTTGGTTCGTTTCCGTGTGCATATTGCCCAATCATTCCTGTACTAAAAATTGGTAATTTATCTTCTGGAAGTGGATTTAGCGAAAACATAGTATCTAACTTTTTCTCTAACAATTCTTTTCCTCCAATAATAGCTGTCAATCCTTCAACATTGTGTTGTACAGACCAAAAGTATTGCCAGGCATTACTTTCACAAAAATAGGGTGTGTATTCCTTTGGAATAAATTCTTTTACAAATGCTCCATTTTTTAATTTTGGACGCATAAATGTACTTTGAGAATCATATACATTTCGCCAATTTTCAGAACGTTTTAAAAACTGATTATAAGCTTCTGTTTTACCCAAAGCTTTTGCAAATTGTGCAATACACCAATCATCGTAAGCATATTCTAATGTTTTGGAAACCGACCAATTTTCATGATGTTCATCAACAGGAACATAACCTAGCTCCATATATTCATTTATTTGTCTTGAATTGTCCGTTGCACTTGCTATACAAGCTTCAAAAGCAAGATCGGTATCAAGACCAATTCCTTTAAAATAAGCATCTACAATCACTGGAACCGCATGATAACCAATCATCATATTTGTTTCATTTCCTTGCATAGACCAAACTGGTAATAAACCCGTTTCTTTATAATGTGCTAACAAAGAATTGATCATATCAGAAGTTCTTTCTAGATGTAAAATGGTATATAATGGATGCGCTGCTCTGTAAGTATCCCAAAGTGAAAAAGTATCGTATCTATTAAAACCATTAGCTTTTACAATGTTATCATTCGCACCTTTATAATTAAAATTATGATCGCTTAATAAGGTTGGCGCCAACATAGATTGATACAACATTGTGTAAAAAATGTGTTTTTTGGTTGTATCAGTTGTTGAAATTTCAATTTTACTAAGTTCGTTTTCCCATTTTTCTTCAGCTTTATTTTTGATGAGATCAAAATTAAAATCAGATGCTTCAATTGCTATAGATTTATGTGCACCTTCTATATTTGCTGAAGAAATTCCAGTTTTTAAAATAATTTGTTCGCCTTCAGTAGTTGCATACTCTAAAATAATTTTGGTGTTTTTTGCAGTTACTGGTGAAGTTGTTATACTATCATTCTTAAATAATTGATACGAATTAAATGGTTTTGAAACTTTAATTACAAAATATACACGTTGGTCTTTTGCCCAACCAGTAGATTTTCTGTATCCTTCAATTGTAGTATTATCTACAACATTAAAATATGTTTCCGTTGGACTGTCCCAATTCAATGCATATCCTAAATCGATATGAATTTCTGTTTTATCGTCTTTTGGAAAGGTATATTTATGAATTCCTGTTCTTTCAGTTGCCGTTAATTCAGCTTTAATGCCATAATCTAACAAATCAACCGAATAGTAGCCTGGCGAAGCAGTTTCTTTATCGTGTGAAAAACTTGAAAAAGGTTTGAAATTGTTTTCTTTAATTCTTTTTGAAAACTTACTATTGGTTGGCATTACTAAAATATCATACAAATCTCCTGCTCCAGTTCCTGTTAAATGCATATGAGAAAACCCTGAAATAATAGAATCTTGGTAATAATAACCCGCAATTCTGTCCCAACCAGGAATACCAATATCTGGACTTAATTGTACCATTCCAAAAGGAACAGTTGCTCCTGGATAGGTATTTCCAGGGCCATCTGTTCCAATAAATGGGTTCACATAGTTTGTTAATTTATCAAGTTTTATTTCTGGTTCTGAACAACCAAAAAGCAATCCAAATAGAATGATATATATAAGTCCAAACTGCTTCATAAATTACTACTTCAAACTTTCTTTTGTTTCTTTTATTGCTTTTAAATATTCTGGTGCAATTGCTGGACCATCAAAAAACGTGATTCCTTTTGCTCCGTTTTCTTTAGCCAATAAAATTGCTTGTTTAAAATCTTCAACAGATTTAAAATCTGGCATATAAATTCCTGTGTTTAGACCAATACCTTTGTCTTTTACATCTTCAACACCTTGTTTGGTTGCAAAACCAATCCAGTCTACCTCTTCGTTATAAAAACCGTGATAAATCATTGGATACACTTCATTAATTGTCCATTTATCCCAACGTTGACGTACCATATGATCTGCCATTTCAGGATAAGGAAAAACTGCAGCCGTTAAATTTTTATTGTATTTATGAACAATTTCATAAGCATCATTCACCACATTTCTAACAGCATTTAAACGGAACTGTTTCCACTCCATGTCAATGTCAGTATTTTTAATATTTCTAGGATTTTTATGATGGATTTTTTCAAATTCACTTACACAAACATCACAATAACAAAAATCAAATTCAGGTAATTCTTCATCCTGCACTAAATCGTATTTTGGCAATAAACCAATTGGCAAGAAAATATCTGAAAAACGGATATAATCTAAATGTACACTTTCAATACCTTCAACTTTTGCTAAACCTTCAACTAAGCCTAAAACGTGGTTACGAGATGCTTCTCTAGTTGGGCATAACCACTGGTAATAACCTACATACGGACGCGTATCAAAACACGATTTTCCTTCTCTACTTACAGCATACCATTCTGGATGTTTTAGAGCAATAGTATCCCCAGGACGATTCATTGCCATAATCCATGCGTGCACTTTTAATCCGTTTTCGGTTGCAATTGGTGTAATTTTTTTTAACAATTCAGGATCAGTTCCAGTGTTAATTAACACCTCATCAATACCAGCATCTTTATATTTTTTGAATTCTTGTGCATATTCTTCATTTGATTTTTCATTATTTGCAGTAGTCCAAACCCCAAATTCAAACGAATTTTCAGTTGTTACGTTTTCTGAAATTGCTGTGGTATCTTTTTTCTCTTTTGCAGTTTGGCAAGAAAAAATACTGAATACCAATGCAAAAAATAGTAGTTTTTGTAGTTTCATAATAAATTTAATTTGAAATAATTTTACCGTTTTCTTTAATAATTAATGTGTTGTTAGTAAAAGGACTTTTCACTGAAATATTATAGCCTGTTGCGTGATTTTCTATAGTTGGCTGCAAGGTCTTATGATTTACAACAATAGCTTTAGAAGTTAAACTATCTATAGATGTTGCCCATTTTTTATGCTTTTGACGGTAGCTATTTTGTGCTTTGTATAAATTATATAATTCTTCTTTTATAAAATCATCTTGCGGAATTGTAAATGTATCTTTTGAACCAACTTCTTTAGATGAAAAATACACATAACCCCATTTTTCTGGTTCGTGCATATTTATAACACCTTGTGGAGACCACACCCAATTATACTCGTGTGATAGTTTACCTTCAGCATCTTTTTTTCTTTGATATACACCATTTTCTAATTGATAATCCCAATTAACTCTAGAGAAATTAACTCTCCAATGTTTATTTTCAGGAACATTTTTTTCGAAGTATGAAGTTTTATATGCTTTCCAAGGAATTGCTAATTCAAGCGTCCAACCTTGATCTTTATCTATTGGATTGTTTATTGTTCCATCAACCTTTACAGCCGATTTTAACCCTGTTAAGGTCCAATCGTTCAAAGCGGCATTTCTTTCACGATACGGTTTTGTAATAAATAAATCCCACACTGTGTTTAAGGCATTTACTTCTAATTCGTAATAATTAAAAGTATCACCATCTGGATCAATAAAAACTTCAAAATCATTATTATGAAAAATTATGGCATCGTGTTCTGTAATATCTGCCCAAACGTGCGGTTCTTCCATTTTTGCTAAAATATAAAAGTAAGTTTCATCCCACATCATTTTAACGTGCGTTTTGTAAGTTGGTTCTTTTACGCCTTCAATATCAATAAAAGTATCCGACCATTCTGTTTTAGTCCAAGCTGTTTCTGTAGCTTCACCATCAATGGTAATAGTTTCAGAAGTTTTATATGCAATATAACTTTTAGGAATATCATTTTTTGATTGTGCACAACTAACCGTAGTAAATAAAAGTAATGCAATAACTAATTTAGGTAATTTCATATCTAAAAAATTTATAAACTATTCTCTTTTGTATACTGAATTACTTCACTTAATTTTCCGAATGCCAAAGCAACAACAGTATCTGCTGCACCATAATATATTGCTAATTTATCTTCTTTAACATCGTGTAAAGCGGCACAAGGAAAAACTACATTTGGCACATCACCAACTTGCTCGTAATTTACGTGAGGTCCTAATAAGTACGGTTGCGTTCTGTATTTTACTTTATCTGGCTGATGTTCATCTAAAATTGCGGCTCCCATAGCATATCTAAAACCATTACAGGTATTTATTACACCGTGATATAGCATTAACCAACCTTCGTCGGTTAAAATTGGAATTGGGCCAGCACCAATTTTTGTACATTGCCAAGCACTATCTTCAAAAGGAGTGGCTTTCATTACACAACGATGCTCTCCCCAATATTTCATGTCAGGACTATAACTAATATAAATATCTCCAAATGGGGTATGTCCATTGTCACTTGGGCGACTTAACATGGCATATTTACCATTAATCTTTTGTGGAAATAAAACGCCATTTCTATTGAATGGAAGAAATGCATTTTCACACTGAAAAAATTCAACAAAATCGAATGTATAGGCAATTCCAATGGTTGGTCCGTGGTAACCATTACACCAGGTAATCCAATATCGGTCTTCAATAAACACTACACGAGGGTCGTATTTATAATCTGAATCAATCATTTGGGTATTACCTGCTTTCATAACAATTGGTTCATGATTGATATCCCAATCGATCCCATTTTTACTGAACCCAGCAAAAATATTCATTTGTACCGCTTTATTATCACATCTAAAAACACCTGCAAAACCATCTTTAAAAGGCACAACCGCACTATTAAAAATACTGTTTGAAGTTGGTAATTGATCTCTTTTTATAATTGGATTTTCAGCATATCTCCAAATTATTTCTTTACTCTCTGCCGGTTTATCTTGCCAAGGAATTGTATTCACAATATTATTATTTTAATTTAAAAATTTAATAAAACTATTAATTAGGAAGTTTTCTAACCTTATCTAACCACGTAAATTTAAGTATAATTGAGGTGATTAAAAACACTGCAAATGCTATCCACATTTTAGGATAATCACGAATCATTAAATAAATTGGCAAAACAATCATGCTAGATTGCCATATAATACCAATGACACAATTGAACATATCTGACCAAAATTCAGAATTTTTCTCTGCGGTTTTATCCTCTTTTTTTAACTCAGTTAAAACTGGTTTCCACCAACCCCACGGGTGTACATTTTTATAAAATGATTTTAGTACTTCCATGTTTGTTGGCGCACTTAAATAAGTACCTAAAAAAGAACCTAATAATGAAAAACCAAATATTATTGGAAACAAGTATATTGCAGATAAATTTGATAATTCATATAGGATTGTACCTTCAACAAAATTAGCTTTATTTTGGTCTAATAGAAATTGTAAACTGGCAATAATTAAACCTGCTAACATTCCCCAAAAATACCCCCATCCATTAAATCTCCACCAAACCCATTTTAAAAAATTAGCAGCTACATAGCCTCCAAACAATGCACTTGTTATCCATAAAGTTAATGAGTTGATAGACTCTGCAAAAAAGCCCATAAAAACACCCAAGCCTACTACTAAAAATGAAGCTATATGGCTTGCTTTAATATAATGCTTATCACTTGCCACTGGCTTAAAATATTTTTTATAAATATCATTTACTATATAAGCTGGCCCAGCATTTACAAAGGCAGAAAAAGTGGACATAAATGCAGCTAACAGCCCTGCTAACAATAATCCTTTAATACCAACTGGCACATGAAAATTAATAACTTTAGGAAGTATAATTTCTAAATCTGCCCCTGTTAAATTTGGATTGGCAATCATTTCAGGAGCCAAAACTACAAGAGCAATAACCACTACTCCACCTATCAATAAATATCTTGGGATAAATAATATTAAATTAGTAAACCCAGCCATATATGCTGCTTCTTTTACCGTTTTAGTAGATAAAATACGTTGCATATCAAAACTAGGTGTAGGTCCTGCAATACTTGCAAAAAAGCCTTTAAATAAACTCATTCCTATCAATGCTCCAAACATTTTATAGCCTTCTGAATCTACTAAATCATTAAAGGCTTGATATTTAGAACTATCCCAATGCGGATCTAATTCCCAACTGAAAAATACGTTTTTCCACTCTTCGGAAATTACATTAGCAATTTCTACATCACTAAAAGCAAAAAAAGCATATCCAGCAACTAATACTCCAGCAATTACCATAATTCCGTATTGTAAAACTTCAGTAGCTACAACAGAAAACATTCCTCCTTTAATGGTATAAATTGTAGTAAGAAAAATAATGATTAAGGCATAGGATTGTTCAGAATTAAAAAGTACTGAATTGCCAATTTGCAATGTTAAATCCCAAGGCAAAATAACGGTCATAAATTTACCAACACCTTCAAAAAAATAGGCGATAAACCCTATAGCTGCAACGACTGCAAAAATTGCTACAATTTTATGAGAAGCTCTTCCTGCTTTATCATCTCCAAAACGTGTTAAAATCCATTCAGAACCAGTCATTATATTTGACCTACGTATCCAAACAGCTAAAAACATCATTATAAAAATCTGATTCCATATAGGCCATAGCCACATCAGCATAAAACTTTTAGCTCCGTATAAAAAAAGCCAACCAACCATTAAGGCAGTTCCAGAAATATCAAACATTCCAGAACCGTTACTTAAACCTAAAAAATACCATTTTATATTATTTCCTCCTAAAAAATAAGAGTTTAAACCTTTTGAAGCTTTTTTAGAAACCCATATTCCAACAAATAGAGTTAATAAAACATAGACTACAATTATTGATACATCAATTATATCCATTCTTAAATCTTCTTAATGATTGATTCCCCATTTTTTATTTGGTGTACTTCCCATTATAAATTCCAATACACCTCCTTGTAGAATTTGTTTATGACTTATTGAAGTTTTATTAAATTCTTCTCCATTTAAAGTTGCAGATTGAATATATATGTTCTCATCAGAAGCATTATTAGCTTTTATTGTAAATGAAGTAGTTTCTGAAATTTTAATTGTTGAAGATTTAAACATAGGGCTTCCAATTTGATAGTCTCCAGAAGCTGGACTGTAAGGATACAATCCCATTGAACTAAACACATACCAAGCCGACATTTGTCCACAATCTTCATTACCACTTAAACCATCTGGTGTTGTATTGTATTGGGTTTTTAATATTTCACGAACCCAATATTGTGTTTTCCAAGGTTTATTGGCGTAATTATACATATAAGCTATGTGATGACTTGGTTCATTACCGTGTGCATACTGCCCTATTAACCCTGTGATATCTGCTGAAATATTTTCTCCTGTAATTTCAGAAGATTCAGTAAACAGTTGTTCTAGCTTATCTGTAAATTTATTTTCTCCTCCATGCAATTTAATTAGGTTATCCACATCGTGTAAAACAAACCAACTATGTTGCCAAGCATTTCCTTCTGTATATTCTGCATGTACTCTATGTGCAGAATATTTTGGATCAAATGGTTCTTTCCAAGCATTTCCTTGGTCATTTTTACCTCTCATAAACCCAGTTTCTGAATCAAATAAATATTCATAGGCTTTAGAACGTTGTAAAAAATATTTATAATCTTCCTCTTTCCCTAATTCTTTTGCTATTTGAGCAACACACCAATCATTGTATGCATATTCTAATGTTATTGTTACAGATTCATCTAACAAATTATGAGGAACATATCCATATTTTTTATAATGATTTAGGCCTCTTTCATCTTGCATCATTGTAGTTTTCATAGCTTCATACGCCTTGTTTATATCAAACCCTTTTATTCCCTTTATATAAGCTTCTGCAATTACAGGAATTGAATGATACCCTGTCATAGTATTGGTTTCATTCCCATATAAAGTCCATACAGGCAAAATTTTATTGGTCTCATAATAGGCCAACATAGAATTGATAATATCTGCAACTTTATCAGTTGCTGTAAAAGTTAGCAAGGGGTGTTCGGCTCTAAAAGTATCCCATAGAGACAATGTTGAGTAGGCTGTGTAATCTTCGGCTTTTACAATTTCATCATTTTCTTTTCTAAATTCTCCATTTATATCACTAAAAGTAACAGGGGCAACTTGTGTATGATATAATGCTGTATAAAATATGTTTTTTAGTTCTTCATTATCTGTTTCTACAACAATATTTGATAAATTATTGTTCCATATTTCAGAAGCCTCATTCTTTATTTTTTCAAAGTTGAAATCATCTTTTGATAAATTCTCTAAAGCATTTTTTTCACTTACAGAAGACACTGCAACTTTAACTTGTAATTCATTATTTTCTTTAGAATCAAAATATAATTGAGCAAATGACTTGGTTCCTTCTACTATATTTCCTTCTTTTGTGTAATTTCCATCCTCTGCTAGTTCGAATTTTTCAATAGGTTTAGAAAACTTAGCTACAAAAAACACTTTTTGATTTTTTGCCCAACCTGTACTATTTCTATACCCTGATATAGTTGTTTTATCAATAACATTAATTTTAGAAGCAATTGTTTTATCCCAATTTATAGCAAAACCTAAATCTACAACTACAGACTGCAAATCGTTTTTTGAAAAGGTATATTTATGATACGCTGTTCTTAAATTAGAAGTTAATTCTGCTTTGATATTAAAATCTTTCAGATCCACACTATAATAACCAGGTGAAGCAGTTTCATCGCTATGAGAGTACAGTGATTTGTATGGAACATCATTCCTAGTTTTAACTTCTTTTGCTAAATCTACTTTTTTATTTAGAGGCATTAAACGAATATCTGCTAAGTCGCCAATTCCAGTTCCACTTAAATGTAAATGACTAAATCCAATGGTGATAGAATCAGAATAGTGATAACCCGAACACCAATCCCAACTAGATATTCCATTATCAGGACTTACTTGTAACATTCCAAAAGGAACTGTTGCACCTGGGTATGTATGTCCGTGCCCTCCCGTTCCAATAAAAGGATTTACATATTTTGTAAGTTTAATAGTTGATTCTTTATCTTTCTTAATTGTACTTGTACACGATATAATACTTAATACAATTCCTAATAAAACTAATTTATAGCTATGCTTCATTGTACGTTATTCTATAATTGTAAAATTTGTAATTTTTAATTTAGTTATAAATATTGTTTAATTTTGTGTTTTAAAAAAAAATATTAGACGTACAACGTGTAAAAAGGGTTAAACATAAAAAAAAGTATTAAACAATGTCTAAAATACTACAAAAATTCAATGCCAATTCCTCTAAAGTTAAAGAAATAACTTTAAGGCATCATTTCATTTTTTGGACACTTTACTTTATCTTTAACACACTTCGTTGGGGTAGCTATTTTGATGATTATATTTACTCTTTAAAAACTAACCTTATAGGCTTTCCTATACATATGACTTTATGCTATTTAAACATCTATGTTTTTATGCCTAAGTTTATTTTTAAACGAAAATACTTAACCTATGTAATTCTCTTAATTCTATCATTGTTTATTATGTTACTTGCTAAATTTAACCTTACCTACTACTTAGTTAGTGAGAATGTTTGGCCTGAAGGAACAGAAGTTATAAGCAAGTTAACATTTAATTATTCTGTAGATATGATGATTGGAGAACTCTATGTAATTACATTTGTAACTGCAATTAAAGTAACTATGGACTGGCTAAAGGAACATCGACGTGTAGCAGATTTAGAAAAGGCCAAGCTTGAAACTGAGTTATTATTTTTAAGAACACAGGTTTCTCCTCATTTCTTTTTCAACACCCTCAACAATATCTATTCTTTATCATTAGAATGCTCTAAAAAAACACCTAAAGTTATTCTAAAACTCTCCGATTTAATGAGGTATTTTCTATATGAAACAAAGAAAAATAAACAGAGTTTGGAAAAAGAAATTCTTTGCATTCAAAATTATTTAGATATAGAAAAGATTAGGTTTGATGAAAATCTAGAAGTTGATATGAGTATTTCTGGAGATATTAAAAATAAGAAAATTGCCCCATTACTTTTATTATCTTTTATTGAAAATGCTTTTAAACACGGAGCAAATAAAAATATTGGGAAAATAAAAATCACTATTGATTTTACAATAGACCAAGATTTCCTTTACTTTACCATTTCAAATCCATTACCCGCAAAAACGAATTATAAAAAACAATCAAAAGAGATTGGAGGAATTGGATTAGAAAATGTAAAAAAAAGACTAGCTTTGGGGTATAAAAAAGATGAATACAATTTAAATATTGAAGAAAAAAATAACCTATTTATAGTGGCATTAAAAATTAAATTAAAATGAAAACAACCTGCCTAATAATTGACGATGAGCCTTTAGCTATAAATGTTATAAAAAATCATTTAAAACAATTTAATGATATTGAACTTGTTAATACGTTCAACAATGCAATTGACGCATTGTCATTTTTGAATGACAACTGTGTGGACTTGATTTTTTTAGACATAAATATGCCATTATTAGATGGTCTAAATTTTATAAAAACATTAGAAAACAAACCTCAAATAATTATTACTACTGCACATACTGAGTTTGCTGTTGATTCCTATGAATTAGATGTTTTAGATTATTTAGTAAAACCAATTGCTTTTCCAAGATTTGCAAAGGCTATTAACAAAGTATTTAAAATTTTAAATGCAACCAAAATCAATATTCAAACTAAAGAAAGACCTTATATTTTTGTTAAAATTGACAAAAAGAAAATGAAGAAAATTTATTTAGATGAAATTTTAGTCATTGAAAGCTTAAAAGATTATTTAAAAATAACAACTTTAAATAACAAATACATCATTCACCAAACATTATGTAGTTTTACAGATCAGTTACCTGAAGATAATTTTATTAGAATTCATAGATCTTATACAATTGCTATTGATAAAATTGACACTATAGAGGGAAACAGTGTTGAAATTGGTGGAATCCGATATCCTTTTGGAAGAACTTATGTAGAAGAAGTAAAACATAAAATTTTAAATTCTTAAGATTTTCAGTAATTATTATTTCAAACGTCCATAAAAACCAAATAATCAACACTTTAAAAAAAGTAACAAATTTTAAAATAAGTATAATATCTTTGTACCAAATTTTTTAACATGAAAATTATTATTGCAGGTGCGGGAGATGTAGGTTTTCATTTAGCAAAACTTCTTTCTTATGAGTCTCAAGACATCTATTTAATTGATACTGATGCTGAACGACTTGAATATGCCAGCAACCATATTGATGTAATTACAAAAAAAGGCGATGCAACTTCTATAAAGCTTTTAAAAGAAATTAACATTGATAAAGCAGATATTTTTTTAGCAGTAACTGAATCTCAAAACACCAATTTTATGTTAGCCGTAATTGCTAAAAAATTAGGTGTTAAAAAAACAATTGCTAGAATTTCCAGTCATGAATTTACTCAAAACTCTGAAATAGATTTTAGTGAATTAGGTATTGATAGTATGATTTCTCCAGGTGAATTAGCTGCTGATGAAATTAAAATGTTATTACACCAATCTGCATTTAATGATACTATTGAGTTTGAAAATGGAACTCTTAACATCTTAGGAAGCACTTTAGAGTATAACTCACCATTAATTAACTTAACTGTTCAAGAAGCTCGTGAACGGTTTTCTGATGTAGATTTTATTACCATTGCAATTAAACCTGAAAATAGCGATGAAACTATTATCCCAAGAGGGAATTCTATTTATAGAGCTTACGATCAAATTTATTTTTCAGCTCCCCAAACTAGTATAAAAAAATTATACAAGCTTATGGGTAAAACTCAGTTTGGAGTTAAAAATGTAATGATTTTGGGTGCTAGTAAAATTGGTGTTAAAGCGGCAAGAAATTTATGTGATAGTAATTTCAATATTAAATTAATTGAAATTGATAAAGAAAGAGCTAAAGATGTTGCAGAAAAATTACCCAATGCTTTAATTATTAAAGGTGATGGTAGAGATGTAGAACTTTTAGAGGAAGAAAACATTGCCGAAATGGACGCTTTTGTTGCTGTAACTGGAAATTCCGAAACCAATATTATGTCATGCTTGGTTGCCAAATCAAAAGGTGTAAAAAAAACAATTGCTTTAGTTGAAAACATGGATTACATCAATATTTCACAAACCATAGGAATTGACACTTTAATTAATAAAAAATTACTAGCAGCCAGCGCCATTTTTAAACATGTTAGAAAAGGAGAAGTTTTAAAATTAGCAAACTTACATAATGTAGATGCCGAAGTTTTAGAATTTAAAGTAAAAGAAAACTCATCAGTAACAAAAAAATTAGTAAAAGATATAAAATTGACAAAAAAAGCTGTCTTTGGTGGAGTAATTAGAGATGGTGTAGCGCACATGACCTTTGGTGATTTTCAAATTTTAGCTGGAGATAAAGCAGTTGTTTTCTGTTTGCCAGAGGCTATTCATAAAGTTGAAAAACTATTCAATTAATTTATGAAGCAGTTTAACATAAAAATTATCATTAGTTTTTTAGGCTTAACATCTATGTTAAATGGTGTTTTTATGCTTATTGCAGTTCCTTTTAGCATATACCATAATGAACCTGAACAATTGGGAATTCTACAGGCTGGTTTAACAACAATTATTATTGGTTTTCTACTTTGGTTTTTTAATAGAAATGCAAAGAAAAATTTAGGTAAAAAAGAAGGATATTTAATTGTTACTTTGGGGTGGTTAATGTTGTCATTCACTGGAACACTTCCCTATGTTTTTACAGGTGCAATTCCAAATTACACCAATGCTTTTTTTGAGACAATTTCGGGGTATTCAACAACTGGATCTTCTATTTTAACTGATATCGAATCTATGCCAAAAGGAATTCTGTTTTGGCGAAGTGCCACTCATTGGATTGGAGGTATGGGTATTATTGTTCTTACCGTAGCTATTTTACCTTTATTAGGCATTGGTGGTATGCAGTTATTTATGGCAGAAGCTCCAGGTCCATCAGCTGATAAAATGCATCCAAGAATAACTGAAACTGCTAAAAGATTATGGATTATTTACTTTTCTTTAACCTTTACAGAGTTTTTCCTACTTAAAATTGCTGGAATGACATGGTTTGATGCAATTAATCATGCAATGGCAACAATGAGTACTGGAGGTTTTTCAACTAAAAATGCAAGTGTAGCTCATTATAATAACTTTCCAATAATACAATACATTATTACATTTTTTATGTTTGTTGCAGGAACTAACTTTATACTTACCTATTTTGTACTAAAAGGAAAAGTTAGAAAGGTACTCAATAGTGAAGAGTTTAAATATTTCTTTTTTGGCATTTTAGGATTAACCATTATCATAACTTTTTTAATAGTTAATCACCAAGATCCTAACTTAGTAACCACAGTAAATCACCCTAAACCTTGGGGAGAAACTGAAAGTGCTTTTAGACATGCAATATTTCAAATAACTTCTGTACTAACCACCACAGGTTTTGTTACTGCAGATTTTACAATGTGGAATTCATTAGCAACCATGCTTATGTTTTCCTTATTCTTTATTGGAGGTTCTGCAGGTTCCACAAGTGGTGGGGTAAAAATTGTGAGGCATATTATTATGATAAAAAATAGTTTGCTCGAATTTAAAAAACAATTGCACCCTAATGCTATAATTCCTATAAGGTATGATGGCAATCCAGTACCAAAAAATATTGTTTATAATATTCTTGCTTTTTTTATTTTGTATATGGGTATTTTTATTACTGGATCTATTTTACTTACCTTATTTGGACTCGATTTTCAATCTGCTATGGGAGCAGCCACTTCTTCACTAGGTAATATTGGTCCAGCAATAGGCTCAGTAAGCCCGGTTGATAATTTTGAGCATTTATCAATTCCTGCAAAATGGCTTTGCTCATTTTTAATGCTAATTGGAAGATTAGAACTATTTACGGTTTTAGTATTGTTTACTCCTTTTTTTTGGAAAAAGTGTTAACCACATTTTACAATCCTAAAATTTTTCTTCCCTCTTCACTTACCATTGTGTTATTCCATTGAGGATGAAAAACAACATCAATTATGGTTTCAAAATTGGGGTGTTTTTGCTTTATAGTTTCTTTTATATTTGAAATAATTGTTTCTCCTAATGGACAAGCAGGTGTAGAAAATGTCATAACAATATTAATTTTTTTATCACCATCATAATACAATTCATATATCAATCCTAAATCAACAATATTAATTTCTATTTCAGGATCCATAACTGATTTTAGAAGTTCTAAAGTTTTTAATTCAAATTCGGTAATTTGTTGTTTATTCATTTTCAATAGGTTTTACTTTATGTAAAATAATTTTAAATACGTTCATCATATACAAAACACTTACTAATAACAGTGTAAAACACCCTAATTTAACTATAATTTCTTGATTCAATAAAACCCCTATTGGAGTTAGTATGATAAATATTAAATACAGGTAAAATTGAATTGAAGCTATTCTGTTAGAGTATAGTTCTCGTGGTAATGGTGTTTTTATTTTACCAACTAATTTTTTATACCTATCAAGCCAAATAATAAAAGGAAGTGTTTTATAAGTTTGACCTAAAATTAAAGTTGTTATAAATCCAAATAAGATTGAAAATCCGTAAAATATTGTTATACGAGAAAGCAATTCAAATTGAATATTAAATCTTAAAATTAAAACACTACTTATAACTATTGGTAATAAAATTGAAGCAATTGCTATCATAGAGTATTGCATACCAACATCTAATTTTTTACGCATTCTTTTTTTAAATGAATCAAAAATAAAGGACACAAAAAACAAAACTCCAAAAGCAATTAAAAGCCAATTTATATAAATTAAACTTGAAACATTTATAAAAAACCCATTTAAAATAAATAATAACAACCCTATATTTATAAAGTAAAATGAAGCCTTTAGCTTGTTTTTATTTAATTCATGTGAAATTAAAAACATTGGAATTAAAGTAGAACCTACCCCAATAATTAATAATAGAAACCACCCTACTAAACCAACAGTTGCATGTATTTTTAGATAATGTATATGAGTTTCATTAAAAAAATTAAATTTAAAATTTAAAGCGACTAAAGTTCCTAAAATTTCTGTTATCAAAAGCCAAATAATTGCAGCAACCACTAACCTAGATGACCAATTTTTTATAGCTGATTTTTGGTGAGAAAGTAAAACATTGACTACAAACAGCAGTAATGAAAAAAACATACATAAAGATGCATAAGGCAGCAATATGGTGTAAGAAGCCACCCAAAAAGAATAACACAAAAAACATACGCTAAATACTGAAATCCAAAATGTAAACTTTGCTAATTTTTCACTAAACAAAGTAGTTTCGAATACCACTGGTATTAATTGATATAAAGCCCCAAAAATAATCATAGTAGCCCAGCCTAAAACTCCCATATGAGTGATCGCCACCAACTTATTATTAAAGTAAACTTCTAACAAGTTTGAGCTTGATAAAAATAGCATTACAGCCAGTAAAAAAAAGCTTATGGCTCCAAAAATAAAATGAGGAACAACCACACTACTATTTGGAGCGTTATTTGTTTTTAAGCCATTCAAAGCATTATTTTTTAAAAATTAGTAACTGTATATGAGTTAAAGATTTTTTATGAAATAATATTTCAAACCCTCTTTCTTCTAATTCAGGCAATAAAAATTGTGGTACTTTTTTATGGTCCACAAACAGCGCAAAACTTTCAGGTAAATGTTCTAACTCCTCTAAAATAGCAGTCATTGGTTCTGGCATTTCTAAATGACGAACATCTATACTTTTCAATTTACCAATAAAAGATTTATAACAAGCTTCAAATTTTAAGCTTTCTTCTACATTCTTATTCTCAAAATTTGAAGTAAGCACTTCCTCTTTTTTAAAAAAAGTATGATAAACTCCAATTTCAGGTTGCTCTGTCCAAGATTTATAACCATTATTTTCTAATTTATTGATTAGAGGAATTGGCTGAAATGTATTAATAATTTGAAGTGTTTGTCCTTTTTCTAGCTTTTGAACCACAGCCATAATTTCATTAAAAGGATCATTGCCATTTGCTAAAATTGGTCTTACATCTAAACAAACCGTTAAATTATCTTTTGAAATTGATTTCATAAAAGTTTTTTTAATTAATAAAGGATAAATTTATCCTTTATCAAAAGTACTTATAAAATTATTATTATCATAATTTAGATTAAATAAATTTAAACGCTTATGACAGTTGTCATATTAAGCTAAAAGCTCTTTGAATTTTTCAAAATCTAAACCTCCATAATTTCCTGAACTCATTAAAAGTAATGCTGTGTTCTTAAAATTCTGATTAAACAGAAAATCTTTAAATTCTTTAGGGTTGGTATACACAATTAAATCACTTCTATTAAAGGCTTTTTTTATTTGTTCTTCAGTTACTTTTTCAAGTTTTTTAATTTCTAAAGCATGTGGAGAATAAAAAACAGCTGCAATATCTGCACTTTCCAAAGCACCTTCGTATTCCCTTAAAAAATTTGCATTTAGGCTACTGTAAGTGTGTAATTCTAAACAAGCTAATACGGTTCTATCAGCATACTGATTTTTAACAGCCTTAGTAGTAGCTTCTACTTTACTTGGTGAATGTGCAAAATCTTTAAAAATTACAGTATTGTTATTTTCAGCTATTTTTTCAAGTCTTTTACTTGCCCCTTTAAAACTTGAAATTGCTTCATAAAATTCATCTTCACCAATACCCATATGCTGACAAATCCATTTGGCACCTGCCATGTTTTGTAAATTATGTTTTCCGAAAAATTCTAAAGGCATTTCTCCATCAGAAGTTTCAATAAAAGTAGTTCCATTTTTTATTTTGTAATCTGGAGTTTTATAAGGATATTTTTTAATAGGGTTTTCAGATTCTTCAACTACTTTTTTTACTAGTTCATCCTCTTCATTATACACCATAATCCCTCCATTAACTAATGAATTTGTAAATATTGAAAACTGTTCTACATAATTATCAAAAGTTGGAAAAACATTAATATGATCCCAAGCAATTCCACTTAAAAGTGCAATATTAGGTTTATATAAATGAAATTTAGGTCTTAAATCTATTGGACTAGATAAATATTCATCGCCTTCCAACACTATAAATTCATTTTCTGAAGTTAAGTGAACCATGGTATCAAAACCGTCCAATTGCGCTCCCACCATATAATCAACATCCATTTCATGATAATTCAGTACATGCAGTACCATAGAAGTAATGGTAGTTTTTCCATGCGAACCACCAATAACAACCCTTGTTTTATCTTTGGATTGTTCATATAAAAACTCAGGATAAGAATAAATTTGAAGTCCTAACTCTTTAGCCTTTATCAATTCAGGGTTATCAGCTTTGGCATGCATTCCTAAAATTATTACCTCTAATTTATTAGTAATTTTTTCTGGGAACCACCCAAATTCACTAGGTAATAGTCCTCTATCATTTAATCTCGATTTTGATGGCTCAAATATAACATCATCACTTCCTGTAACTTGGTATCCTTTTTTATGTAAAGCTATGGCTAAATTATGCATTGCACTACCACCAATAGCTATAAAATGTACTTTCATTTATTATATAATTTTGCTAGTTCAAATGTACATAAAGTAAGACTAATATTGAAGTACAAATTTATTAATAACCTGTTTATAACTTATTTTTTTTCCTATCTTAATTAAATCTCATCTTAAAAAAAATTCTTATCTTATACTTTATAAAAAAGTATATCAAACTAACTAACTTATATGAAAAAAGAAGAGATTTCTATTTCCTATAAAACTGTATTGCTATTTATATTTATTTTATTATGTAGTAATTTAAATTCAAATGCCCAATGCACAAATGATATCCCCTCTGGTGAACCTATTCAAACTTTTTGTAAAAATGATAACAATACTATAGAAAGCTTAATAGTATCTGGAACTCTTATTGCTTGGTACGATGCTCCTTCTGGAGGAAATGAATATAAGTTAACCGATTTATTAATAGATGACACCATTTACTATGCTGATGATATTAGTAATGGAGGATGTAGCACTAGCAGACTTGCTATTTCTGTAGAAGTTTATGGAGATATTCCAAAAGATGTGGATGTTTTTGTTGGAAAATGTGCTAGCAACAACCCTACAGTAGCAGATTTATCAGCTACAGGAACAAATATTGAATGGTTTGATGCCCAAACTGGAGGAAACCTTTTACCAAACGATGAACTTTTAATTGATGGTAAAACATATTGGGTACAACAAACTGAAAATGGCTGTGTAAGTGATCGATTTCCTACCACGGTAACCATCATTAATCCTCCTCCTCCAACTACTGAACCATTTCAGTCATTTTGTGCTCCTCCAGATCCAACCGTTAGCAACTTACAAGCAGCTGGCACAAACATAATTTGGTACGATTCTGAAACTTCTATTACCCCTTTGTCTCCCGATGAACTTTTAATAAATGGTGAAGACTATTGGGCTGCTGAAATTTCTTTTCCTTGTGAAAGTAGTATTCGTTCTCAAACAATTGTAACAATCGATTCTGTACCTAATTCAGGAGAAAGCAATTCATATATAGTTTGCGAAATTGATTTAGAAACCACTAATTTATTTGAATTATTAGGTGGTAATCCTGAAACTACAGGTACTTGGTCAGGTCCTAGTGAATTATCAAATGGTTATTTAGGTACTTTTGAACCCAATATTAATACTATTGGAACCTATATCTATACTGTTTCAAGTACCTTAGGAGTTTGTCCAAGTAATTCTGCCAGTATCACTGTTAATATTACTGAAACACCACCCCCAACAACAAATTCAACAACACAAACTTTTTGTGAAATTAACAATCCAATAATCGCAAATTTAAACGCAGAAGGAAGCAATATACTTTGGTTCGACTCTGAAACCTCATCAACACCACTAAATCAAAATGAGCCAATTATAAATGGGAAAGATTATTGGGCAAGTCAAACTAATGCATCTGGTTGCCAAAGCAATTCAAGATTAAAAGTTAGTGCTAACATTATAAGTGTTCCTCTACCTACCACCACTGAAACCAATCAGAATTTTTGTAAAAATGACAACCCAACCATTACTAATTTAATTGCTAATGGAACAAATTTATTATGGTATGATACTGAAACATCATCAACTCCACTAAATGAAAATGAGCCAATCATTAATGGGGAAGATTATTGGGCTACACAAACCGATACTAATGGTTGTCAAAGTGCTTCTAGATTAAAAATTATAGCTCATCTTATAGAGGTTGAAACTCCAACAACATCTCAAACAACTCAAACTTTTTGTGAAGTTGATCATCCTACCATTGAAAATTTAAGCATTCATGAAACAAACATCCTTTGGTATGCTTCCGAAACTTCATCAACTCCACTAAATGAAGAGGAACTTTTAGTTGATGGAGCAAATTATTGGGCTGCACAAACCAATTCTAATGGCTGTCAAAGTAGTTCAAGGTTAAAAATTACCGCTTCTATAATTTCAACTCCACCTCCAACAAGTACAGTAATAAATCAGAGCTTTTGTGTTCAAAATTATTTACCAAACAAACCAACCATTGCCAATTTAAATGCTAATGGAACAAATTTAACTTGGTATGACACTGAAACCTCATTAACTCCATTAAATGAAAATGAACTATTAGTTGATGGTGAAGATTACTGGGCGAGCCAAACAAATAATAGTTGTGAAAGCAATAGCAGGCTTCTTGTTAATGTAACTATAATAAACCCAATTGTACCTACAACTTCTGATACAACTCAACTATTTTGTACTGTCAATAACCCTACTGTTGCTAATTTAGAAGCTGATGGAGAATCAATTGTATGGTTTGAAACTGAAAATTCAACAACAGCTTTAAATCCAACGGAATTATTAATCGATGGAGAAGATTATTGGGCCGCTTCCGTAAATGATGCTACAGGATGTGAAAGCACCTCTAGGTTAATAGTTACAGTAAAAATGGTAGAAACAGCTCCTCCAGTAATTGAAAATACCGTACAAACTTTTTGTAAATCTGACAACCCAACTATTACAGATCTTCAAGTTGAGGGCAATAATGTAGTTTGGTATATCTCAGAACATGATACAACACCTTTAAGTGCTACAACAGAATTACTTGATGGTGTTAGTTATTGGGCAGCACAAGTAAATTCATCAACAAATTGTGAAAGCTCCGTAAGGATAGTGACAACGGCTTCCTTAATAAATGTTGAAACACCTACAATTACTCCTTCAGGAAATAAATTCTGTAAAATTAACAACCCTACACTTTTTGAACTTAACTTAAACGTTTCGACAGCAAATGACGGAGAGATTATTTGGTACAATTCATATCCAAATGGATCCATACTTTCAATGTCAGAAATTTTAATGGAAGGAAAAACTTATTATGCTGTTGAGAAAAATGAAAGTGGATGTACCAGTCCAACTCCATTAGCTGTAACAGTAACATTAAACGCTTGTGAAGCGTATGATATTGAAATTTACGATGGATTTTCGCCTGATGGAGATGGGAATAATGACACTTTTCATATTAAATATTTACGAGAACTGTATCCTAATTTTAAGGTAGAGTTTTTCAATCGATGGGGTGCTAAAGTCTATACTTCAAATGCCTCAAAAGTTGATTGGAATGGAAGGCTATATGGAACTGATGAATTGGTACCAACAGGAGTTTACTATTTTATAATTTACTTTAATGAGAGTGCTAAAAAACCAATACAA
Source organism: Lutibacter aestuarii (assembly GCF_042676885.1). Lineage (NCBI taxonomy): Bacteria > Pseudomonadati > Bacteroidota > Flavobacteriia > Flavobacteriales > Flavobacteriaceae > Lutibacter > Lutibacter aestuarii. Next base: position 216,406 of record NZ_JBHTIC010000005.1, read on the forward strand.
GGGAGGTTATATATAAGTCGTTAAAAATGAAAAAAATACTTTTAAAATTTATCCTCGTTTTTACAACAATATTTATGTGGTCGCAGCAAGATGCTCAATTTACACAATATATGTACAATATGAGTGTTGTAAACCCTGCTTATACAACAGATAACCTAGGGTTTGTAAACATTGGTGCTTTACACAGAACGCAATGGGTTGGAGTAATTGGAGCACCTAAATCATCAAATTTATTTGTTCATACTCCAATAAGTGAAACTATTGAAGTTGGTTTTTCATTAATTAACGATAATATAGGTGAAGTTGTTAAAGAAAATAATTTGTATGCTGATATTGCCTACAAATTAAATTTAGAATCTCATGGAAATTTATCCTTTGGTTTAAAAATAGGTGCTACGCTTTTTGATGTAGATTTTAATGGTTTTGAATTGGAATCTGGCGATGTTTTTTCTGACCCAAATTTTGCAGATAATATTCATCAATCCTATTTTAACATTGGCACAGGTATTTACTATAACACCCATAATTTTTATTTAGGAGTGTCAGTTCCCACAATTTTAAAAGCTAAACATCTCGATAGAAATAATGGTAAATATAAAGGTACAGAAGAACCTCACCTATTTTTAACAAGCGGTTATGTATTTAAAATTAACCCTCAATTAAAATTAAAACCTGCTTTTATGGCAAAAGCGGTGAAAGGTGCTCCAATAACTATTGACTTTACTACAAATATTTTATTTAATGATAACGTAGAATTTGGTTTAGGCTATAGATTGGAAGATGCTTTTAGTGGGCTTATTAATTTTAAAATTACTCCTGAATTTAGAATTGGGTATGCTTATGATCACACCATCTCTAATTTAGGACCTTTTAATTCTGGATCACATGAATTATTTATGCTATATGATTTAGCAATTATGGGTACAAAAGGATATGATAAATCCCCTAGATTCTTTTAACTAAATGCTCAAAAAAATGAAAAAAATACAGTATATAATTTGGGTGTTCATCCTAATAACAAACTACACAAACGCACAAAATTTAAAACGAGCAAATCATTTATTTGAAACTAGAGCTTATATTTCTGCTGCTGAATTATATTTAAAAATTGAACCTAAAACTCAAGAAATTTTAGAGAGGTTAGGAGATTGTTACTATTTTAACACTAAGATGGAACCCGCTTCTCACTGGTATAAGTTATTATTACAATCGTTCGAAAAAGATGTTAACTCAACCTATTTTTTTAAATATTCACAAACATTAAAAGGAACCAATCAATTAAAAGAAGCTGAGTTATGGTACACTAAATATTTAGAAAAAAAAGAATTAACCAGAAAAAAAGTCACTGAAACTAATACTATAAACGAAAACACCAAAAACACCTATCCAATTACCATTCAAAATGTAACAGCAAATACTATATATTCAGATTTTGGAGCTAGTTTTTTTAATGATAAAATTATCTTTTCTTCAACTAGAAACGAAGGAAACTCCTACCAATGGAATGAACAGCCTTATTTAGACTTATTTGAAGCTATTTTAACTGAAAGCGGTGATATTATTACCCCAAAACCAATTGCAGGAAACATCAATACAAAACTACATGAATCAAATGCAATTGTTACTAAAAATGGTAAAACCATGTATTTTACAAGGAATAGCTTTATCAATAACAAAAAGCAAAGAGACAAGCATAAAGTTACACACTTAAAAATATACAAAGCTCAACTTATAAACAACCATTGGACAAATGTTACTGAGCTTCCTTTTAATAGCAATAATTACTCCATAGAACATCCAGCTTTAAATTATAATGAAACTCAACTTTACTTTTCTTCTGATATGCCTGGCACTATAGGTTCATTTGATTTATTTGTAGTTGAAATTAACAAAAATGGATCTTATGGAAAACCTATAAATTTAGGGCCTAAAATTAATACCGAACAACGCGAACAGTTTCCTTTTATAAGCAAAAATAATATCCTTTATTTTGCTTCTGATGGACATATTGGCTTGGGTGGTTTAGATGTATTTAAAAGTGAAATTATAAATAACAACTTTACAACCCCAGTTCATTTAGGAGCGCCCATTAACAGTAATTTAGATGATTTTAGTTTTGTAATTGATGAAAATGATGAAAAAGGATATTTTTCTTCAAATAGATCAGGGGGTAAAGGCGACGATGACATATACTCATTTACTCAACTAAAAAAATACTATGTTTCTGGACAAGCAAAAAACAAAAATACTCTTGAAATATTACCCGGCTCAACAGTTACTTTGTTGAATGATCAAAATGAGATTATTGAAACCAAAATTACAGAAAAAGACGCCGCTTATTCTTTTGAAATTAAACCAAATAACCATTACAAACTTAAAGGCACATTAAAATTATTTAATCCTGCAGAAGTAAGTTTTTCTACAGATTCCAAAGGAAACATCAATAAAGATATCTTTTTATTACTTGAATCTTATGAAGATGCAGAAAAACAAATTGTTAAAGAAAATGGTAAAACTCAAATAAAAATAAATCCAATATTTTTTGATTTCGACAAGTGGAATATCCGTTCAGATGCTAAAATTGAATTAGAAAGCATTGTAACTATTATGAAAAAATACCCCAATATGGTTATAGAAATTGGTGCTCACACTGATTGCCGAGGTTCCAACTCTTACAATATAGAATTATCACACAAACGAGCTAAATCTGTAAGAGCATATCTTATAAGTCAAGGTATTGCTAATCTTAGAGTTAAATCTGTTGGATATGGAGAAACACAACTTTTAAATCGTTGCTCAAAAGACTGGATGTGTAATGAAAAAGAACATGCAATTAACCGAAGATGCGAATTTGTAATTCTTAACTAAATTCTAGAAAATTTTATTTTTTTTCAATTCAACTTATTTTAGGTATAACTTTTGCTAATTGTATTATTTTAAGTTAATAAATTATGAAAAAAGTTGCACTCACATTAATTACTATTCTTTTATTTTCAAACTTTGCTAATGCTCAAAAAAATGAAGATTATGATGTTTTATGGAAAAGCATTGACAATTTTGAAAAAAAAGATTTACCAAAATCTGCCTTAAAAATAGCTGCTCAAATTTTTGAAAAAGCAGCCAAAGAAAATAACAGTTCACAACTTATTAAAAGCTTACTTTACAAGTCTAAATATGCTTTAATTCTTGAAGAAGATGCTCAATTAAAAATTATTAATAATTTCAAACAAGAAATCTCTACTGTTGAATTTCCTACCAAAAACATTTTAGAAAGTGTACTTGCAAATTTATATTGGCAATATTTTCAACAAAATAGGTACAAATTTTATAATCGTACTAAAACCAATCAAAAAATTGATGCTATAGATTTTAGAACCTGGGATTTAACAACTCTATTTTCAGAAATTCATATGCATTTTCAAAATTCATTAAAAAATGGGTTAATGGCTCAACAAACAACATTGAATAATTTTGATGCTATTTTAAACCTTCAAAAAAATTCAAAAAAATACAGGCCAACTTTATTTGACTTTTTATCATACAATGCTTTAGAATTTTATAAAACTTCTGAAACTTCTATAACAAAACCAAGCTATCAATTTGAAATTAACACTCCAAAATATTTAACTAATTACCAGCAATTTTCAGTTATAGAACTTAACGCAAAAGATTCTTTATCATTAGAATTAAACGCTTTAAAAATCTATCAAAACTTAATAGCTTTTCATATTAAAACCAATAATAAAAATACCTTAATAAGTGCTGATTTAGCCCGTTTACAATTTGTAAAGCAACACGCAACTTTTAATGATAAAAACAACATTTATTTAAAAGAATTACTAAAATTAAAACAAGAGTTTATTAGCGCTGAGGCTTCAACTTTAATTGATTTTGAAATCGCTTCAATTTACAACGAACAAGCCAATGAATACCCTTTAAAAAATAGCCACCAATTTAAAAAAGTAGCAGCTTTAGAAATTTGTAACAAGGCAATTAAAAATTTTCCAAACAGTTTTGGAGCTAAAAAATGTAAGGTTTTAAAACAACAAATAGAAGAAAAAACATTTCATATTCTTGCTGAAAAGTATATTCCTACAAATTTGTATAGTAAAGTACTTGTAACTTATAAAAATGTTGAGTTTTTAAACTTTGCAATTTATAGCATGAATCAAAATGAAATCGTACAATTCAATCAGTTCAATAAAATTGAAGATAAAATTAGCTTTTTCAACAATAAAAAAGCCTCTACAAATTTCGAACAAAAGCTGAAAACTGTGAATGATTATCAAAATCATACAACCGAAGTAATCATTCCACCGCTAAACAATAATAGCTATCTAATTGTAGCTTATAATGGTCAAAACTTACATCAATCTAGCGTTATAGCAACCAGCGTACTTCAAGTAACAAATATTGCTTTAGTACTAAATAATAAAAACGACACCAATAGTTTTCAAGTAATTGATAGAAATACTGGTCAACCACTGGTAGGAGCAAAAGTCCATCTTAAAAATTATAATACTGGAAAATACAACGCTCCAATTAATCGAAAATTTACTACAAACAACCTGGGAGAATTTGAATTTAAAACCAATCAATACCACAGAAATGTGAACTTTTTTATAAGTTTCAATAACGAAGAAGCTGCTTTTAGGGACTATTATCTTTATCACACAAATAATTCTCCAATTAATAAACCTCAAGAAGAAATAACCATTAAACCGTTTCTTTTTACAGACAGAAGTATATACAGACCTGGGCAAACTGTATACTTTAAAGGAATATTTGTAAAAAAAACCAAAGAAAACTCACAAGTTTTCACAAATGAATTTGTTGAACTTATTTTAGAAGACCCTAACGGTCAAGAAATTCAACAATTAGATTTAAAATTAAATGATTTTGGAGCAGTTTCTGGACAATTTATTTTACCAAATAATGGATTGACAGGCCAGTACACCATTTTAATTGACGAAAGTTATAAATACAAAAGTAAATTTTATGATACTGTAGATTTTTACTTTGAAAATGATGAAGCACAAATTTCAGTAGAAGAATACAAACGACCAAAATTTGAAGCATCTTTTCAACCAATAACTGAGAGCTATCAATTAAATAATCAAATTACAATTCATGGAAATGCACAAGCGTATTCAGGAAGTACTATAAGCAATGCCAAAGTAACTTATCGCGTTCATAGAAAAGCTCAATATCCTAAATGGTATTATTGGTATCGTCCAAGTTTTAACACCTCCAAAGCTCAAGAAATTACACACGGCGAAACTATTACCGATTTAGAAGGAAACTTTAATATTACTTTTGAAGCAATTCCAGATAAAAGTATTAACAAAGACAATGCGCCCATATTTATTTACGAAATTACTGCCGATGTTACCGATATAAATGGAGAAACTAGAACTGCAAACACTCAGGTAAAAGTTGGTTACCAAGCACTAACTGCTAATTTAAGTGTTCCTAAAAACATTTATAAAAACAGCAAAACAACCACCATTTTATTTGAAACAAAAAACCTAAATAATCAATTAGTAAATAGTAAAGGAATTTTAAAAATATACAAGTTAAATTCCCCAGAACGTATTTTAAGAAAGCGCCCTTGGCCATCTCCAGATTTTCAACAAATCCCAAAACAAGAATTTGAGCACAAATTTCCACATGAAGCGTATCAAGATGAAAATGATGAAAGAAATTGGCAAAAAGGATCGTTGGTTTTTCAAGAAAATTTTGACACTTCTATAGCTTCAAAAATTGAACTTAAAAAAATAAAAAAATGGCTTCCTGGCAAATATATTGTTGAGATTGAAACTACGGACAAATTCAACGAAATTGTGACTGCAAAAGAAATATTTACCATAAATGATTTAAAGGAAACCAAAGTTGCTGATGCTCAGTTATTTGAAATTTCTCATAACAAAACTAAATATCAACCTAACGAAAATGTATTGTTAAAAATAGGTTCTGCATCAAAAAACATGGTTGTTACTATTGATATTGAAAAAAACAATCATATAGTAAGCACTCAAATTATCCAACTAAATAATACCTCTAAACTTATAAAAATTCCTGTAAGTAAAAATGATGTTGGCGGCTTTGCAATACATTATAGTTATAGCAAATTTAATTCATTTCAACATGGAACTCTACCTATTTCTGTTCCCTTCCCTGAAAAAAAATTAGAAATTGAAACTAGTACGTTTAGAGATCATTTACAACCAGGACAAAATGAAACTTGGAGTTTTAAATTAAAAGGTGAAAAAGGTGAAAAAATTGCCGCTGAATTGCTAGCAAATATGTACGATGCTTCATTAGATCAATTTAAAAATCACCATTGGGAGTTTAATCCAGTTGAACAGCCATACTATTATTCAAGGTTTAACAGAAATGCAAATCGTAGTTTTGGAAACTCTTACTTTAGAATTCTAAATTCTCAGCACTACAATTTTAACTATCCTCAACAAGTATTTGACAGTTTTAATTGGTTTGGGTTTAGATTTGGACGCAACTACAATATTTTAATTAGAGGTGCTAAAGTTGAAACAGATGTTGTAGAAGAAGTTGAAGAAGTTGCATTTGCAATGGATAACAATGCTGAACTTAATGAAGTAGTAGTTACAGCTCTTGGTAAACAACAAGAAAAAGATATTCCTACAAATAGTATAGATATATCGTCAGTTAAAATACGTAAAAACTTTCAGGAAACTACTTTCTTTTATCCACACTTACAAACTGACGATAATGGAAATGTAAGCTTTAGCTTTACAGTGCCAGAAGCCTTAACACAATGGAAACTTCAGCTATTAGCTCATACCAAAGAACTAGCTTATGCAACCAAAAATTTAACTACCGTTACTCAAAAAAAATTAATGGTATTACCAAATCCGCCACGTTTTTTAAGAGAAGGTGATATGGTGCAGTTTTCTAGTAAAATTTCCAATCTGTCAGAAAAAAAATTAAATGGAATTGCTCAACTTATTCTCACAGATGCACTCTCTGGAAAAGAGCTCAATTATTTAATTGAACAAAACAATACAAATCAAAATTTTACAGTTGATAGTAAAGGAAACACTCAAATTAATTGGACGCTAAATATTCCTGAAGAAATACAAGCAATACAATATAAAATAGTAGCAAAAGCAGATGAATTTAGCGATGGAGAACAAAATGTATTACCTGTATTATCTAATAGAATGTTAGTTACTGAAACCTTACCAATGTGGGTAAAAAGTGGTGAAACTAAAACATTTAGCTTAGATAAATTAAAAAACAACCATTCATCAACTTTAAAAAATCATAAATTAACTCTTGAAATTACTTCAAATCCTGCATGGTATGCAGTCCAAAGTTTACCTTATTTAATAGAATACCCTTACGAATGTTCAGAACAAACATTTGCTCGCTACTATGCAAACGCACTTGCAAGTCATATAGCAAATTCGAACCCAAGAATTCAAAAGGTTTTTAACCTTTGGAAAAATAGTGATGCTTTAATTTCAAATTTAGAAAAAAATGAAGCATTAAAATCTATTCTTATTCAAGAAACTCCTTGGTTAAGAGATGCACAGAATGAAACTGAACAAAAAAAGAGAATTGGCTTATTATTTGACTTAAACATTATGAAAAATGAACAAGAAAGGGCCTTAAACAAACTAAAAGAATTCCAATTTAATAATGGTGGTTTTCCTTGGTTTAAAGGAAGTAAGTATCCTAATAGGTATATTACGCAACATATTGTTTCAAGCTATGGTCATTTAAAACAATTAAATGTTGTAGAAAATAATGATACTGAAAAAATGATGCTTAAAGCCATTCATTTTTTAGATGAAGAAATTTTAGATGATTACACAAAGTTACTTAAAGAAGCTGAAAAAATTGGGGATAAAAAAAGTAGTAAAAAAGAAAAGGAAAAAGCGGTTGCCAATTTTTTAAATAAAAATCATTTAACAACCACCCAACTGCATTATTTATATATGAGAAGCTTCTTTAAAAATGTAAAAATAAATGCTAAAGTTAAAACTGCTGTTGACTATTATACAAAGCAAGCTGCCACTTATTGGACAGATTTCAATTTATATTCTAAAGGATTGATAGCGTTAATTCAACATAGAAACAAAAACCCTAAAGTTGCTTTAACCATCTTAAAATCTTTAAAAGAAAATAGCATCTCATCAGATGAATTAGGAATGTATTGGAAAGAAAACTCGAGCAATTTAAATTGGTACCAAGCTCCTATTGAAACACAAGCATTATTAATTGAAACATTTACTGAAATTGAAAATAAAACTACAACAATAGATGCATTAAAAATTTGGTTGTTAAAAAACAAACAAACCCATAGTTGGAAAACCACAAAAGCCACAACTGAAGCCATCTACGCTTTATTATTGCAAGGAAGTGAATGGTTGTCTGTTAATGAAAATATTAAAGTTAAAATTGGTGAAAATATAATTGAACCTACCAAAGATGAAAATATTTCAATAGAAGCTGGAACAGGGTATTTTAAAATCTCTTGGAATAGTCATGAAATTACTCCAACTATGAGCAAAGTAACATTAACCAAACAAAATAATGGCATTGCTTGGGGTAGTTTGTACTGGCAATATTTTGAAGATTTAGATAAAATTACTTCGGCTGAAACAGCTTTAAAATTATCAAAAAAAATCTTTCTAAAATCTAATACAGCTTTTGGAAAAGAATTAACAGAAGTGACCCAAAACTCAACTTTAAAAGTTGGTGATTTAATAACAATTAGAATTGCATTAAATGTAGATAGACCAATGGAATTTGTACATTTGAAAGACATGAGAGCCAGCGGTTTGGAACCCATAAGTATACTTTCACAATATAAATGGCAAGATAATTTAGGATATTACCAAAGCACCAAAGATGCTTCAACCAATTTTTTTATAGAATATTTGCCAAAAGGAGTGTATATTTTCGAATATGACTTACGTGTCAACAATGCAGGTAACTTTAGTAATGGTATTACAACTATTCAAAGCATGTATGCTCCAGAATTTAGTAGCCATAGTAAAGGTGTTAGAATAAATGTAGTTAATTAAGAATAACGATTACAGATTAAAAAGTATCTTTGCAAAAAATTTACCATTATGAATTTAAATCTAATTCCAAACATCAAACATGTCAACAGTAATAATTTCTTTTTATTAGCTGGACCATGTGCCATTGAAGGTGAAGAAATGGCTTTACGTATTGCTGAACATATTTTAAAAATTACGGATAAATTAGAAATTCCCTTAATTTTTAAAGGAAGTTTTAAAAAAGCAAATAGAAGTAGAATTGATAGTTTTACGGGAATTGGAGATGAAAAAGCATTGAAAATTTTACAAAAAGTATCTAAAACCTTTAATGTTCCAACAGTTACTGATATTCATGAAGTTTCCGATGCAGCAAAAGCTGCAGAATATGTTGATGTATTACAAATCCCTGCATTTTTGGTTCGTCAAACTGATTTAGTTGTAGCTGCTGCAAAAACTAACAAAGTGGTTAATTTAAAAAAAGGACAATTTATGAGCCCTTCTGCCATGAAACATGCAGTTCAAAAAGTTAAAGATAGTGGAAATGAAAAAGCATGGATTACAGATAGAGGTACTATGTTTGGGTATCAAGATATGATTGTTGATTTTAGAGGAATTCCTGAAATGCAACAATACGCCCCAACCATTTTAGATGTTACACATTCGCTACAACAACCAAATCAAAGTACAGGAGTTACTGGTGGTAGACCTGATATGATTGAAACTATTGCTAGAGCTGGTATTGCTGTTGGTGTAGATGGTTTATTTTTAGAGACACATTTTGATCCTAAAAATGCCAAAAGTGATGGAGCAAATATGCTAGATTTGAAATATTTGGAATCGCTTCTAACAAATTTAACAGCCATTAAAAAAACCATTAATGGCTTTAAATAAACCAAGCTTTTAAAGCAACCTTCTCTAAAGAAGAATTAGCAGAAAAAGGAGCTTATCAAAATGTTATAACAAAGCCGAAAAAAGTGCTATTAGAAACCTAACACTTGAAGAAGGCCTGAGATTAGATGGAGGAAAGACTACTGAGATTCGTCCAATTTGGCATGAAATAGATTACTTACCATCAACACGTAGATCTTCAATTATTTGATGATATCTATTTTAACTTGTTTATTTATAATATTAATCTAAACTTAAATTTATAATAACATAACACACTCATTAATTGACAAGTAGCAACTAACTCGATAAATTTAGAATTGTTTTTCATAAAACTTATATATCTTTCTTAAATTTGGTTTTAAATATGACTAATAAAATTAAATGAATCTTATACTAATAGAAATACGTAACAAAAATGAAAAAGCATTTAAAAACTTTTTTAACAAGCATTATGTTGATTTAGTTACGTACGCTAATAAATACCTTTTCGATAAAGATTCTAGTGAAGATATTGTACAAGAAGTATTTATTTATATTTGGGAAAATGCGGATACCCTAAATATAAAATCATCTTTAAAAGGTTATATGTATTCTATGGTTAGAAATAAATGTTTAAACTTTTTAAAATCTATAAAAATTACGGATAATTATGAACTTTTAGAGTTTAATATAAATTTAATAACTGAGCACGTTTTTAATTCAAATACAGAAGATGAAAAAAAAATAGTTTACCATCAAATTTTAAAAATTATTGATACACTTCCTGAAAAAATGCAACAAGTGGTACGCTTAAAGTTTTTACATAATTACAAATATTCTGAAATTGCAACCGAATTAAATATATCTATAAACACGGTTAAAACACAGCTTAAAAGAGCAAAGTTTAAAATTACAGAATCAATAACTGCCATTCTTATTTTACTTCAAACAAATCAATAAAAAACGTATTTCAATAATTAATCATCATCATTATTTATTTCTTATTAAAAAAAAATACATGTTTTTGTAACCCATTATTACGTTTTTGTTGTCTTAATGTTAAACGAAAACAACTAATGGAATTTAAGCTAATTATTAAAAAGCTAAATAAGACACTTACAGACCAAGAAAAGGTTATTTTTAACACATGGTACAACGAATCGGAGAAACACAGAGTCTATTTTAACCACGTAGCTAAAAATTATTCAAAAGATTTAAATATTATTGATCTTAAAAAAGGATGGAGTCAAATTGAAAAACAAATAAAACCCGTATCAACTTTTACTAAAAATAATTATTGGAAATATACTGCGGTTGCTGCATCTATATTATTATTGATTTCTATAACCTTTAATTTTAATAAAAATAAAACAATAGAACTTGAATCTAAAATAATCAATCCAGAAATAAAAGCTGGTTCAGACAAAGCTACTTTAACCTTAGCTAATGGCTCAAAAATAAACTTAGAAAAAGGTAAAAATATTAAAACAACAAATGCCGAGAGTAATGGTGAAAAGATTGTTTATAAAAAATTAAACGAAATACAATCTCCCGAAATAACATATAACTATCTTACTGTTCCTAGAGGTGGACAATTTTTTATCGAATTAGCTGATAACACCAAAGTATGGCTAAATTCTGAATCTCAACTAAAATACCCAGTGAATTTTATTGAAGATGAAACGCGAAAAGTAGAATTAGTTTATGGAGAAGCGTATTTTGAAGTATCTCCTAGTACTAAACATAATGGTGCTTCATTTATAGTGCAATCTAAAATGCAAGATGTAGAAGTTTTAGGTACAGAATTTAATATTAAAGCTTATAAAGATGAAGCTTTTTCGTATACCACTTTAACAGAAGGTAAAGTAGCTATTAAAACAAAATACAATACCAAAATATTAAAACCAAATCAACAAGCTATTGTAGATTCAAAATCTAAAACCATAAATATTAAAACAGTTGCTGTTTATAATGATATTTCTTGGAAAGATGGAATTTTTAGTTTTGATCATATGCCACTAAACAAAATTGTTAAAGTACTATCTCGCTGGTATGATATTGATATTGAATTCGAAAATGAAGAAATAGAGACTATAGCGTTTAATGGGATTTTACGAAAAAATCAACCTTTAGAAGATATTTTAACAACCATAAAGAACACAAATAACATCAATTATAAAATCGATAATAAAACAATCATATTTAATTAACAACAAAAAATAATTTTAAAAATGACAAAAAACTAACATTCTGTTTTCTAATTCTTTTATTAAAATTAGAAAACCTTTAAAAAAAATCTAAATAAAAAAAGGGAAGTTAGGTCCAAATCTCTCACAATACAAACCTAAAATTCCCCTAAATACTAATTAATTAAAACAATGTTTAACTAACTAACTTTGCAAATTTATGGAAAATATGTTTACTAACACGCTTTTCTTTCCGATAACTATCGGATTTAAAAAAAAGCTCTTACTCAACCTTATGAAATCTTTTTTATTCTTGTTTTGTACTACGATCTTTGGTTTTTCGTCTGGTGAAATTCTTTCCCAAAATGCAAAAGTTAAAATTGACACAGACAAAATAATTACTGTAGATGAGGTTTTTAAAATTATTAAAAGCCAAACCGAATATACCTTTATTTATCGCTCAGATTTATTTAAAGACTACCCAAAAGTAGCCGTTAAAAAAGGAGTAATTGAAGCCAATAAATTATTGGATATGAGCTTATCTGATGGAGATTTTAACTTTGAATTTTCTAAAAACAATACTATTATTATTAAGGAAAAAACACCTCCTATTATTCAACAAACTATTAACGGAAAAGTTACAGATGAAAATGGAGAACCTCTATTAGGTGTAACAGTTCTTGTAAAAGGTACTACTACTGGTACTGTTTCTAATATAGATGGAATATTTTCAATTAAAGCAAACATAGGAGATGAATTAATATTAACTTATGTTGGTTTTATAGAACAAACTATAAAAATTGAAGACTTGTCTAACTTAAATATTACTCTAAAAGAACTTACCAATAAATTGAAAGAAGTAGTAGTAACAGGATATTATTCTATCCCAAAAGAGAGAGCTACTGGTTCATTTAGTAATGTAACAGGTGAAGAATTACAAAAAATTACTAGTTTAAGTGTAAAAGACAAAATTGAAGGCATTATACCTGGGTTATTATTTGAACCTAATTATGCATCAGACCAAAGCCCTTCTACAGAAAGGAGTCGTGGTTTAATCATTCGTGGAGCTAGTACTTTAGGAGATAATTCTCCTCTAATTGTAATAGATGGTTTTCCTGTAATCTCATCAGATGGTGTGGACCCTTGGTCTACAATTAACCCTGATGATGTAGAGAGTTTAACTGTTTTGAAAGATGCTGCTGCAGCCTCTATTTGGGGAGCTCAAGCTGCGAATGGAGTAATTGTAATTAAAACCAAAACTGGAAATATTTCAAAAAAAGCAAAAATAGATGTATCTGTTGAATATTTAGTACAACCTAAACCCGATTTATTTGCAATACCATTTGCCTCGAGTGCTGAATCTATAAACATCTATAAATCATTATTCTTAGACAGCAACTACAAGGATAACTTATTACAATCATATTTTCGAAATCGTTATGAATTTCCTGAAGTTATCGATATTATAATGCAAATGAAAGCTGGTGAAATTACAGAACAAAATGGAGATCAACTTTTAAGTGAACTTTCAAAAATTGATGTTCGTAATGAGTTTTCAGATTTATTTTACCGTATGGAAACAAACCAAAAAGTAAATATTTCATTTAGTAAAGGAGATGAAACAAATAGCTTACGCGCATCTTTAATGAGCCTTGAAAGCAACAAATATGCAAAAGGAGATTCTAACAGTCAAATTATTGGAAACTTCAACAATACTTTTAAACCAGTTGATTGGTTTAATATAACTTTTGGAATGAACTTTTCGATGTTAAAACAAGAAAAAAATGGAGTTGCAATTGGTGAGTTAAGTTATATACCACAAATGTCACGTATTTTAGATAGTAATGGAGATTATTTACCAATGATTAAGAATGATTATGATGACAGTTATTATGATGTACCAACCCAACGTAGAAGAGATCTTGTAGACCAATATAACTTACCTTATGATTGGGATTGGAATTTAAAAAGAGATATTGATAATAAGGATATAAAAGATGAAAAAAATGATCTTCGTTTAAATGCTAAAGTTTCATTTATTCCACTTAAAGGCTTAAATATTGATGTGTCTTACCAATATCAACGTAACTCTTCATTATACAGCAACTACATGAACGAGGAAACTTGGTATGTAAGAAATGCAGTAAATGAATTTGCACGTACAGATGGATCTTATCCTATACCTGCAGGTGGAATGCTTTATGAACAACGATCTAGTTTCACCTCAAATGACGGAAGAATTCAAGCCAGTTACAACCGTATTATTGGAGATCATAATATTAGGTTACTAGGTGGTTTTGAAATTAGAAAAGACTACTATGAAAGTTTACCTTATGGGTTTTATGGTTATGATCCACAAGCTTTAACTCAAATTACTGGTTTAAATTTTCAAGATGACATTAATCCTAGAATGACAGGTGATAATGAATGGAGAGGAAGTATCCCTCCTATTCCAACAATTCCAAAGACAAGTGTAAGTCTTCAAGGTAGAGACAATCGATTTGTATCTTATTACGGAAATGGAGTTTACACCTATAAAAACAAATATGATTTTACTGGGAGTATTCGTTTAGATAAAACAAACCTATATGGGAGAACACCATCATACCGTAACTTACCACAATGGTCTTTAGGTTTAGGTTGGAGTTTAGATAAAGAAACTTTCTTTAATGTAGATAATGTTGATAGATTACGTTTAAGAATTTCTTATGGTTGGAACGGACATATCGATAAATCTGCAAGTCCATACATAAATGGTACTCCTTGGGTTGATGCTGTAAATCAAACACAATATGCTGCTGTACTAACTACTCCAAACCCTGGCTTAACCTGGGAAAAAACTAAGACGTATAATATTGGAGCTGATTTTTCAATGTTTGGTCAAAGACTTCAAGGTGAGGTAGAATTATACAACAAACAATCTGAAGATGTTTTAACTGATATTGCAGTAAACCCAACTTATGGTTTTTATTATGATGAAGCTACTCTAAATGCAGGTGATATCTCTAATAAAGGTATAGAATTTGATATTAACGGACTAATAATAGATAAAGAGATAAAATGGAATTCTCATTTAAACTTTTCATATAATAAAAATGAAGTACAAAATGTAAAATCCACTTCAGCTAACATTGCTTCCAGAACAAGTTTATCACAATTTTACCCAGTTGCTGGTCAACCTGTAGACTTTTTAGCAGTTGCTGAATGGGCTGGTTATAGTGAAAATGGGTTGCCTCAAGTTTATTTGGATGGTGAAATTACAGAAGTTTCTGATATTAGTTATAGTGGCGTAGATGTAGATAAACTTTTTAAATTTGTTGGTCAACGTTCACCTAAAACATTTGGTTCTTGGACAAACAATATTTCTTATAAAAACTTTGAACTTTCTGCTCGTTTCTTATATAGCTTCGGAAATAAATTTCTAAAAGATTCACCTCCAAGAAGCTTACTATACAACTACCAAAGCTACCGTACCTTCCACACTTTTAATACAGATTTATTAGTAGACCGTTGGAAAACAGGAGCCGATAATGAAAACGCTTCTATGTATTCTTTAGACACAAAAGTATCTAATTATCTTACAACTTTAACTAATGATTATATAGCTCAATACAATACTCAAAATGTTTTAGATGCAGGTCAAATTAGATTACAAAGCATTAGTCTTGCTTACCGTATTCCTTCAAAAATATTAGGAGGCATAAACAATGCTAGAATTCAATTTCAAGCAAAGAATTTAGGTCCAATTTTCTTAAAAAATAAAGAAGGTATAGATCCATCGTTTCCTAAATATAGTTCATCCCTATATTCAGCATATTACAACGTAATTCGAGATCGCCCTGAATATTCACTTTCTTTACAATTAAACCTATAATCTTACTCAATACTCAACAATTATGAAAAAACTATTAATTATATTAGTATCGTTGGCATGTTTGGTATCATGTAACGATTTTTTAGAAACTTTTCCAAAAGGACAGATTGTAGCAAAAACCACAAGTGATTTTAGATTACTTTTGGATAATGCTGACACAAGATATTCAAATAATTTATCGCAAACCTCAATGTATGTAGATGTTGTTTCAGATAACTCACAAGTAACTCTTGAAACTTGGCAAGAATGGATAGATCAAAGATCACACCTTAAACAGTTATATTCTTTTGAAACTCAAGTTTGGTTACCAGATGGAGCAACAGGAGATCTCGTATGGAAAAACGCTTATTATATTAGTACTTTAGTAAGTAATATTCTAGATGAACTTCCAAGAGCAGACGACAATTTACGCCTTCAATACCAATTAGCTGCAGAAGCCAAAGTGCACCGTGCATATGCATACCTTACTTTAATTAATATTTATGCAAACCATTATAATGAAGCTACTGCTTCAAGTGACATGGGAGTTCCTTTAATTGAAAACCCTGTTGAACTTCCCAGCTTAGAGCGCGCATCAGTTAAAAAAGTATACGATTTTATTTTAGATGACTTACTTAGTTCTGTAGATGATTTACCAGACAATGTTTCTAGACAATTTGTACATAGACCAACTAAAACATCTACTTATGCTATTTTAGCAAGAACATATCTATATATGGGTGATTATGAAAAAGCAGCTTTATATGCTGACAAAAGTTTAGCTATAAACTCATTTTTATATGATTATAATACAATTTATACAGGAAAAGCTAGTAGCGATAATTTAATTGGTCTTTCAAGAACATCAGATCAAGAAATACTATTACACAAAACAACTACTAAAGGAGGGCATTTAAGTGAATATTTACAATTAGATACCATCTCTTTTAATAATTTGTATAGTGATTATAAAATTATTGATACAATTACAACAATTAATTATGACTTAAGAAGACCTTTATGGTTTAGCGGCTTAAATGAAAATGGAAAACTAGTAAGTAGCCAACCATCATACGTTTTTTCTGACGGTGGGCATAGATATTCAGTTGATAACGATTTTAATGTTGATTATACACCTATAACAACATCCGAAATGTATGTTACAAGAGCTGAAGCAAATGCCCGTTTAGGAAATCTTCAAAATGCGTTGGATGATATTAACACATTAAGAACACATCGTTTTATGACTGGATCATATACAAATCTTTCTTTATCAGATTTAAACAACAATCAACAAGATGTATTAGATGAAGTTTTACTAGAAAGAAGACGTGAACTATACGGCAAAGATTTAAGATTGTTTGACATAAAACGTTTAGCGTTAGGAGTAGATCATATTTTAGGTACAGAAATAAAAAGTGTTCCTGCAAACGACCCTAAACTTGTATGGCCTGTACATTATGAATACCTAGATCTAAACCCAGAAATTGGACAATTTCCCAGATAATAACTTTTGTATAAAAAATATATAAATGAAAAAAATAACTATCTTAAGATTTCTAGTAACCAAGAGCCTTATAATGCTCTTGGTACTAACTTCTTGTTCAGAAAAAAAAACAATTACTCCAGAAAACAACACTATAAATATTCAAGGTAAATTAAGTGGTTATGACCAGTCTCAAGGTTTAATGACCTATGATGAATATGATTTATTAAAAAAAACACGAAAAAATAAATTTGATATTGACAGTACAGGCTATTTTAATTTTGACATAACAATAGAAAAACCGATTAAGGCTACCTTAGATTTTGGTCGCGTTATGATTAAAGGGAATGGTAATAACCGCTATGTATATCTATTTTTAAACCCAGGGGATAGTATTTATATTGAATCTGATATGGATATTATTTCTGATAAAGATATTATAAAAAAGACATTAAAGCTAAAAGGTTCTGGAGCTGTAAATAGCACTTTTGCAAATAAAGAAGATTACACCTTTAACTCATACACTCAACGTAGAAATAACAATTATACTTTTATTGTAGAAAAACAAGCTGCTGATTATACAAAAACCATTGATAGTATTAAAGAAGCCAAATTAAAATATCTAAAAGAGTATCAAAAAACACATCAATTAAGCGAAAAATTAGTAGAAGTTTATAAAGATGAATATGAAAACTTAGCTATTATCAGAAAGTTTAATTACCCTTCAAGCCATGAAGGATATACAAATGGGGAAATTGCTGTATTACCAGACAATTATTACGATTTTGTAAAAGACTTTAAAATAAGTGATCATTTGGAAGAAAAAGGACTTCCATATTTACGCTTTTTACATTTTTATATTACAAACAAACTAAACTTAGAAAAAGCACAAGGTAAAGATCCTGAGTTTCTTGATTTTGTAGATCAAGAACTAAAAGGTAAAGCTAAATATATTTATTTAGCATATTCATTAGGAACAGATTTTAAAGCCGAAGTGTACAATCAATTTGGAAAAAATTGTCCCTATACAGATTTAGCCTTAATTGTAGCCGATAAGTATGGTCATTTAGAAAAAATGTTACCAGGAAAACCATCACCCCTATTTAATCTTTTAGATATAAACGATAAAAAAATAACATCAACAGATTTGTTTTCTAAAAGCTTCACTTATATTGATTTATGGGCAACATGGTGTAAACCTTGTATTGCTGAATTTCCAAGTCTTTATAAATTAAAAGAAGAATATAAAGACAAAAATATAAAGTTTGTAAGCTTATCAATAGATAAAAACAAACAAGATTGGATAGAGTATGTTACAGAACACAACTTAGAAGGAATACAATTATGGGTAGATCCTGAAAATAAAAAAATAATAGACGATGGTTTTAACATTACTATGATACCTAGATTTGTTTTATTAGATCCTCAAGGAAAAATATTAAATGCAAACGCCCCTAAGCCATCAAATGACAAAGATATTCGTAAAATCTTTGATACTATATTAAATGAAAAAAATTAATAATTGTTAACTATACATAAAACATGAAATTTTTATATCTACTGTGCATTTTAATTTCTACTAATTTAATAGCCCAACCTATTAAAAATGTATCTAATAAAAAACATTTAAAAAAACATTTAAAATCTGATGAAGCTAAAAACATAATAATAATTGGAGAAAACCATGCTTCTGCAGTGGCTGCCAATATTTTCCCCACAATAGTTAAGTATCTAAATAAAAAAAATGATCTTAATAAATTAATAATTGAATGCGGCCCTTCAGAAGCTTATTTTTATAATAAGTATTTAAAAACAGGTAATGAAAAACATTTGAATTATACAATTTTTGGGGGTTCATATAAACCTTGGCTAGAAGCTTGGAGAACACTTTACAATTATAATAAAAAATTGAAAAAGCCATTAAAAGTAATTGGTATTGACTTTGATCGAGCACGTACTATGGGGTATGCTTTAATTAGTATTTTTTATAAGTATGACAATCCGCCTATATTTATTTCAAAACTTATGGATGAAATAAAAACAGATGATTTTTACAATACTTATAGTTCTGGATATCCTACAAAAAAAGATTTAGAATGGATGTCTAATGTAAAAATATTACTCAAAAACAAATTAATAACACTCGAAAAAATACTGGAACCTAAAGATTACAATCTTATAAATCAAATAATTGAAAATAAAACGATAAATTATAACGATGAAAGAGAACAAGGTTTAGCTAAAAACGCTAAACAGCTTATACAAAATATAGATGATAAAAATTTTCTTATTCTAATTGGTAGAAACCACGCTTATTACAAACCTTTAATAAAAAAAGAAAAACAAATGCTTGCTGAACTTTTAAGGGAAGTACCTTCATTTAACTTGTTAACTGGAGCGATTATATTTGAAGGTTCAAATTTAAGAACGTCTTTCAATAAATTTGATAAAGAAAAAGTGCTTTTTGAAATTAAAGACAAATACCCTTGGAAAGATTATTATTATAATATTCATAAAAAAGCAAAGCAAAAGTTAACACTTATACCTTTAAATAAAGATCTTAACAAACTAAATTACTATTTAGATTATATAATTGTTGCAAAAAAACAACCTGCAATAACTCTTAGAAAATAATTATTTGAATTAATTTTTTTTTAAGTAGGGAAGCAATTTAATTGCTTCCCTTTTACTTTTAAAAAGTACTTTCTTCTTTTATAAAACAATTAGTTTTAAATAATAACTTAGTTATATCTTAAAAAATCAAACTTAAAAAATTAAAATTTTATTAGTTTAAAACCTCTCATACTATTATAATTTAAAATTTATAAAAAACAGAAAAAATCCTACAATTAAATAAATTTAGTTGTAACTTATTTTTTTCATTCTTTACTGAAAGTACTAATCATTATTTTTTAATATGAATGTGAAGGAAAATTTATTATTTGCATTAAAAAAGAACAAAACTCTTCTACTGTAAATCATTTAATTGAAATTATTGAATTAGGAGAATTCCAACATAGAAAACCCTATACACTTTCTGGCGGACGAAACAACGAATTGTATTGGCACGAGCATTGGTTTAAAAACCAAGTATGCTAATGTTCGACAAACCACTTTCTGCCTTAGATGCCGAAATCCGATTTAAATTACAACAATACATTTTAGCAGTTCATAAAGAAAATAAACTTACCACACTTTTAATTAGCCATGATATTTCTGAAATACAAATAATCTCCGATAAAACACTAGAATTAGAACATGGCAACATTATACGAAAAGGAACTCCCAATGAGGTTTTTAACCACAAAAAGTTAAGTGCTAAATTTCAATTTATTGGAACTATTATTGAAATTAAAAAACAAGATTTTTTATTTATACTAACCGTTAGAATTGAAAAAGACTTAGTAAAAATGATTGTTGATGAAAGCAAAGCGAGCAATTAATTATTGTAAATAAAATATTAGTTTCTTCTAAAACATTTAATCCAATAATTAATAGAATTGGGCAGTAACTTAAACAAACCAAGCTTTTTTGCTTACTTCAAGATACCTAGCTGCATCTTTTAGCAATTGAGAAAACATGAGTTCATCAAAATTTTCTATGGAAGAAACTTGAAGTGATCTTACTTGTTTACGCTTATTGTAATTTTTTAATTCTGGATATTTTTCTTCCAAAATAATTCCTTGTACAAAAGCAATGTCTACAAAATTTGTCCCTTTTAAAATGTTTAAATACAACATTGGCTTATTATACATGTTAAAAAAAGGAATTTTATAGCTAAATTTTTCTTCTACTTCAGGTAGAACTTTAAAAATAACACTTCTTACATACAGCATAATAGACTGGTAAGGTTCTTTCTGACTAAATATATATTGTTCTATTGGATTCATAAAAAAACACCAACAATATATAAATTTGTTGGTGTTTAACATTTAATTCTATTTAAAAATTACCCACACTTAGTGTGACCACAATTTTTACATTTTAAACAGCCTTCTTCATAAATTAATCCATCAGGATCATTACATTCTGGACATTTTTTATCTACAGCCTGAGTTCCATCTTCCACAAATTGCTTTAATGTACGCGCAATACCATTTTTCCAAGTATTGATATTATCATCGTACATATTTAAATTGTTTATTAAATCTACAACATATGGTATTGGCATTCCATGACGTAAAACTCCTGAAATTAATTTTGCATAATTCCAATATTCTTTGTCAAAAGTACGAGACAATCCTTCAAAAGTAACTTTATATCCTTGTTTATCTAAAAATTGGAAATCATAACGAGAACGTCCATTTTCATCTTTATTTTTTATCACCCAACCTTGTTCTAGCCAAGTAGGTAACAAAAAGGCATCTTCAAGTTTTCCTGTAAACACTTCATAAGGTCTATTGTTTATCAATCCAACTACAGCCACCCATTTATCATAATCATTTTGAAAACGTACTACTTTAGCTTCAATTTTTTTAGGGCGTTTTGGGAAAATAGTTTCGGCATAACATTCTTCATTCTTTTTTTCTTTCTTATCATCATTAGAAACTAATATTCCGCTTCTAGATCCATCTCTATATACTGTAATTCCTTTTAAGCCTTTTCTCCAAGATTCAATATAAATATCACCAACTTTTTCAACAGAAACATCTGTTGGTAAATTAATAGTTGAGCTAATTGAGTGCGTAGTATACTTTTGCACCAAAGCTTGCATTTCTACACGCTTTTTCCAATCAATCTCAGGTGCGGTTGCTCCTTTATAAGGGCTTTCACTAATATTAGTTTTACCAGTTACTTCCATCCATTTTTTTAATTTAGGGTGGTACACATCAAATTCTTCAAAAGCATCTCCTGTATCATCAACATAAGCAATTTTTGCATTCTCATCCTCTTGATTTACTTTTCTTCTTCTTTTATAGGATAATAAAAATACGGGTTCAATTCCTGAAGAAGTTTGCGCTAACATACTTAAACTTCCGGTTGGAGCCACAGTACTTATTGAGATATTTCTTCTACCATATTTCATCATTCTATCATACAAACTTGGAAACTCTTTTTCTATCATTTGTACAAATTCAGAATACTTTTCAATTGCAGGGTTAAAAACTTCAAATTTACCACGAGTTATAGCCATATCAATACTGCTATCAAACTCTGCTTTTAATTTAGTTTTCATTATTTCATCAACTACAGCTATAGCTTCATCAGTATCAAATTTTTTCCCTAAAGCAGCCATCGCATCTGCTAGTGCAGTAAATCCTAAACCTGTTCTTCTTCCTTTTTTTCCTGTTTTATATAATAGTTTCCAAGTATCTATTTCAACTTGTTTAATTTCATCTGGCTCTTTGTCGTGCATTATTTTGTTGAAAATTTTATCAACTGCTTCCAATTCTAAATCAACTAAATCATCCATTAAGCGTTGAGATTCATACACCACTTTGTAAAATTTTTCGAAATCAAAAGACGCTTCTTCAGTAAATGGATTATCTATAAAACTATATAAGTTTACCGCAATTAAACGACAGCTATCACCTCCTTGCATAGCTATTTCTGAACAAGGATTTGTTGAGCTATTTTTAAATCCAGGATAAATTGAAGACGTTGAGTAATAGTGCTGACGATCCCAAAAAATTAAACCTGGCTCAGCAGTATTATGAGCACATTTAATAATGGTATTCCATAATTCTTTGGCTTTAATTGTTTTTGTATAAGTTGGCGTTTTACTATCAATTGGCCAACGTAATGTATAATCATCATCATTAACAACAGCCATCATAAATTCGTCAGACAATCGAATAGATATATTTGCTCCAGTAATTTTTGTTAAATCCTGTTTTACAGTTACAAAATCTTCAATATCTGGGTGTGCAATATCCATTGTTAGCATTAACGCCCCTCTTCTTCCATTTTGTGCAACTTCGCGAGTAGTATTTGAAAAACGATTCATAAATGACACGGCACCTGTAGTAGAACCCGCAGAATTAGAAACTTGAGCTCCATTTGGACGTAAATTGGACAAATCAACGCCAACACCACAACGTCTTTTAAATAATTGTGCTAATTGTTGATCTGTATAAAATATTCCACCATAAGAATCGTATACAGAAGGCACCACCACACAATTTGATAAAGAAGCAATCACGTTTTCATTTCCTAAAGAAGACATAACACTCCCTTGTGGGATAATGTATTTAAAATCTTTAAATAAGCTAAATATGACTTCTTCTGACAAAAATTCACGTGTTTTTCCATATTCTGAAAGGCCTTCACTTCCTTTTTCATTACCCAAATATTTTTTTTCAATTCGAGCAAATTCTTTCGCCATTCTTTTATGCATATCAGTAGGCGAAAATTCTAAAAATTCACCTTTTTTGTTTTTAACTGCATACTTATTCATCCAAGTGGTTGCAGCAAGCTCGTCATTATTAAAGTAAGCTAAACAACTCTTTAACACTTCATTATAAGTATATGTTTTTGGAAACACTAATTCTTCTGTCATTTTCAAATTGATTTTATATGGTTCATTTTTCTGCAAATAAAATTATTGAATAATTAAAACTAATTCGTCTTTTATAGCAATTAGTTAATAACATTTTATTGTTGAAAAGTTTACTATCAAAAATTATTTTTTGGTAAAATCATTTTTTTTATTTTACTTCGTAATTCAAAGTACTTTTAGAATGAAACAAGAAGATTATTTAAAAGAATTAACGGAAATAAAATCTATAATGAATAAATCTTCTCGGTTTATATCATTAAGTGGTTTTGCTGGTATTTTGGCAGGTATCTATGCTTTAATTGGAGCCATAACAGCTCTTTTTTTGATAAGAAATTACAAAAATTCGTACAGCAGTGTTTCACTAATTCCTATTTCATATTTAGAATATATGTTATTGGGAATTGCACTACTTGTATTAATTTTATCCATTTTAACCGCATTAATCTTATCTGCTAAAAAGGCAAAAAAAAGTGGAGAAAAACTATGGGATAGTACAAGTAAAAGACTTTTAATAAACTTTAGCATTCCACTTTTTACTGGAGGTTTTTTTTGTATGGTACTTTATCAAAACAATTTCATTGGATTAATCGCTCCTACTACTTTAATTTTTTATGGTTTAGCTTGCTTAATAGCAAGTAAATACACCTTAAGTGATATTCGATATTTAGGAATTATAAATATTGTATTAGGGTTAATTGCCACTCAATATATAGGCTACGGACTCTATTTTTGGGCAATTGGTTTTGGTATATTGCATATTATTTATGGAGCATTAATGTATAATAAATATGATAGAAGGTAACTTTTGAAGAACATTCTAAAAAATATAAATAAAGTTTTTGACCATAGAATTAGGTTAGGAATAATGTCGGCTCTATTTGTTAATGAGTCCATAGATTTTAACTCATTAAAAGAGCTTTTAGGAGTTACAGATGGTAACTTAGCTAGCCACATTAAAGCTCTTGAGAAAATGAATTACATTAAAGTTAATAAACAATTTATTGGTAAAAAACCAAATACTAGATATCGTTGTAGTAGTGAAGGTAAAATTGCATTTAAAAAACATATAGAAGCCTTAGAAAATTTAATAAATAATACTTAATTTTTTTTATAATTATACTTTGTATTTCAAAGTACTTTTAATTACTTATACTCATGGATAAACAACAAAATAAATTTGGAAATTGGTTAAAAACATCGATAACAGCAAGAATGTTAATGATTGGCTTTTTAATTATAATATTACTTATACCTCTTACTTATATAGAAAGTTTAATACGAGAAAGGTCTGAAAGACAAAAATCTGTTGTAAATGAAATAAATCAAAAATGGGGAAATGAAGTGTTGCTCTATGGCCCTATTTTAAAAGTACCTTACAAAACTTATACTGAAAAATTATTAACTAATAGTGAAACTCAAAAAGTTACAAAAGAAACTATTTCACATACCAACTATGCATATTTTTTCCCAGAAGAATTAGCTATTAAAAGTGAAATAAATCCAGAAATTAAAAAAAGAGGAATTTATAAAACTTCAGTATATAAAAGTGATATGAATATTTCAGGATTTTTTACTAAACCTAATTTTACCAACTTAGAAGTTGAAGATAAAGATGTTTTATGGGAAAAATCAACAATTATTATAAAAACATCAAATTTAAAAGGAATTAACAATCACGTTGAAATTTCTTTAAACTCAAATTCTTATGCTTTTGTACCAAAATATGAAGAACAAATTAAAAACAATCTTATTAATAATAACAAAACGCTACATAAATTAGAAACTTCATATTTACAAAAAGAGGATATAACTTTAAATAATAAACAAAATTTTTCAATTGAACTAACCATTAGTGGAAGTCAACAGTTTAATATTATTCCTATAGGAAAACAGACCAACTTAAATATTAAATCTAATTGGAAAACTGCAAATTTTATTGGAGAGTTTTTACCCTTCAATTCAGATAAAATAACCGAAGATGGGTTTGATGCTAAATGGAAAATATTACACATTAATCGTCCCTTTTCTCAAGAGTATGTAAAATATTTACCTAATTTGAATGAATTTGCTTTTGGAGTAAATTTTAAAATTCCTATTGATGAATATCAAAAAAGTGAACGCTCCGCTAAATATGGTTTTTTAGTTATAGCTCTTACTTTTTTAATTTTCTTTTTAATTCAAAGTATTAGTAAAATCAATATCCATCCATTTCAATATTTAATGATTGGATTGGCACTTACCATGTTTTATACTTTATTAATTTCTATTTCAGAACATAGTAATTTTTTTAATGCTTATTTAATAGCAAGTTTTTCTGTAATTGTTTTAATTACATTATACTCAAAATCTATATTAAAAACTTTTAAATTTCCATTATTTATTGGAGTTTCACTGGTTGCACTTTATTCTTTTATTTTTGTAATCATTCAATTAGAAAGCTATGCACTTTTAGTTGGTAGTTTAGGTTTATTTGCAATCTTATCAGCTATAATGTATGCTTCAAGAAAAATTGAGTGGAGTTACTAATAAAAAAGCCTGTTTAATTAAACAGGCTTTTTTATTTATTTTAAATTTTTAATTTACGAATCATATCCTCTAAACCATTAAGTTTAATTTCATAAACCAATCTAAGTAAATTTCCAAATTTACCTTTAGGAAAGCCTTTATTATTATACCAAACAATATAATGCTCAGGTAAATCAATTAAATAATAACCTTTATACTTTCCGTAAGGCATTTTGGTATTAGCCAACTTCACTAGTTCATTTTGAGGGCTAGTTACCATCAACGTAATCTTGTAAATACTTAAACCTATTAGTTAGCCTTCCACTTTTAGTCATTCTGGCTCTTTCCAAAACACCTTGTTGATCATTATTAAAAAAAGCTGGAATTACATTTTTAGCAAAACTTTCTCCAAATCCTTCTGAAGCATCTTTTGGCAATTCACAAGGTAAATTATCAACAGCCATAACTGCAATGGCTTGTTCATCTCTATAATCAACTTCTTTTTCTGTTAATGGGTGATATCCGTAGATTGGATTTGCAATAGTTGATGATCTTATTGTTGAAGCTACTGGTCCATCCACATCGCAGCTAATATCTGCAATTACTTTGATATGAAATTCAGTAGATTTTGCATCTTGTCTTGTAAAAATATACGGTGCTCCAGCTCCATAAAAATGACCTGCTATGTATACATCTGCCACTTTCGCAAATCGCATAAAATTACTTTCATATTCTGATGGATTGTTAAAAAAATCTTGCTGGTTTTTTTGTTGCCCATCTTTCCTCTTATTATAATCTAATACATCTATTTGAACATATACAGGCTCAGAAAATTCTTTAGTCAAAAACTGGTTAACCGTGACTTCTTTCATTCTCATCCCTTTAAGCATCTCTTTAGCTCCATTTCCAACTCTTCCTTTTCCAGTTAACACTACCTTTATATTAGGAAGCTTCAACTTTTGTAATTCGTGAATGAGCATTAATTGATCGTGAAGCTCTTCAGCCTTAGGAAGTTTATATAAATCATTTTTTAAACCATAAGCTCTAAATCCGTTGTAAGCACCTACAATACCAGCATACCTTCCAAAAGCAACCAATCGTTGTCCCTTTTCATTGGTTATTACCTCATGGTCGTAAAGCTCTATATTTTTAGTCAATATAGCTTGTAATAATTTTCTGTTATACTTTTGCTTTTTTATAGTATGAGAAAAGAAAAAATACTTTTTGTTAGGAATTAAATGATCTATTGGAACTTCTTTAACTCCAAGTAAAACATCACAATCTGAGACATTTTTTACAATTTCTATACCATGGTTGATATAATCTTGATCTGTAAAAAATCGATCATCAGAACTTTCAACTTTAATTTTTAATTGTGGATACTTTTTTAAAATTTTTCTACATTCTATTGGAGATAATACCACTCTTCTATCTGGTGGATTTTTTCGTTCTTTTATAATTCCTATTGTCATCTATAAAACGGTATAAATTTTGCTCTAATATATTATGAATTAAAGGAACTAACAAATAATAACTTTGATATAAATTTTATACATTTGCCTCCTTTAAGAAGAATTTGTTCTTTGAAGTATTGGGGACGACTGGTTTTGACTGCAAGGTCAATTAAACTATAAGCATGCCGAGTAATGAAATAGCACTCGTAAATCTCAATTTCAACACTTTAAACGGCGAAGATAACTACGCTTTAGCTGCTTAATCTGAATTATAGTAGGATAAGCCTCGGCACACAAGGTGTGCAAGCTAAATGTCTCTTGAAAGCCTTGGTTAGCGGCGGTCAGCTAAGAGACATCGTAAAAGTTAACATAGATTTGCTATTGTTTCGCTAGCATTTTGAAATTTAAGAAACTAAGCTTAAAGTAAATTGTTTTCGATTAGCTTTAAGTCTAAAATTAAAAGAAAACTAAGCATGTAGAAAGTACTTTGGTTGCTTGTTTGGACCCGGGTTCGATTCCCGGCGTCTCCACTTTTACTTCTTACAAATCTTTATTTTATAAGGGTTTTTATTTTTAAACATCTTTAACCACACTTAATAATACCAACGAACAAAAGCTTCCATCGCGGCATAATCAGCCAAACCTAATTCGTTATATTTTTGTGCAGTTTTTGTGTTTCTATCTTCTGCTCTCATCCAAAATTCTCTTAAATCATTTCCTTGAAACATGATTCCGTCTTTTTGAGATTGATGAAAGAAAATAGCTTTTCTTTTTCTAAGCACTTGATCTGGACTCATTGGAACTGTCATGTCAATTTCATGTATATCCCATTCATGCCAAGCTCCTTTATACAACCACAACCAACAGTCTTCCATAAACGGTTTTGATTTTAAAATTTTTAACGATTCTAACAAAACATTCAAACAAACTCTATGTGTTCCATGTGGATCTGCTAAATCACCAGCTGCATATATTTGATGCGGTTTAATTGTTTCTATTAAATTACACATAATATCAATATCTTCATCACTTAATGGACTCTTCTTAATACCTCCTGTTTCGTAAAAAGGCAAGTCCAAAAAATGTACATTCTCATCAGGAACTTTTAAATATCTTGTAGCAGCAATAGATTCCCCTCTTCTAATCAAGCCTTTTAATTTTCTAACTTCAATACTATCAATGGAGTTTTCATTTTTAGTTTTTAATTGTTCAATTACTCTAGACATTAATTTATCATCTGAACTACCATTCATAGCTAAAGCTACTTCTGCAAATTTTATGGCTTCATGGTCAGCTACAGCAATATTACCTGAAGTTTGATAAGCTACATGAACTTCATGCCCTTGTGAAACTAATCTGTCAAATGTTCCTCCCATAGAAATTACGTCATCATCAGGATGAGGGCTAAAAATTAAAACTCTTTTTTTATCTGGAGTTGATCTTTCAGGACGAAACGTATCGTCCGCATTTGGCTTTCCTCCTGGCCAGCCAGTGATGGTTTGTTGAACTTTATTAAACATTTTTATGTTAAGATTATACGAAGAGCCCTCATCCACAAGTAACCCAGCCATACCATTATCATTATAGTCTTTATCAATCAATTTTAAAATAGATTTTCCTGTTAGCTGACATAACCAAATAACCGCTTTACTTTTTAATTCTGGAGTCCATTTACAAGAACCAACTAGCCAAGGGGTTTTAATCCTCGTTAATTCTGAAGCAGCTTCTTTATCTAGAACAAAAGTTGTATTAGAATGAAGTTGTAAATAACTTGCCGGAACTTCCGAAGAAATAGCTCCTTCAATTGTCTCTTTAATAATTGAAGCTTTTTTATCTCCCCAACCTAACAAAACTATTCGTTTAGCCTTTTTTACGGTGCCAATTCCCATAGTAATAGCTTTTTTAGGAACATTATCAATCCCTAAAAATGAATTTGCTGCATCTACTCTAGTAATATGATCTAATAAAATACTTCGTGTTTCAGAATTTACATGGGAACCTGGTTCATTAAACCCAATATGACCAGTTCTTCCAATTCCTAATAATTGAAAATCTAATCCTCCTACAGCATCAATTTGATCTTCATAAGAAATACAATAATCGTGAAGCTCATCAACGGTAATATTCCCTTTTGGAATATTGATATTTTTAGGCAAAATATCAATATGATTGAATAAATGCTCATGCATAAAATAATGATAACTATGAATATTTTCAGGTTCCATAGGATAATATTCATCTAAATTAAATGTAATTACATTTTGAAAACTAACACTTTCTTCTTTATGAATTCTTATCAACTCTTCATAAACTTTAATTGGAGAAGAACCTGTTGCTAAACCAAGAACACACATCTCTCCTTTAGACTGTTTATCTAGAATTAAATCCCTAATTTCTTTGGCAACTTTGACAGAACCCTCTTTTGCTGAAGAAAAAATTACATTGTGGATTTTTTCAAATCTAGTGTTTTCAAATTTACCTGGCTCATCATACGTAATTGCTTTTGAATTTTTAGACTGTGTTATTTCCATTATTGTATACATTTTTAATTAGGCACTACAAAATTAAAATAAAACACTTATAAAAACGCATAAAAACGCATTTAATTTTTTATTATATTCATTTTAATGTCGTAAATTTCAATAAAACAGCAAAAATATCAGAGATTCATCTAAAAAATTTAATCAATTTGTTTAGTTTGAGTATATTCACACATTCCAATATTCTTTGGAATAAATTTTTCTAACTACAAAACTATATGGATACTTACGGATTTCTATCAATTTTACCTCCAATAATTGCAATTGTATTTGCTTTAAGAACAAAGCAAGTATATATAGCTTTACTTTTTGGGATTTGGTCCTCGTGGGTTATTATGAGTGACTGGAATTTAATTAAAGGAACCATAGCTGCAATTGAAGGAATGGTAAATGTGTTTAAATCTGAAGGTAATACTCGAACCATCATGTTTAGCGCTCTTGTTGGCGCTCTTTTATTATTTATTCAATATTCTAGAGGAGTTGAAGGCTTTGTAAATAAAATTAATATTCTTATCAACTATTTTGAAAAAAAACAAAGTGGTTATAGTAGAATAATTGTTCAAATTTTAGCCTTATTAACTGGAATCATTCTCTTTGTAGAAACAAGCATAAGCTCATTAACCGTTGGAACACTCTATAGACCAATTTTTGATAAGTTGAAAATTTCTAGAGAAAAATTAGCCTATATAGCTGATTCAAGTTCTGCTCCTTCATCCATCATAATACCTTTTAATGCTTGGGGAGCTTTTATTATGGGTTTATTAATAACTCAAGGAATAGACAACCCTTTTTCAGTACTTTTCTCTTCAATTAAATATAATTTCTACCCATTTATAGCAATTACTATTGTTTTTATTTTAATCATATCCAAAAAAGATTTTGGACCTATGGCAAAAGCCGAAAAAAGAACTCGAGAAACTGGAAAAGTTTTAAATGACAATGCAAAACCTATGATTTCTGAAACAATAACTTCATACCAACCTAAAGAAGGTATTAAAGCAAAGGCATATAATATGACAATACCACTTTTTACCATGGTAATTATGATGCCTATAAACTTGGCTTATACAGGCTGGTACAAAGTTGAAGAATATACTTCATTTACCAATCATTTATCACAAGCTATCGGGAAAGGTTCTGGATCGTCCTCTGTTTTATATGCAGTTATTACATCTATACTTGTTGCTATGATTTTATATAAATCTCAAGGGATTTTAAAAATTAAAGAAATGGTTGATTTAATTTTAAAAGGAATCAGTGAATTAATGCCTCTTGCACTACTGATGCTTTTTGCTTTTGCTATAAGCGATGCTTGTAATCAATTAGGAACTGGTCAATATATAGCTAATTGGTCTAAAGAATGGTTGTCTCCAGAATTTTTACCTGCAATTGTATTTACTATAAGTTCATTTATTGCTTTTTCAACTGGTACTTCATGGGGAACCTTTGCAATTATGATAGCTATTGCTATTCCAATGACAACTATCCACGAAGCTAATTTAGGACTTGTAATCGCTGCCACTTTGGGAGGCGGAGTTTTTGGAGATCATTGCTCTCCTATTTCAGATACAACCATTATTTCTTCTATGGCTTCTGCAACAGATCATATTGACCATGTTAAAACACAATTACCTTATGCACTAATTGGAGGTGCTATTACTACTCTTATGTATCTAATAATGGGATTTACTATTTAATCTAAACCGAAAAGTATTAAAACAACTAAAACATGTTTAAATTAAAATATCTTTTTTTAGGGCTGATATTTCTACTAATTGGGTGTAAATCTGCACAGGTTTCAAAAAAAATAACAAAACAACTCAATAGTAGCCTCTTTAATAATCAATTTACTGGAGTACTAATTTACAATCCGAAATCAAATGATACTTTATTTAGTTTTAATGCTAATAAATATTTTACACCTGCTAGTAATACAAAAATTTTTACTTTATATACTGGATTACAGTATTTACCAGAAAAAATTCCAGCATTTAAATACACTATTAAAAAAGATACCTTAACTGTTTTAGGTACTGGAGACCCTAGTTTTTTACATTCCTATTTTAAAGATAGTACCGCTCTAAAAATGTTTAAAAATTATAAAAATGTAGCTTTAATAATTGACAATATAAAAGATGAAAAATATGGTCCTGGTTGGGCTTGGGAAGATTATGATACTTATTTTAGTCCTGAAAGAAGTAGTTTTCCAATGTATGGAAACATACTTACAGTTGATTTTGAAAAAGACTCTTTAATCAATCCTAAAATATTAAAGAATAATGTGCAGTTCAAAAAATCAAACTTTAATAGAGACTATTATTCCAATCACTTTTACTACCAACCTAAAAATAAGAAACTAAAAGAGATTCCTATGGTTATGGATTCTTTATTAATCACTAAATTATGGAATGATCTTTTACCTAACAAAGTTTCTATTAAAAGTAACTCTGTAAAAAAATTGGAGCATACTGCTTATAGTATTCCGTCAGATTCTTTATATAAACGAATGATGCTTGAAAGTGATAATTTTTTAGCTGAACAACTACTTATCTTAGCATCTTCTACCGTTTCTGACACATTAAATTCTACCATGATAAGAAAAAAAATTCTTGAAACCCATCTAAAAGACTTAAAACAAAAACCCAGATGGGTAGATGGTTCTGGATTAAGCAGATACAATTTGTTTACACCAACTTCGTTTGTACAAGTTTTAACTAAATTACATTCAGAAATTCCTAAAGATCGATTGTTTAATTTCTTTCCTGTTGGAGGAAAACTTGGAACCTTAAAAAATTGGTACGTTGGTAACCCAACTCCATATATTTATGCAAAATCTGGCACCGTTGGAAATAATTATTCTTTAAGTGGATATCTAATAACAAAATCAGGTAAAGTTCTAATTTTTAGCTTTATGAACAATCATTATACTACCAAAACAAATGATGTTAGAAAACAAATGCAAACTATTTTTGAATTTATTAGAGACAACTATTAAGGCTCTTTTATTGTTAATTTTTAAAAATCAACGCATTATTAAAATTATTTTGTTTGCTATTTAAATCAATTAAGAAGCCATTAATAATTGCATATTTAATTTTCCCATCCTTTTTTAACAAAAAAGTAGGATTTGCTCCTACGTTAATTTTTAATTCTGGAATTTTATACTCGCTTCCAATTAAATGAATAGGAGCTTTCAAATATTTTTTATCATCTGGTAAATCCTCGATTTTTAAATAAGTAACCCCCTTTTTTAAAAGCTGATAAATATCTAAATCCGACAAATCATCTATAGAATTTAAAGTTTCTGGATACACTTTTCCTTGCTCAATAGTATATCCCTCTCCATTCAAGGTTTCGTATCCAAAAAATGTAGATAAATCACCTTGATCTATTATTCTACCTACATTATAAAAGCTAGAATAATTTTCATCATCAACTTCAAAACGATTAATCCCTAAATCAATAATATATTTTTTATCTAAAAGTTGATAGGTTACTCCTTGAATTTTTAAATCAAATAATTTACGATCATTTTGAGGGATTTTTTCATAATCTTCAACCGAAATATCTTTGTAAGTACCATTTGCAATGGTATAAATTGCTGCTAAAATAGAAACATAATTCAACTTTCTAATTTCTTGTTTTTCTATATCATTTTTATAACCTCCAGATTCTATTAAAATAGTGCTTGTACCCCATTTTTGTATATTATCTCCAAAAGCTCTAGGCTCAAAATCATCATTGTATCTTCCAACTTGCCCTGACGCATATTTTTGAATAATTTGATTCATAAAAACAATAACCTTCATTGCATTTGCTCTAACTTCATTAATCTCTTTTTCATAATTATAAGCAGGTGCTAAATATGAAATAGTTGCTACTTTATCTGTACGTTCAGCATTATAATAAATACTTTGGTCGTGTAAATTAAATCCGAAATTTGCTTTTAAGCTATCTCGAACATTTTTTAACGTTCTCCCTTCTGGGGATTGCAATCTTAAAGCATCTCTATTTATATCAATTCCCAATGTATTTCGTCTAGTATATTTCTCTGCTCCATCAGGGTTTAACATCGGTAAAAAATGAAGGGTCAGCTTACTTAAAATGGCTTCTTTCTCTTCAGAAAAATCATTGCTATTTAAAAAATTGAAAATATCGAAAATGGCTTGTGTTGCCGTTGGTTCATCTCCATGCATTTGAGACCACAAAAAAACATTTATATTTCCTTTACCAACACTCACTAAATTTAAATCTCTACCTTCAATAGACTCCCCAACTTTTTTTACGGTATATTTTGAATCCTCTTTCAATTTATCAATCAGGGGCTTTATATTCTTATATTTTATCCTTCTATTTTTTAAACTAGATTCTTTATAATTTTCATAGGTTTCATACAAATTTGAAGTGAAATCAATATTTTGACTTGAAATACTTATAAAAAAAAGCATCATTATACTAGTAAAAGCTTGTTTCATATTATTTTATTTTGGAATTTATTTATGATTTGAGTCTCTATAAGAATTCAATAAAACCTGTTATTAAAATTCAATTAACAATCAAATTTAAAACAATTTTACGGTTCAACAATTTAACTAATCATAAATTATTTAAATCTTAAAAAAACCATTATTTATAGGTGTTTTTTGTGTTTTTCAATTAGACTTTCAACAAGAAAAATCCTATATTTACATGAACACTTTTATTAAATTTATGAGACTATTTTTCTACTGTATCCTATTAATTTTTATGGTAAATGTGAGTTGTAAATCTAAACAACAAACACATTCCAATTTTACAAAAAATGAAACAACCCAAATAATAAAAAAACCGCCTTATCTTAAAAAAGGAGATACGGTAGTTATTATTTCTCCCGCTGGAAATTTATTTAACAAAAAAGCTGAAATTCAACAAGCAAAAAAATTACTTAACGGCTGGGGTTTAAATGTTGTTTTAGGAAAAAACATTTTTACACAAAACAATCAATTTGCTGGTACAGATAATGAACGTGCCTCAGACTTTCAAAAAGCTATAGATAATCCAAATATAAAAGCTATTTGGTGTGCACGTGGTGGCTATGGTTCTGTAAGAATTTTAGACAAATTAGATTATAGCACCTTTATTAAACATCCTAAATGGATTATTGGATATTCGGACATAACAGCTTTTCATAATCAAATTCATAATTTAGGATTTGAAACCATTCATGCTATGATGGGAATTAGTTTGAATGAAAATTGTGAATTTTTAGAAGAAAATGCCACATCACTAAAAAAATCCCTTTTTGGCAATCAATTAGCTTACACTATAAAAAGTTCAGATTATAATAAATTAGGTGAAACCACTGGACAAATTGTTGGTGGAAATTTAACACTCTTACATACCATGTTAGGGTCAAAAACCAGTATTAACACCAATGGCAAAATTTTATTTTTTGAAGAAATTGGTGAATATGCTTACCATATAGACCGCATGTTACAAAGCCTAAAACGCGCTGGCTATTTTGAAAATTGTAACGGTATTATTGTTGGAGATATTAGTAATATAAGAAAAAATAACACACATTGGGGAACATCTATAGAGCAACTTATTTTAGATGTTGTTAAAGAATACGATTTTCCAGTACTTTTTAATTTTCCAGCGGGTCATGAAGATAAAAATCTAGCGCTTATTTTAGGAAGAACTATTGAACTAAAAGTTAACAAAGATAATTCTACTGTTTTATTCAGAAAATAAAAAACCAACTATTAAATACTTACAATATGCAACTAATCTTAAAACCGTATAATTTAAAACTACGCCATACGTTCACTATTTCAAGAGAATCTTATGACATCCAACCAACACTTATCGTTGAATTAAAAGATGGTGAATATTCTGGGTATGGAGAAGCCACTTCTAATCCATATTACAACATTACCATTCCAAAAATGATGGATGATTTAACTTCATTAAAACCTTTAATTAAAGAAAACTTTCATTTAACTCCAGAAGCTTTTTGGGATAAAATGTATCCGCACTTAAAACATGATATGTTTGCTTTATGTGGCTTAGATTTAGCTTTTAATGATTTATTTGCTAAAAAACAAGGAAAAAAACTATATGAGTTATGGAACTATGACATCAATAAAAACCCATTAACAGATTATACCATTGGAATTGATTCAATTGAGAAAATGGTAGCTAAAATGAAAGAAGTTCCTTGGCCTATTTATAAAATAAAACTTGGCACAAAAGAAGATATAAAAATAATTGAAGAGTTACGTAAACATACCAATGCAGTTTTTAGAGTTGATGCTAACTGCGGTTGGACGGTTGAAGAAACTATAAAAAATTCTGTTAAGCTCCAAAATCTAGGAGTTGAATTTATTGAACAGCCTCTTAAAGCTGACGAATGGGATGACCATAAAGAAGTTTACTCAAAATCTGTATTACCCATTATAGCAGATGAAAGCTGTCAAATTGAAGAAGATGTTTTAAAATGTCACAATCACTTTCATGGTGTAAATGTTAAATTGGTAAAATGCGGTGGCTTAACTTCTGCTAAAAGAATGCTTATTGAAGCTAAAGAATTAAACATGAAAACTATGGTTGGTTGTATGACAGAATCATCTGTTGGAATTTCTGCAATAGCGCATTTATTACCATTATTAGATTATGTAGATATGGATGGTGCCATGTTATTAGCTGAAGACATTGCTACAGGAGTTACTATTAAAGATGGAATTATAAAATACAGTGATTTAAACGGAACTGGAATTACTTTAACAACATAATAATGAAAGTTAATGAATTTCCAAACAGAAAAATTTCTGTAAACAACGAACCTTATTTATATTTTGGAGGAACTTCATATTTAGGAATGGCTTCTAATACAGAATTTCAAAAAAACATTTTTGAAGGTTTAAAAAAATGGGGAACATTTTATGGAAGCTCAAGAAACGCCAATATAAAATTAGCCATTTATGAAGAAGCGGAAAATTACTTCTCCAATTTCTTAGGAAGTGAAGACAGCCTTACTACTTCTTCTGGAACTTTAGCTGGTAAAATAGTTATTGATTATTTATCTAAAACCACTCAGAAATTCTTTCATTATCCAAAAACCCATCCTGCGGTTTTGCATCCTAATAGTTTGTCTTTATTTTTAAATGGGAAATTACATCCTCTTTTACAAAATGATATTTCAGAAGATATTGTAATTACAGTTGACGCCATATTAGCACTGGAAACACAACCTACATCATTTGATTTTTTAGATGCTATTTCACCACAAAAAAAAATAACTTTAGTTATTGATGAATCACATAGCCTGGGTATTATTGGCAAACATGGTAGAGGGATTTTTTCTTCAATAAATTCTAATAAATTAAATCGCAAAATTTTAATATCATCCTTAGGAAAAGCTTTTGGTATTTCAGGCGGAATTATTGCTTCTGATAAGGATTTTATTAACGAAATTAGTGCTGAGCCTATTTTTATATCGTCATCTGGAGCAAACCCTGCTTATTTAGAGGCTTTTCTTAAAAGTAATAATCTTTATAAAAATCAGCGAAAACAGCTTTTTAATAACTTAGACTTTTTAGAAAACGCTTTAAAACCCAACGACAACAACAACAACTATCAATTCAATAAAAAATACCCTGTAATTTATTCAACAAGTGATGTATTACATGAAAAGTTATTACAAAACAACATTATTATCGCTAGATTTAAATATCCTACTTATGAAAGCTATATGAATAGAATTGTAATTACAGCAAACCACACCAAAAATGATTTAAAAAAACTATCTAATTTAATTAATTAAAACTATTATAATGAAACATTATTTCCTGCTTTTCACTTCAATTCTACTTATTTCCTGTTCTGTTAAAACAAAAATAGTAGACAAACCTATTACCTTTGATAAAGAAAGAG
Source organism: Lutibacter aestuarii (assembly GCF_042676885.1). NCBI lineage: Bacteria > Pseudomonadati > Bacteroidota > Flavobacteriia > Flavobacteriales > Flavobacteriaceae > Lutibacter > Lutibacter aestuarii. The sequence continues at coordinate 254,766 of NZ_JBHTIC010000005.1, forward strand.
AAGCCTTAACGCTCCAATATCTATCGGAAAGATATGACATCAATAATGGAACAACTAAAATTACTCCAAAAATGATTGTATTGCATTGGACTGCCATTCCTAGTTTAGAAAATACTTTTAAAGCTTTTGAAAAAAGTAAAATTACTAATAGCAGACCTGACATTAAGAGTTCTGGCGCTTTAAATGTTTCCTCTCAATTTGTAGTTGACCAAGACGGTACTATTTATAGATTAATGCCCGAAACTACAATGGCCAGGCATGTAATTGGACTTAATCATTGTGCTATAGGAATTGAAAATGTTGGAGGTACAAAAGATGCTCCACTTACTAAAGCTCAATTAAAATCTAACATTAAATTAGTAAAATATTTAGCTTCAAAATACGATATTGATTATGTGATTGGTCATTATGAATACACCAATTTTGTAAACCATGAACTTTGGCTAGAAAAAGATCCAAATTATAGAACTAAAAAAACAGATCCTGGAAAAGAGTTTTTAACAGCTGTTAAAGAAGCTACTAAAAATTTAAATTTTAAACCAACACCTCAAAAATAAGCAATTCTTTACTTCAAACTCTATTAATAATTTAAAAAAAACCGTCTAAAAATTTCTTTTTAGACGGTTTTTTCAAATAATTATTAAAAACTCAACTCTACTTTATTCTGCAGTATTCCACCAGACTGGTGTAGTTAATCTAACATATGGATCATTATTAGGCATATTTTCATAGTTTCTATCTTCCTCATTGTATTCATACATCATTGCTTGAATCCAATCATTTTCATTAGGGAAAATATCAAGGTTTACATTTTCAGGACGCTGTAACCCATGATAAATATCAGAACTATAATCCATTCTTCTCATATCTACCCAAGTTTCAGGGTTTAAAACATTAGCAATATATTTTTGAACCATAATATGAGACAGTTCAATATTAGTCTCTCCAACTTCATCATCTAACAAATCCATATAAATACTTGTAGATCCTGCATCCACTCCTAATTTTTCGAAATCAGCTTGAACTCCCATTTTAAAAGCTGTATAAGCACCTGCCTTATCACCTTTTCTAAGTCTAGCTTCAGCTTCAATAAATTTTACTTCACTGAAGTTAATCATATCTGTAGTTGAATTTGGACTCGTATAAAAACCGCCATTTCCTAAAGAATAATCATCTCCAGAATTACCATCTAAACCTCTCCCAGTTACAACACCTTGATAACCTCCATTTACTGCTTCTGGAACAATAATAGTCAAACGAGGATCCCAGTCAGCCCCTTCTAAGTTTAGTGGGTTTTTTAATAATTTCACAAAGAAATCAGAAAAATAATCCATTCTTGAAGAACCATAACCTCCAACTGCAAAAGGCTGTATATCATTTGATACTGGTCCTCCACCATAAGTTTTTTGAGCATTTAATGCATTTGAACTTATTGCTAATTGACATGCTGCAATAACAGCATCAGGATCATAAGATGATTTTTTACTTAAATGATTTAGGTATCTAGCTTTTATAGCATATGCAAATTTTTTCCATTTTTCATGGTCTCCTTGATACAATACATCTCCACCTTCTTCGTTTAAATCAATCTCACTTGATTTATCCAAATCAGCAATTGCTTCATCTAAATAATTAAAAATAGCTTCATAAACCTCTTTTTGAGTTCTAAATTTAGGTGTTATATTCATAGAAGACTCACCATCATAGGTTTCATCCAATACAATATCTCCATATTGATCTGTAGTCATTCCTAAAATATACGCTCGTAAAATTTTACCAACTGCTACAAAATTTGGAGCATTATCTCTCTTACCTAAAACAATTAAATCGGCTGTATTAGGAAGCGAATACACGTACGCATTTTGCCATAAAAAATAACGTCCTGTAGTTAAAGAAGAACTCCAAGTTTCAGAGTAATAGTTAGTTACATTTTGCGAACCATATTGAGTAATTCCTAAAACTTCTCTACTTCCTCTATATTGAGCTTGAGCTGTTGTATTTTCAATTGCCCCTTGAATTCTAAATTGTGGAGGCAGTGAAGATGTTGTTGGCTTTGTTTCAGAACCATTTACATCAAAATAGTCATCACCACATGAAGTTGCTATGACTGCTAAAAATAGTATTAAATATTTATATAATTTCATAATTTTAATTTTTAGAATCTAACTTTTAAACCTAAATCGAATCCTTGAACATTAGGCGTTCCTAAATTATCTATAGACATTGACCCTGCACCAGCTATTCCGGCACCAAAAGTATTCACTTCAGGATCTACTCCGCTATAGTTTGTGATGGTAAATAAATTTCTACCAGTTGCAAAAAGCTCTACAGAAGATAAAGCTGTTTTATCAAGTATTTTCTTTGGAAGCTTATAACTTAGCGTAACATATCTCAATCTTGCAAATGAACCATCTTCAATAAAATTTTCTGTATTTCTATAATAATAATCTCTATAAAAAGCTTGGTCCATAGCTACTGGAACTGTGTTTACAGCACCATTCACATCAACTCCCGGCAATACTATTGTTTCATTTCTATTAAGAGTTTGTTTGCTTAAACCGTAATAAACCAAAGCAGATTCTGTTGCATTATAAACATCAACTCCTTGAACAATATCTAACAAAAATGATAATTGAAAATCTTTATAACTTAACGTATTAGAAATACCTAAGGTCCAATCTGGCATACGAGTTACATCATCATAAGTTTCTACAACAAGTGTTGGCAATCCATTTGAATTAATAACCACATCTCCATTTTCATTTCTTTGAGGTCTATACCCTCTTAAACCAAATAAAGAGCCATCTAATATTGCTGCTCCTGCAGCGGTTGCATTAAATGTCCAAGAATCTGATAAATAAACTTCATTTAAGAAACCTGGAAGCTCATTTACTTCACTTTTATTCATTCCAAAATTAAAATCAACATTCCATTTAAAATCCGAAGTGTACGGCAATACTTTAAATGAAACTAAAGCTTCAAAACCTCTATTTGTAATAGCTCCACCGTTAAGTGTAGCATAAAACGTACCTGTTGTTGGAGGGACTCTAATATCTCTTAGTATCTGATTTTCTGACTTACTTGTATAATATGTTAAATCTAAACCAATTCTACTTTCAAACAAACGCATATCCACACCTACTTCAAAACTATTTGTGAATTCTGGTTCAAGATTTGGATTTCCTACATCTACTCCATTCCAAGTGTAAGCAGAACTTGCCAATGAATTTATATTGGTTGAAAGAGAACTTTCTAAAGCTCCAATTGGGGCATCTTTCCCAACTTTGGCCCAAGTAGATCTGAATTGCAAATAACTTAAACCGTTAGAAGATGTAATATCATTACCCGCATTTTTAAATAAATCAGTTACAACAGCTGAAACACCAACTGATGGATAGAAAAATGATCTTTTATCTTTTGGTAAAGTAGAGGACCAGTCATTTCTTCCAGTAGCAGTCAAAAATAATGCGTTTTGCCATCCTAATTTTAACTCACCAAAAACACCTACCATTCGCTTTCTTGTAATTCCTTCACTAATAATTTGATCTTCAATTTTCACATTTCCAATACTATAAATTCCTGGAGCCTGAAAACCATTCCCTCTAGTGTAAGTTGTTCTTATATCCAATTCATCAACAGAATTCCCCAACAAAGCATTGATTGAAAAATCTTCGGTTAACTGTTTCTCATAGGTTATTAATAAATTTGAATTTAAACGTTTATTATCTCTTTCATATTGACTAATATAACCATCTTCTCTATTATCAATTAACGATCCATCTCCAGTTATTTTTTTATTAAATTGAGTAAAATTATCAATCCCTAATTTATAAGAGATGTTAAAATCTTTTAAAAATTTGTAATTTAAATTAATAGCTCCTATTAAACGATTAACCTCATCTGTATTTGGACTATATTTAATACTCCAATACGGGTTATCAAATTGCTGATCTAAAAAGAAACTTTTTTGAGAATTATCTGAATTCAAGTAATCAGAAGCATCAACATTTGCAGGATAACCTAGTAAACTTAAAAAACTACTTCCTGATGCGTTTCCTTGTTTTGTACTATTTGTTTTAGTAGTAATATAATTTGCAGTTACACCAAGTGTTAAATTATTATTGATGACTGATGAAGTATTTATTCTAAAAGATGTTTTGTCGTAACTTGTGCTTTTAATTGTTCCATCTTGTGAAACATCACCTATAGAAAAATAAATATTACTTTTTTCATTTCCTCCAGAATAACTTAAGGTATGATTTGAAGTAATGGCAGTATCATAAAAATCTTTAATATTATTAAAAACCGGAGATCCTGCTGTACTATTTCCCCAGGAAAGTGGAGAATCTGTATTAATAGTAGTACCTGTACTGCCTACAATTTGCTCTCCTTGACCATAAAGAGTCTGTACATCTGGAGTACCAATAATATTATCTACAGATACAGAACCAGAATATGTAACTACGCTAGAACCTTCTTTACCTTTTTTAGTAGTAATAATTACCGCCCCCTCCGCTGCTTGAATACCATAAAGAGCTGCGGCTGCAGGACCTTTTAGAACAGAAATACTTTCAATATCTTCTGGATTAATATCCGAAGCTCTATTTGCACTTGCTACCTCTAAACTTGAACTAGTTGAATTATCAATAGGAAGACCATCTACAATAAATAATGGTTGGTTATTTCCAGTAATTGAAGAACCTCCCCTAATCATTATGATGGCTGATGAACCAGGAGCTCCTCCAGAGTTTACCACAGTAACACCAGACACTTTTCCTTGCAATCCATTTACCATACTTGTTTGATTACCTTCCAAAAGTGCCTCAGCTTTGACAGCTTGTACAGCATATCCAAGAGATTTTCTTTCTTTTTTAATTCCCAATGCAGTAATCACAACCTCATCAAGGCTTTCCCCTGCGTTTAAAGATACATTAATAATATTAGAGGTCACTTCAATTTCCTGCGTTGTGAAACCTACGTACGAAAAAATTAAAACAGCACCTTTAGGAGCTTTAATTTCATATTTTCCGTCAAAATCCGTGATACTTCCAGTATTTGTACCTTTAATTTGTACGCTAGCACCCGGCAAAGGAAGATTGTCAGCGTTGGATTTAACCACTCCAGTTACAGTTATAGATTGTGCAAACAAAATTTGAACAAAAAATACCATTAGAATAGTTAAAAAATGATAATAGTTTTTTTTCATGATGTGTTAATTTAAAATCAATTTAATAACAAATATATTTAAATTTTCGAATAAAAACGCATAAATATGCTTTAATAATGCAATTATACTTAAATATTTTATACAAAATGAGAATATATATGATAAAACACTTATAAACGTTCACTTATTTAATAATAAAAAAATAAAAGATATTCCATATAAACAAAAAAGTTGCATATTTGTAGTTACTTTTGCTTAATAAATTAATAACATGCTAAAAGAAGAAAGACACCACTATATATTAGACAAAATAAAATTAAACAGAAAAGTACTCTCCTCAAATCTTAGTACCGAACTACATGTTTCTGAAGACACTATAAGAAGAGACCTTAATGAACTATCTCTAAACGGATTAATTAAAAAAGTTCATGGTGGAGCTTTACCTATAGATAATAAAGCCCCTTCATATGAAGAGCGAAGCAACTACAACCTTGAGGAAAAAAATATCATTGCCAAAAAAGCAGTTAAATTAATAAGAGAAGGTCAAGTAATCATTATGAGTGGAAGCACCACAAACCTTCAGTTAGCAAAAATCATACCCTCAGATATTAACGCAACTATTTACACATACAGCCTGCCAATTGCTATTCAACTCACCGAGCACCCATCAATAGAAATTATTTTTATAGGAGGTAAATTAAACAAACCCGCCCAAGTTACCGTTGGATTAGATGTAGTAGCATCCATATCACAACTAAGAGCGGATTTATGCTTTATGGGTACTGGAGGTATCGATATCACCAAAGGAATGACAGAGCCAAATTGGGAAGTATCCCATATAAAAAAGAGCATGATTGAAGCTAGTGACCAAGTCATTGTTCTTTGCACTAATAATAAAATCAATGAAGTGAAAAGATACCCAGTAACACCAATTAACAATATCAATACCATTGTTACAGATATCAAACCAGACAGTCAAATACTACAGCCTTATAAAGAAAAAGGTATCACAATCTTATAAAAATTATTTTTTTGCAGGTTTTTGCGGTTTTAGATATTAAATTTTGCACTTTATTAATGTTTTTTTAATATTATCTAAAAATAAATACTATTTTTGAGTAATCTATTTTTATTTTAAAACCATTCTTATGAACAAAACAAATGTAAACCACTCTTTATTTAAGAGATTTCGATTTATGAGTAGTGTATTTGTGCTTATGATGTTGGGTCTTTCCCTTCAAGCACAAACAAACTCATACACATTAAAAGGTACCGTAATAGACAATGTTGGTCCAGTACCTGGTGTTAGTGTACAAATTAAAAACACCAACTTAGGTGAAATTACAGACTTTTCTGGAAATTATAATTTAAAAGTTAAACTAAACGCAGGTAACTATACACTAGTTTTTAGATCTTTAGGGCTAGTTACTAAGGAGTTGGAAATTACATTAGGTACTGTAAATGAAGTAGTAAATAATGTTACAATGAACTCTGATATTCTTGGGTTAGATGAAGTTGTTATTACTGGAGCTGGAGCATTAACAGCTAAAAAACAATTAGGTAATACAATTTCAAGTGTTAAAGGTTTAGCAATTACTGAATCTGCCTCAGTTGATGTTACTGGAGGTCTTTCAGGAAAATTAGCAGGGATTCAAGTTACTCAAAACTCGGGGGATCCTGCAGGGGGAATTAGTGTAAGGTTAAGAAGTGCTAGTACTGTTAATGGAAGTTCTGATCCACTATATATTATTGATGGAGTAATTGTAAACAATAACTCTACTGATGTATTAGGAACAACTAGTGTGGTTCAAAATAGATTATCAGATATTAGCCCTCAAGATATTGATAGAATTGAAGTAATTAAAGGGGCTGCTGCTGCAGCGATTTATGGATCAAGAGCAAGTAATGGTGTTGTACAAATCTTTACAAAAAAAGGACAATCTGGAGAACCTATTATCACAGTCTCAAGCAGTATTAACTTCAACTCTTTAAGAAAGAAACGCGATTTTAATCAAGTACCCTTAGATTGGGCAGCTGATGGCTCGACGGTTCCTGTAACTAGATATGATTATCAAGATATGGTTTTTAACAACTCAACTGGTACTGATAATTATGTTTCTATGTCTGGAGGAAAAGAAAACACCAACTATTTTGCTTCTTTTTCATATTTACAGAATGATGGAATTTTGAGAAGTACAGATTATGAAAGACAAGGAGGAAGAATTAGGATTAATCAAGTAATTAATGATTGGGCGTCAGCATCTTTTGGTACTTATTTTTCAACAAGTAAAAGTAACGATCAACCCAATGGTGGTTATGTGGCAGGTGTATTACCAACTATTTTATTTACTAATAATACAATAGACCCAAGTGTAGATGCAGATGGAAACTACCCAACTATGACTTTTTATCCAAATATTTTGGAGTACATAGAAACTTTTGACTTTAATCAAGAGAATAACAGAACTATTGGTGATTTCCAACTTAATTTAACCCCAGTAGAAGGACTTAAAGTAAATTATATTCTTGGTTACGACAACTCAGAATCTATTGGTAATTCATATATCCCAATTGGAACTACAACAATTGCACTAGGAAGTGCTACAAGCACTACAATTAATACAAAACAATTCAATAGTGATTTAAACGCTTCTTTCAATAAGGATATCAACAACAAAATTAAATCAACAACTACAGGAGGGTTTTCTTGGCAATCAGATAAAACAATATTAAGTTCAATTACTGCAAGTGGTTTGGCTTTAGGGGTAAAAACTACAGATGGTGCTGCCTCAATTTCTACAGATGAAAGTAGAAGTGAAAGAACATTTTGGGGTGGTTTTCTTCAACAAACATTTGGTTTTAATGATAAACTATTTGTAACTGGAGCAATTAGATTAGATGGTTCATCAGTATTTGGTAAAGATGAAAGAAATCAATTTTATCCAAAAACCAGTATGTCTTATTTAGTTTCAGAAGAAGACTTTTGGGAAAATAGTTTTGGATCCTCAATAAATAGCTTTAAAGTGAGAGCAGCTTGGGGACAAGCAGGTAATTTAACTGCTATAGGTCCTTTTGACAGATTATCAAACTACTCTGCCATTAGCATTGATGGATCGTCAGGCTTAATTGCTCCTACAAGGTTAGGAAATGCAGATTTAAAGCCTGAAAGACAAACTGAAATAGAATTCGGTATTGATATGGGGCTATTTGACAATAAAGTTGGTATAGAACTTACTTATTATAAACAAGACATTGAAGATCTTTTATTAGCACGCACATTATCTCCTTCTACTGGTTTTGGTTCTAGAGTTGAAAATATTGGTACAATGACTAATAAAGGTTTTGAAGCATTAATTACTGCTACACCAATCCAAACAAATGATTTCAGCTGGTCAATTACTGGAACTTACTCAACAAACAAAAATGAAGTAAATGACATTGAAGGTGAACAGTTTGGAATTGGAAACTTTGGTTTTTCAGTTGCCAAAAACGGACAACCACTAGGTGTATTTTATCAAGGGTACTATGCTAGAAATAATGATGGGAGCTTATTATTAACTCCGGGTGGACTTCCACAAAGAGAAAAAGGATCTTATGACGCTAACGGAAATCCAATTCCAGAGAGAGATGCATCTGGGCAACCAGCTGGCTCTAACTTAAGTAAAGTTATTGGAGATCCAAATCCAGATTTTATAGCCTCTTTAATTAATGAATTGAAATACAAAAATTTTACATTTAGATTACAATTCGATGCTGTACAAGGTGTTGATGTACTAAGTTGGGACACACGTATGTTTTACCGTTTCGGTGGAGGACCACAAACAGGCAGTGAATTAAGTGGTGAAAGCGTTAGAGGAACTGGAGCCGCTAATTTTGGTATTGCAGAATCTTATATTGAAGATGGTTCTTATATAAAACTTAGAGAAGTTTCTGCTTCTTATTTATTAAAAGATCCTTTAAAAGGAATTGACAATGTTAAATTTACTATAACTGGACGTAATTTATTCTCTATAGATAATTTTTCAGGTTATGACCCAGAAGTAAATATGGATGGGCAAAGCAATGGTGCAAGAGGCGGTATTATGGGATTAGTTCCAATACCTAGTGTAATTAAATTTGGTTTAACTGCTACTTTTTAAGAGTAAAACAAAAACATAATAAAATGAAAAATATAAAAATATTTACAATAATAAGTGCCTTGCTTATTAGCAGTGGTTTATTCACTGCTTGCGACACTGATTTTGAAAATCCAAACAATCCAACAGAAGATGTAGTATTAGGAACAAAGGAAGGACTTTTTGCATTAGCAACAGGAATAAGACAATACTATTCTGTATATGCATTAAGACAAATCATAGAAGCCCCAGGAATTACAACTAGAGAACTAGGAGTAACCAATACTTTTTTAAATATTAATGAATTAGCAAAAGGTGGAGCTGAATTACCAGCAGAAAGTGGAGGTATTACAAATCCTTGGGTAAATCTTCTAAGAGCTAAAGGTATGGCTGAATCCTTAATTGAAGGAGCTAATATTGTTGAGCTTTCTCCAGGTACTAGAAGTGGTGTTTTAGCTTATGGAAACCTATTTAAAGCTATGAGTTTAGGCGCTTTAATTGAAATGTTTGAACAAGCTCCAATCAATAACGCAGCTGATGGTGCTGCTGAATTTAGTGACAGAGCTACTGTATTAGCTAGTTGTATTTTATTATTAGAAGAAGCAAAATCAGCTTTAGCTTCATCTCCTATCTCAGATGAATTTGAATCAACAGTTCTGTGGCCAGATATGAATTTACAAAAAACAATTAATGCATTTCTTTCAAGATATTATTTAATAGCAGGTAATTACACTGAATCAATCAATGCAGCGAATGCAGTATTAAATAATAGTGACCCAACAAACTCAATGTGGATTTATGATGCTAACAACCAAAATCCTATTTGGAACAGAACAGTAAATTCGGCAGATTTAAACCCTCAAACTAACTTTGGTTTATTAGGAAATTATGTTCCTGAGACTGGAGATGGTAGAATAGACTTTTACTTAGGAGATGATGCTGGTACCGCTAACGCAGATGCTGGTGGGCAAGCGTTAAGTGAAATGCTCGGCTTTTTTGGAACTAATACATCAGCAATACCTATTTATCTTCATGGAGAAATGCTTTTAAACAAAGCTGAAGCATTTGCAAGACAAAACCAATTATCCGAAGCTGTTATTCAACTAAATTTAGTGAGACAAAAAAATAATGATCCACTCGGAGTTAATGCTAACTTACCAGCTTGGACAGGTGACGAAACAAATCAAAATGCAGTTTTAGAAGAAATTTATAAAAATAGATGTATCGAATTATTTTTAACTGGATTAAGGTTTGGAGATAGCAAAAGATTTCACCCAAACTTTGTTGTCCCTACAGAGGCCAATACAACAAACGAAAGGAATAGAAATTTTTACCCATATCCAACAATAGAAAGAGAGAACAATCCAAATACCCCAGCAGACCCAGCCATTTAGAAAGTAATCATATAAATTTTAAGTTAGTTATTTGGATAATTTTTATTTGGGGCAGCAGAATCTGTTGCCTCAAATAAAAATCAAAAAATTATGAAATATTAATAAAAATTATGAAAGTATACACTGGCTTAGATGTGTTTATTAAAGACAAAGAAATTCAAAAAACATTTAAAGGAAATGTTGGTTTACTATGTCATAATGCATCGGTTGATTCAAAATTTTCGCATGCCATTTTTAAATTTAAAGAAATATTTAATTCAAGGTTCATTAAGGTTTTTGGCCCTCAACATGGGTTTTCAACAGATGTTCAGGATAATATGATTGAAACTGATCACACCATTCACCCATATTTTAACATTCCAATATATTCTCTATATTCTGAAACAAGAATTCCTACAGATGATATGCTTGAAAAAATAGATCATTTATTTGTTGATTTACAAGATGTTGGCTGCAGGGTTTATACATATATTTATACGCTAACTCTCTTACTTGAAAAGTGCTCAAATAAAAATATTGAAGTAATTGTACTTGATCGTCCAAACCCAATAAATGGTATAGACATTGAAGGTAATATTTTAGAAAAAGAGTTTGAATCATTTGTTGGCCTCCATCCTATTCCAATGAGACATGGAATGACTATTGGTGAAGTCGCTTTAATGCATCAAAGTTTATGGGCTACAAAAAAAACAAACCTTAAAGTAATAAAAATGCTTAACTGGAAGCGAGAAATGTTTTTTGAAGACACTAAATTACCTTGGATTTTACCTTCACCGAATCTTGCAAGAGCTGAAAGTGCCTGTACATTTCCTGCAACAGTTTTATTTGAAGGTACTAACTTAAGCGAGGGTCGAGGAACATCTCAGCCTTTAGAAATTGTTGGGCATCCAAAAATTGAGCCTTACTCGCTTTATTTAAATCATTTTAAAGAACGCATAAAAGAATCTAAATTACAAGGTTTTACCATCAGGCCTATAACGTTTCTTCCTACTTTTCAAAAACACGGTAATTTAGTTTGTGGTGGTTTTCAAATTCATATTACCAATAAAAAAACTTTTCAACCTTGGAGAACTGGACAACTTATATTAAAGGAACTATATCACTCTTTAGGAAATAATTTTCAATGGAAAAATCCTCCTTACGAATATAACTATACAAAACTCCCTATTGATATTCTTAACGGTACTGACAAACTAAGACATTGGGTTGAAAATAATGACAAGGTTGAAATGCTAGACACTTTTGAGAGCCTAAAAGATTACAAACAACAACTTAACGAAATAAAATTATATTAATGAGTGCTACACTAATTTTAATCATTATTGCTTCCTATTTTGGAATACTCATGCTAATTTCTCATATTACTTCAAAAAATTCTAGTGATGCGTCATTTTATACCGGTGATAGAAAATCTCCATGGCAGGTTGTAGCCTTTGGGATGATAGGAGCTGTAATGTCTGGAGTTACATTTGTATCAATACCAGGAATGGTTGGCACTAATTATTTTTACTATTTACAGTTTGTTTTTGGAAATGTGATAGGCTATGTATTTATTACCTATGTTCTTTTACCTATTTACTACGATCTAAAACTAATTTCAATCTACACCTACCTTGAAACCAGATTTGGTATTAAAACTTATAAAACAGGTTCCTTATTTTTTTTAATTTCGCAATCATTTGGTGCAGCATTACGTTTATTACTAGCGGCTAAAATATTGCAATTTGCAGTATTTGATGCTTTCAATATTCCATTTTATATTACGGTTATTTTAATACTAATACTTATTTGGTTTTATACCCATAAATCTGGAATTAAAACCATTGTATGGACAGATACATTACAAACATTCTTTTTAATTTTAGCAGCTATAGTCTCAATTTATGTTGTAAAAAGTTCTTTAAATTTAAATTTTACCGAAACAATTACTGCTGTAACCAACCACAAATATTTTAAAGTTTTTGATTGGGATTTTAATTCTGGAAGCAATTTTTATAAACAATTTATTTCGGGGTTTTTAATTGCTGTGGCAATGATTGGGTTAGATCAAAATATGATGCAAAAAACGCTTACTTGTAAAAATAAAAAAGAAGCTCAAAATAACATTCTAACTTTTAGTTTAATTTTAGCTGTAACTCAGTTTCTTTTTTTAGGATTAGGCGTAATGCTATACTTATATGCTGAAAAATTTGGCATTCAACTAGAAACTTTAAATGGAAAATTTATAAATACTGATGATTTATTCCCTATGCTATCTCTTAATCATTTTGGAATTATTGCTAGCGTTAGTTTTATTTTGGGAATAACGGCAGCTTCATTTTCAAGTGTTGATTCTTCATTAACGGCTTTAACCACTTCTTTTACACATGACTTTTTAGACATTCAACATAAAAATTCAAAAGATAAAAAACGATTAAAAAATCGAGTATTAATAGGCTTTTCAATAGTTATTTTTACAATTATTATGCTGTTTTCTGAAAGTAAAGGAGATGTAATTTCAACTATTTTCAAAGTAGCTGGTTATACGTACGGTCCGCTACTTGGTCTGTATTTATTTGGTATTTTTACAAAAATAAAAATAAAAGACGCAGCAGTACCTTTTATTTGTGTTTTAATGCCATTATTAACTTACTATTTAAACCACATATTCATAACAAAATTCTCTTTTGATTTAGGATTTATGAATATTCTAGTAAATGCACTTTTAACAATATTAAGTTTAATTATTGTAACAACTAAAAATGAAAAATAAACCAACAACAGAACAACCATCCAATTACAATAATCTTGAAAAAATGAGCACTTTTGAGCTCCTTTCAAATATTAATACCGAAGATAAATCTGTTCCAAACGCCATAGAAAAAGTAATCCCTTCTATAGAAAAACTTGTAGAAAGTATCCATTTTAAAATGAAAAATGGAGGAAGATTATTTTACATTGGTGCTGGTACAAGCGGTAGGCTTGGAGTTTTAGATGCTTCTGAATGCCCGCCAACCTACGGAGTATCTGACAATTGGGTAATAGGATTAATCGCTGGTGGTGATTCTGCCCTTAGAAAAGCGGTTGAAAATGCTGAAGATGACACAACATTGGCTTGGAAAGATTTACAAAACTATCATATTTCAGATAAAGATGTATTAGTTGGTATTGCAGCGTCTGGAACCACTCCATACGTTATTGGAGGACTTAAAAAAGCTAACGAAAATAACATTGTTACTGGGTGTATTGTTTGTAATGAAAATAGTCCAGTTGCTGAAGTAGTTGATTTTCCTATCGAAATTGTAGTTGGTCCTGAATTTGTTACCGGAAGTACAAGAATGAAAGCTGGTACAGCTCAAAAGCTGGTCTTAAATATGATTTCTACCTCAGTAATGATTAAACTTGGCAGAGTAAAAGATAATAAAATGGTTCATATGCAATTATCAAATACTAAATTGGTAAATCGTGGTATTCTTATGTTAATGGATGAACTTCATATCAATCAAGAACTAGCAACTTCCTTGCTTGAAAAATATAAAAGTGTTAAAAATGTATTAGACAACTATAAAAATAAATTTTCATGATTATGAAAAATAACATAAAATATTGCATTGGTGTTATGAGTGGCACTTCATTGGACGGTATTGATATTGCCTATATAAAATTAAATTTTAACACTTCTTATCAATTCGAAATAATGAAAGCTACTACTATTCCTTACCAACAAGAATGGAAATCAGCGTTAAAAAATGGTTTTCATTTATCAGGAGAAGCACTAACAAAACTCGATGCCGATTATGGGATTTATTTAGGTAATACTCTAAAAAAATTTATTACCGAAAATAGTATTGAAAATTTAGATTTTATAGCTTCACACGGACATACAATATTTCATAATCCAGCAGAAAATTACACGCTTCAAATTGGTAATGGTCCATATATCAATAAAATTACAGGAATAAAAACCATTTGTAATTTTAGAGTTCAAGACATTGCTTTAGGTGGTCAAGGAGCTCCATTAGTTCCAATTGGAGATATGCTTTTATTTTCTGAATATGATTATTGTCTAAACTTAGGAGGCTTTTCAAATATTTCAATGAATAAAAATAACCAACGAATTGCTTTTGATATTTGCCCAGTAAATATTGTTTTAAATCATTATGTTAATTCGTTAAATCTTGAATATGATGAAAATGGTGAAATTGCGTCAAAAGGAAATATAGATACAACTTTATTAAACGAGCTAAATTCTTTGCCATTTTATAACGACTCTAAACCAAAATCTTTAGGTTATGAGTTTATTTTAGAAACAATTTTCCCTATTATAAACAAATACAACCTCGAAATAAAAGATATTTTAAGAACTTTTGTAGAACATATTGCACTGCAAATAGCTAAAAAAATTGCTTCATATTCTTCAAAAAAAATGTTAATTACTGGAGGTGGTGCCTACAACGGTTTTCTTATTAAAAGGTTACAAGCCCATACAAAAACTCAATTAATAATTCCTAACAATAGTATTATTGATTATAAAGAAGCTTTAGTTTTTGCCTTGCTAGGGTATTTAAAAAATGAAGGAAAAAACAATTGCTTAAAAAGCGTTACAGGAGCGAGTAAAGATCATAGTAGTGGAATAATTTATACTTCTTAAAAACCAATTTTATGTCTACCAAAACAATAGACTTAAACCCATTAGCAAATGTATTATCAGGATCCGTTTTTTTTGACAATTTACATAAAAGTATCTATGCTACCGATGCCTCAGTATATAGAAAAATACCATTAGGGGTTGCCTATCCAAAAAACAATGATGACATTAAAACGCTAATTAAATTCGCCAATGAAAATAATATATCATTAATTCCTAGAGCCGCTGGAACTTCATTAGCAGGACAATGTGTTGGTGACGGTTTAGTTGTTGATATTTCTAAACATTTCACCAAAATTATTGCATTTAATGAACACGCTAAAACAGTTACTGTTCAATCTGGAGTAATTAGAGATGAGTTGAACAACTTTTTAAAACCATACGGATTATTTTTTGGCCCAAATACCTCAACAAGTAATCGTTGTATGATTGGCGGTATGGTTGGAAATAATTCATCTGGAACAACCTCAATAAAATATGGTGTTACAAGAGATAAAGTTATTGAATTAAAGACAATTTTAAGCGATGGTTCTGAAGTAACTTTTAATGAATTAACCTTTCAACAATTTCAACAAAAGCAACTTGGAAATTCTTTAGAAAACAACATATATAAGACTATTTTTAATGAATTATCAAATAAAGAAACACAACAAGAAATTATAAATCAGTTTCCTAAAAAAAACATCCACCGAAGAAACAATGGTTATCCTATTGATGAACTATTAAATTACGAAGAATTTGGAGGTGAAAATAAAACCATAAACTTAGCAACACTTTTAACCGGAAGCGAAGGAACATTAGCCTTCACTACTGAAATAACTTTAAAGTTAGACCCATTACCTCCTTCAAAAAACATTATGATTGCAGCTCACTTTAGCAGTATCCAAGAGAGCATGGAAGCTGTTGTTATTGCAATGAAACATAATTTATTTACGTGTGAACTAATGGACAAAACTATTTTAGATTGCACAAAAAATAATCGAGAACAACTTAAAAACAGGTTCTTTGTTGAAGGTGATCCAAAAGCTATTTTAATGTTAGAAATCTGCACTAATTCTGAAGAGGAATCCAACAAAAAAGCAGATGAGTTAATTAACGATTTAAAAGCTAAAAATTTAGGTTATGCATTTCCTAAATTAGTTAATAATGACATTGATAAGGCTGTAAACTTAAGAAAAGCTGGATTAGGGTTATTAGGAAATATGGTTGGTGACAATAAAACCGTAGCCTGTATTGAAGATACGGCTGTAACAGTAAAAGACCTGCCAAATTACATTGCAGAATTCACTAAAATGATGGAAGATTTCGGACAAGAAGCTGTGTATTACGCCCATGCTGGTGCTGGTGAATTACATTTACGTCCAATCCTTAATTTAAAAAAGAGAGAAGATGTGGTTTTGTTTAGAGAAATAACTTCTAAAACTGCCCATTTAGTAAAAAAATATGGAGGATCATTTAGTGGTGAACACGGTGATGGAATTGTAAGAGCTGAATTTATTCCTCAAATGATTGGAGAAAAAAATTACGAGCTTCTAAAACGCATAAAACACACTTTTGATCCTCATAACATCTTCAATAAAGGTAAAATTGTAGATCCATTCCCAATGGATGAAAGTTTGCGTTATCAAGCCGATAGGACAGAACCTAAAATTGAAACTATACAAGATTTTTCTGATAGTTTAGGAATTCTAAGAGCTTCCGAAAAGTGTAACGGTTCAGGCGATTGCAGAAAGCTTCCAGAAGCTGGTGGAACCATGTGCCCAAGTTACAGAGCCACCAAAAATGAAAAAGATACAACACGTGCAAGAGCAAATGCCCTACGCGAATTTTTAACAAATTCAGAAAAACAAAACAAATTTAACCACAAAGAGTTATACGATGTTTTCGACTTATGCTTAAGTTGTAAAGCATGCGCCAGTGAATGTCCGAGTAATGTAGATGTTGCTGCCTTAAAAGCAGAGTTTTTACATCAATATTACAAAGAAAACGGAGTTCCGTTTAGAACTCAACTATTTGCAGATAATGTTAAATGGAATAAATTAGGAAGCCTAACACCTACATTTACAAATTTAGTATTAAACACAAAACTCACCAAAAAAATAATGGGAATTGCCACCCAAAGAAGCATTCCTAAATTAGCTAAAACAACCGTTTACAGTTGGTATAAACGAAACAAAAAAAGATTACTTTCTCAGCCTGTAAAATTTGGAGAAATCTTTTTATTTGTGGATGAGTTTACAAATTATTACGACGCTAATATTGGTATTGACACCATTGAATTATTAACAGAACTTGGCTATAAAGTAACCATTACAAAACACGAAGAAAGTGGAAGAAGTTTTATTTCAAAAGGAATTTTAGACAAAGCAAAAGAAAAGGCAGATTTCAATGTTGATTTTTTTAAAGCTAAGATAACTAATAGCAAACCTCTTGTTGGAATAGAACCATCAGCAATTTTATCATTTAGAGATGAATATTTAAGATTGGCTGATGATAAAAATGCTGCTAAAGAAATTTCAAAAAACACTTTTACCATTGAAGAGTTTATAAAAAGAGAATTTGAAAAAAATAACATCTCTTCTGAAAGCTTTACAACAAAAACAGCAACGTTAAAAATTCACGGTCATTGTCAACAAAAATCATTAAGTAGCACAGAACCTACTTTTAAAATGTTATCAATTCCAAAAAATTACAGTGTTACTATTTTAAATTCAGGATGTTGCGGTATGGCAGGCTCTTTTGGCTATGAAAAAGAACATTATCAGATAAGCATGCAGGTTGGAGAAGACACCTTATTTCCAAAAATAAGAAATGCTGGTAAAGAAACCATTATAGCAGCTTCAGGAACAAGTTGTAGGCACCAAATTAAAGATGGTACATCCATCAATTCTAAACACCCAGTTACAATTTTAAAAGAAGCTTTATTATAATGAAACTAATTATTCACACTTATAAATTAAAGCTAAAGCACCCATTTACAATATCAAGAGGAACAAGAACGGAAATTCCTTCCATAATTGTAGAACTTTCTCACAATGGTAAATCGGGTTTTGGAGAAGCGACCGCAAATCCTTACTACCATACAACTGTAGAAAAATTTGAAGAAGAACTTATTGAAAAACATAAAACTATTGAAGTTTTTTCCAATCAAACTCCAGAAGAATATTGGACATATCTACTTCCCCATTTTGCAAATAATATGTTCTTATTATGCGCTTTAGATGAAGCTTATACAGATTTATATACTCGTTTACAAAATCTAAAACTTTACCAGTATTGGAGTTTAAAACTTGAAAACCTCCCTCAAACTAATTATACCATTGGAATTGATTCTATTGAAAAAATGACTTCAAAAATGAAGGAAGTCCCTTGGCCAATTTATAAAATTAAATTAGGCACTAAAGATGATATTCAAATTGTAACAGAATTAAGAAAACATTCAAATTCCATTTTTAGAATTGATGCAAATTGTGGTTGGGAAGTTACAGAAACCGTAAAAAACTCTGTTGAATTAAAAAAGCTAGGTGTCGAATTTATTGAACAACCGCTTCCAGCAGATAATTGGAAAGGCTCAAAAGTTGTTTACGAAAATTCACATTTACCAATTATAGCAGATGAAAGCTGCATTATTGAAACTGATGTTGAAAAATGTTACAATCACTTTCATGGAGTTAATGTTAAATTAATGAAATGTGGTGGCTTAACTCCTGCAAAAAGAATGATTACCAAAGCTAAATCTTTAGGCTTAAAAACTATGGTGGGTTGTATGACAGAATCTTCTGTAGGTATTTCAGCAATTGCACACTTAACACCTTTATTAAATTATGTAGATATGGATGGAGCACTATTACTTAAAAATGATATTGCTAAAGGAGTTACATTAAATAATGGAAACATTGTATTTTCTAAATTAAACGGAACTGGAGTTCTATTAAACAAATAAAATCTAAGTTAAAATGAAAAAAATAATATTTGCAAGTCTATTCCTATTACTCGCTAAAAGCTACGGACAACAAATTGACCCTTTACTAACAACCGATGTTGAGAATCAAGAAAAGTGGGTTGAAAGCACTATGAATAAATTAAGCTTAGATGAAAAAATTGGTCAGCTTTTTATGATTCAAGCGTATTCAAATAAAGATAGAAAACATAAAGCCTACATAAAAAAAATGATTAAAAAATACCATGTTGGTGGCTTAATTTTTATGCAAGGAACTCCTGAAAAACAAGCACAATTAACAAATTACTATCAATCAACTTCAAATATCCCTTTATTAATTGGTTTTGATGGTGAATGGGGTTTAAATATGCGCTTAAAAAATTCCTTTAGATATCCTTGGAATATGACTTTAGGTGCTGTTCAAAATAATAAATTAATTGAACAGTTTGGTGAACGATTAGGAGAACATTGCAAAAGAATAGGAATCCATATCAATTTTGCTCCAGTAGTTGATATCAATACCAATCCTGCAAACCCAATTATTGGAAATCGTTCTTTTGGTGAAAACAAATATAATGTAAGTCAAAAATCAATTGCGTTTACCAATGGAATGCAACGTGTAGGTGTTTTAGCAAATGCGAAACATTTTCCTGGGCATGGCGATACTTCAACAGATTCGCATAAAACACTTCCCTTTTTAGATTTTAATTTAGACAGACTAGAATCTATAGAATTATTTCCTTACAAAGAATTGTTTAAAACCAATTTGGCTAGTGTTATGGTAGCACATTTAAACGTGCCTTCTCTAGAGCCTAAAGAAGGAGTTCCAACTTCAATTTCATATAAAGTAATCACTGAACTTTTAAAAGAAAAAATGGGCTATAATGGACTTATTTTTACCGATGCTTTAAATATGAAAGGTGCTGCTAATTATGCAAAACCAGGTGATATTGATTTAGCTGCCTTTTTAGCTGGTAACGATATGTTATTAATTCCTGAAAATGTTAAAGTAGCTGTAAAAAAGCTAAAATCTGCGCTTAAAAATAAACTTTTTACAGAAGAACGACTTGATGAATCTGTTAGAAAAATTTTAAAAGCCAAATACTGGGCTGGGTTGAACAACTTTAAGCCTATAAATGAAAATGGCATACAAGAAGATATTATTACGGTAAAAGATCAACTACTTTACAATACTTTAATGAAAGAAGCCATAACGCTTGTTCAAAATAAAAAAGCAATTGTACCTATAAAAGAACTAACTAATAATAAGATTGCATATGTAAAACTAGGTGATTCTGACAATGCTGATTTTACAACTACCTTAAAAAAGTACACGCAAGTTGATATAATTTCTGAAGAAAATTTAACAGTATTACTGCAAAAATTAAAACCTTATACAACCGTTATTATTGGCTATCATAAATCCAATGAAAATCCTTGGAAAAGTTTTAAAATGACAAAAAAAGAGCTTACTTGGTTACAAGAAATCTCTAAAAATAACAGCGTTGTCCTTGATGTTTTCGCTAGTCCATATACCCTTTTAGATATTCAAGATTTTAGCCATATTGATGCAGTTTTAGTTTCCTATCAAAATAGTAAAGCATCTCAAGAAATTTCTGCTCAAATGATTTTTGGAGCATTAGAAATAAAAGGAAAATTACCGGTTTCGATAAATCAAGTTTTTCCTGAAGGAACTGGAATAACTACTTCCAATTTAATGAGACTATCTTACAGCATCCCAGAAGAAGTAGATATGGACAGTAAATTACTTTCTAAAATTGATTCTCTAACAACTATGGTTGTTGATTCTACAATGGCACCTGGCGGACAAGTATTAGTAGCTCGTTATGGGAAAGTAGTTTATCATAAAAGTTTTGGTTACCATACTTATGATAAAAAACAACCCGTAAAATTAACCGATTTATACGATTTAGCTTCGGTAACAAAAATTTTAGGTGGTCTTCCAATGATAATGAAAGGTGAAGAAATGGGTTTATTTAATTTAGAAACTACTCTTGAGGAATTTTTACCTTATTTAAAAGGCTCTAATAAAGATACTATTACTTTAAAAGAAGCTTTATCTCATGTGGGTAAAATAAAACCTTGGATTCCCTATTATTTAGAAACTGTTGACAGCGTTACTAAAAAA
Source organism: Lutibacter aestuarii (assembly GCF_042676885.1). NCBI lineage: Bacteria > Pseudomonadati > Bacteroidota > Flavobacteriia > Flavobacteriales > Flavobacteriaceae > Lutibacter > Lutibacter aestuarii. The sequence goes on from NZ_JBHTIC010000005.1 coordinate 276,158, forward strand.
CCTTTTAACAACTTATATAGTACAACTAAAAGTGATGAATTTTCAATTAAAGTTGCTGAAAATTTATTTTTAATTAATTCTTATACCGACTCTATTTACAAGAAAATAGCTGAAGCCCCTCAAAGAAAAACTGAAGGGTATAAATACAGTGGACTTATTTTTTACTTGTTTAAAAAATACATTAAAAATACATTTCATAAAGAAATGGATGTGTTAAACAATGAAAACTTCTACCTTCCTTTAGGTGCAAACTCTTTAGTTTACAATCCTTTAGAGAGATTTAATGCAACTGAAATAGCTCCTACTGAAATTGATGATTATTACAGGCATCAAACTTTAAGAGGCGATGTTCATGACATGGGTGCAGCAATGATGAATGGAGTTAGTGGAAACGCAGGATTATTTTCAAATTCTAATGATGTTGCCAAAATGATGCAAATGTATTTACAAAAAGGGTTTTATGGTGGCAAAAGATACTTTGAAAGTAAAACTATTGATAAATTTAACCACCGATATTATGAAAATGACAGTATAAGAAGAGGGCTTGGTTTTGACAAACCTAGCTTAGATCCAGAAATTAAAGCAAGTAGTAAATATGCTTCTGCTAATAGCTTTGGGCATAGTGGATTTACGGGAACATTTGCTTGGGCTGATCCAGACAATGGCATTTTATATGTATTTTTATCCAATAGAGTTTACCCTGTTATGAGTAATAATAAACTTGGAGAGAAAGATATCCGTTCTGAAATTCATAACCTAATTTACGAAGCAATTCAAAGAAATTAAACTATTAATGGATCCTAAAGTGAGCAGAAATTTTACAATCTTTTTAACATTTTTTTTATTGGTTTTGTAAAATAATTTGTATATTTGCATCGGTAAGTGGTAACACTTGCCAATCTTTTTCATAGCAATTTTCCTCACTCATCTTGAGTGAGGTTTCTTTTTTATAGACTTTTCCTTAGTTTATTTATAAGTATATTTGTCGACTTAATTAAAATTAATTATATGATTTTTGGAATTTCAATTACAGAGTGGGTGGGATATTTAGCTTCTTTAGCTTTAATTATTTCTTTTATGATGAAAAATGTAAATACCTTAAGAGTGATAAATTCTATTGGAGCTATTTTGTTTGTAATTTACGGATTTATGCTTGCAATTTCTTGGCCTATTATAATTACCAATACTTTTATTCTACTTGTAAATTTTTACTACCTCTTTTTTAAAAGAAAAACCGATTAAATTAATTTTGTTGTTTTTAAACTGACGTTTTTTGCTGTACCACTTCAAATAATTCACCACCTTCACATTTAATTGTTTTGTATGGAAATTTTAATATTAACGCATAATCATGGGTAGCCATTAAAATTGTTTTACCACTATCGTGAATTTCTTTTAATACATTCATTACATCTACAGAAGTTGAGGGATCTAGATTCCCTGTAGGCTCATCTGCCAAAATTAAATCTGGATCATTTAACAAGGCTCTTGCAATAGCTACTCTTTGTTGTTCTCCTCCAGATAATTGAAATGGCATTTTAAAATCTTTAGTTTCCATTCCTACTTTTGAAAGTACTTCTTTAATTTTAGATGCAATTTTATTTTGATCTTTCCAGCCGGTAGCTTTAAGTACAAATTTTAAATTTTCAAAAACACTTCGGTCGTTTAATAATTTAAAATCTTGAAAAACAATTCCTAACTTTCTTCTTAAAAAAGGAATTTCTTTTTCTTTTAAAGTATTTAAATTAAATCCTACAATACTACCTGTCCCCTTTTCTAAAGGCAAATCGCCATACAAGGTTTTCATTAAACTACTTTTTCCACTTCCAGTTTTCCCAATTAAATAAACAAACTCTCCTCTATTTATTTGTAAGTTTACATTAGATAAAACTAAATTTTCTCTTTGAAAAATTTCTGCACTTTGTAAAGAAAGTATTGCTTCAGCCATAAAATTGTAGATTTTTAACAAAACTAACCATTTAAATGTTAAGTTTCAACTTGTACATAATTAATTCTTAAACTTCCTAAAAACTATAGAAAAGGTATAATTATTGTTATAACTTTTGAATAAATATTTTAAACCTATAATGCAATTTCGTAGATTTTTTGCGTTATTACACTATAGTTTTAAACTTTCAATTTTTGCAAATTATGAATTATAGAAAAGCTGTTCTACCATTTTTATTAGTATTTGTAACACATTTTATAACCGCTCAAAAAACTGATATTTACACCAATCCTCTTTCTGAATACAATCATGCTATTGAGCTTTATCAAAACAAAGCTTATGTAGCTGCTCAACATAAATTCAACAACATTAAAGGTAAATTCGATAACTCTTCAGAGTTAAAAGCTAATTGTGAATATTATGCCGCTAATTGTGCTGTGAGGCTGGGTCAACGAAACTCGGATGATTTAATGCAAAAATTTGTTGATAAATACCCTACAAGTACCAAAAGAAATAGTGCTTTTATTGATGTAGCCGATTACTATTTTAAAATTGCAAAGTATTCTTACGCAGCAAAATGGTACAAACGTGTAAATACAACCAATTTATCTCTAAAAAAAGAAGAAGAATACAATTTCAAATACGGATATTCTTTATTTGCAACCAAAAATTATTCTGCAGCCAAAGAGTATTTTTTAAGTTTATTAGACTCTCAAGAATATGGTGCTCAAGCAAAATATTATTACGGATATATAGCTTACAATAATGATGATTATGCTACTGCAGACAAATATTTAGGAGAAGTAGTTGAGGATAACTCTTATAAAACAGATGTTTCCTATTATTTAGCTGATATGAATTTTAAGCTTGGAAAATTTGAAAAAGCTATAGAAAACGGATTACCATTGTTAAAAAAATCAAGAGGTATTGAACATTCTGAAATTTCAAAAATAGTGGGTGAAAGTTATTTTAACCTTCAAAAATATAAAGAAGCCATTCCGCATCTAAAAAATTACAAAGGTAAAAGAGGAAAATGGACAAATACTGATTTTTACTTATTAGGTTACGCCTATTACAAACAAAACGACTTTGAAAATGCTGTTAATAATTTTAATAAAATAATTAATGGAACTAATATGGTAGCACAAAATGCATACTACCATTTAGCAGAATGTTATTTAAAACTTGATAAAAAAGCTGAAGCATTGAACGCTTTTAGAAATGCTGCGCAAATGACGTTTAAACCTGAAATTCAAAAAGATGCTTGGTTAAACTATGCTAAATTAAGCTATGAAATTGGAAACCCTTATAAAAGTGTGCCTGAAGTATTACAAGAATACATTGAGTTGTACCCAAATTCTTCTCATAAAGATGAAATTAACGAGCTTATCATTAGTGCTTACATAACTTCAAAAGATTACAAAGGCGCACTAGTCTTTTTAAAAAATAAAAAAAGCTCCAAAGAACGTACTCTATTTCAAAAAGTTGCTTTTTACAGAGGTGCCGAATTGTTTGCTGAAGGAAATTATGATTTAGCAAAAGAAAATTTTGAAAACTCACTTTCAATTCCATTGGATGCAACTACCACTGCAAAAGCAATGTACTGGAAAGGAGAATCTAATTACAGATTGAATAATTTTATAAGTGCCATAAATGATTTTAAATCTTTTAAAGCCAACTCTGAAGCTCAAAACCTACCAGAATATGACTTATTAAATTATAATATGGCTTATGCCTACTTTAAACAAAAAGAGTACACTAATGCCATCACTGCTTTTAAACAATATACCAGTAAAAGCTCTAATGATGAAGTTCGTTTAAATGACAGTTACTTGAGAATTGCTGATAGTTATTTTGTAACTAGAAATTATTCGAATGCTATAAATTATTACAATAAAGCTATTGATGCTAACGGAATAGATACCGATTATGCACAATTTCAAAAAGCTATCAGTTATGGTCTTGTTGGAAACTCCAATGCTAAAATTAATGAATTAGTAGCTTTTTTAAACAAACATGGAAGATCTACCTATAGAGATGACGCATTTTACGTATTAGGAAATTCCTATATTGAAAAAGGTCAAAATCAATTAGCTATAGAAAGTTTTGATCAATTAATTTCCAACTTTAGAAGAAGTCCATTGGTTTCAAAAGCTATGCTTAAAAAAGGGTTGATTTACTATAATACAGATCAAAATGAACAAGCCTTAACAACCTATAAAAATGTTGTGAAAAGATTTCCAAATACCGCCGAAACAAAACAAGCCGTAAAAAACACCCGTCAAATTTATGTTGATTTAGGAAGAGTGGACGAATATGCATCTTGGGTTAAAAATATAGACTTTATAAATATTTCTGATGCTGAGTTGGATAATGACATGTACGAATCAGCAGAAAAACAATTTCTACAAAACAATCATAAAAAAGCCATTACTAGTTTTTCAAAATACCTTCAAAATTTTCCAAATGGAATTCATCATTTAAAAGCTAATTTTTACTTAGCTCAATCTTATTTTTCAGAAAAAGAACACCTTAAAGCTATTCCATACTATAGTTTTATTGTGCAACAAGAACAAAATGAATTTACAGAAAAGTCTTTAGAAAACTTATCACTAATTCATTTAGAAAATAATGATTGGACCAAAGCCATTCCAGTATTAGAACGTTTAGAAACAGAAGCAAACTCGCCTCAAACCATTACTTTCGCACAATCCAACTTAATGAAAGGTTATTATGCCAATGAAAATTATACAAAAGCTGAAAATTATGCGGAGTTAGTATTACAAAACTCGAAGTTAGAAGATCGTATAAAATCTGATGCACATATAATTATTGCGCGATCAGCCATAAAAACGAAAAATGAAAATAAAGCCAGAAGTGCCTACAAACAAGTAGAAAGTATAGCTTCAGGAGAGCTAAAAGCTGAAGCCCTTTATTACAGTGCTTACTTTGAAAATAAAGATGGTAGCTATAGAGTATCCAACCAAATAATTCAGAAAATTGCCGCTGATTATGCCGCATATAAATATTGGGCTGCAAAAGGTTTAATTATTATGGCAACAAATTATTATGAATTAAAAGATGCCTACCAAGCTACTTATATTTTAGAAAGTGTTCTCAAAAATTTCTCAGAATTTGACGATGTAGTTGAAGAAGCTACCACAGAATTAAATAGAATAAAAAAGGAAGAAGCAAAAACAAATGAGTCTGTAAAAAATTAAAGTTTTTCTACTTTCAAACATTCATAATTAAATGTTCAAACTAAAAATATTCACAATGCGAAAATTATATATATTAGCATCCTTTTTATTAATTTCTAGCATATTATCATCTCAAGAAACAAAAAAAGACACCCTTAAAACAGAAGAAATTAATGTTGTAAAACCCTATTCTCCAACTATTTCAGATGCTTTTAAAGTGAAATCAAACCCTGTTATAAATCAAGCTGAAAATATTCAAAAAGAAAAGGTAAGTTATAGCATATTCTCTTTTCCTGTTGCTTCAACATTCACTCCATCAAAAGGAAAAGCTCAAAAGGTAACCAGAGCACCAAAAGAACGTTTATTTGAAAACTATATTTCAGCAGGTTTTGGAAATTTTACCAGCCCATTTTTTGAAGCCTACTTACATACTGGTGATGCTCGTTATAATGACTTCGGTTTGTTTATTAAACATCTTTCTTCAGAAGGTGGTATTAAAGATTTACTGTTAAATGACAATTTTTCTGATACAAGAATTGATGGTTATTACAAACAATTTGATCGCGACTTTAATTGGCAAATTAATGCTGGTGTACAAAGAGAAATGTACAATTATTATGGATTGCCTGAAAATAATTACAGCGATACATTTATAGAATCTATGGATGAAAAACAAGTGTATAAAAATAGTTACATAGGTGGAAAAATTGATTTTAAAGATTCTTTTTTTCAAGGTGCAACAGCTGAAATTGTAAACTTTTCTGATAATTACAATAGCAATGAAATAAGATTGATAGCAAAACCAAAATTCGAATTTCCAATTTCAACAGAACTTATTAATAGTGAGTTTTTAGTCGATCTAGTTTCGGGGAAATTTAAACAAGGCTACAATGCTACTAACGATATCAACCACAGTTTTTTAAATTTAGGTTTTAGTCCAAATTTAGAAATATTAAGAGAAAATTTAAGTATAAATTTAGGTGCTAAACTGTATTATTCTAATGATTTAGAACGTAAAACCAATGAATTTTACGCATATCCAAATGTGACAGCTTCTTTAAAATTAGTTGATGAAGTGCTTATTTTAGTTGCTGGTGTTACTGGAGATCTAATTCAAAATACATACAGAGATTTAGCAAATGAAAATCCTTATATTTCACCTACTCAAACCATTTTACAAACCGATCAACAATACAAAGCCTTTGCTGGAGCCAAAGGAAAATTAGCGTCTAATATTGGTTATAACTTTAATGTAAGTCATACAAGTGAAAAGAACAAGCCATTTTATATACTAAATCAAACAAAAACTGATGGAGATATAACTATTGATAACGGCTATGAAGCTGGAAATTCTTTTAGTGTTGTTTATGATAATGTAAAAACCTTAGGAGTTTTTGCAGAGCTAACCATAGATGCTTCTAATGAATTTGATTTTTCTAGCTCAATAAATTATACAAATCATACAACTGAAAATTTAGCTGAAGCTTGGAATTCACCGGAATTAACAGCTACTATTTCAGCTGATTATCAAAATAAAAGCTGGTTTGCTGGAGCCAAACTATTTTATAAAGGAGAAACCAAAGATTATCAAATGCCTTATGGCTCAATTGCAACAGATGCTGGTACATTAATTACCAATGATTCTTATATAGATTTAAATTTAAATGGAGGCTATATTTTTTCAGATAGATTAACAGCTTTTGCTAAAATTAACAATGCCTTAGGAAAAAAATACCACACTTTTGTAAATTATCAAGTACAAACATTGCAAATTTTAGGTGGGATTACTTATAAATTTGACTTGTAACATTAGGTATTTAATATTAAACTTTTTTTATGTAGTTTTAAACATCTTAAAAACTATATAAAATGAAACATTTTTTTTTAGCAATAAGTTTTCTTATTGCTTTTGTTTCTTGCAATAATAAAAAGCAAACAAGCCAAACCTCAGAAACTTTAGATTACCAAAAAGATTCTACTACCATTAAACAACTTTTTAACACCGCATTAACTCAGGGTAAAAGCTACCAATGGTTAGACTATTTATCTAATGAAATTGGAGGAAGACTTTCAGGTTCTCCCGAAGCTCAATTAGCTGTTGAATGGGGAGAAAAATTAATGAATGACCTTGATTTTGATAACGTTTGGTTACAACCCCTAATGGTTCCTCATTGGATACGAGGAGAAAAAGAAGAAGCTTTTTTTACAATTAACAATCAAAACTACAATGTTCCTATCTGTGCTTTAGGAGGGTCTATAGCAACACCTAAAAATGGAGTAACTGGTGAGGTTATTGAAGTACACAGCCTAGAAGAAGCTGAAAATTTAGGCGAAAAATTGAGAGGAAAAATTATTTTTTTTAACAGACCTTTTGACGATACACTAATTCATACTTTTAAAGCCTATGGTGGTTGTGTAGATCAAAGAGGAAGCGGAGCAAGGGTTGTGGGTAAATATGGTGTTTTAGGAGTAATTGTAAGATCAATGACCCACAGTATAGATGATTTCCCACATACAGGAGCTATGAGTTATAGAGATATTCCTGAAAATGAAAAAGTGCCAACTGCTGCAATTAGTACAAAAGCTGCTAATTTATTAAGTGAAAAACTAAAAGAAAATCCAACTTTAAAGTTTTTCTTTAAACAACATTGTGAAACACTACCAGACGCTCCTTCTTATAATGTGATAGGTGAAATTAAAGGAAGTGAGTTTCCAAATAAATATATAACTGTAGGAGGGCACCTAGATTCTTGGGATCTTGGTGATGGCGCACATGATGATGGCGCTGGGATAGTTCAATCTATTGAGGTATTACGCCTTTTAAAATTAAACAATATTAAACCAAAACATACCATCCGAGTTGTATTATTTATGAATGAAGAAAATGGGTTACGTGGTGGCAAGAAATATGCTGAAGAAGCCAAAAAAAATAATGAAATTCATGTTGCAGCATTAGAATCAGACTCTGGAGGATTTACACCTAGAGGATTTACATTTGATGCCAATTCAAAAAATATTGATTTGTTTATGAGTTGGAAACCTTTATTTGCTCCTTATGGATTACATGACATAGTAAAAGGACATGGAGGAGCTGATATTGGTCCTTTAAAATCTGAAACCATTTCTTTGTTTGGTTACAGACCAGATTCTCAACGTTATTTCGATTATCATCATGCTTCAACAGATACTTTCGATAAAGTCAATAAAAGAGAACTCGAACTTGGCGCAGCTTCTATGGCTTCATTGGTATATTTAATAGACACTTACTTAAATTAATAAACCATGAAAAAACTACTTGTATTAGGCATTTCATTTCTTACCATATGTTGTGTAAAAAAAGAGATGGTAGACACCATTGTAATAAATGCAAACATTTATACGGTAAATTCAAATTTTGATAAGGCTGAGGCTTTCGCAATAAAAGATGGTAAAATTATTGACGTTGGTACCTCTCTAGATATTCAATCTAAATACGCTGCAACCTATATTAATGATGCTAAAGGAAAAACCATAGTTCCAGGGTTTATTGATGCTCACTGCCATTTTTTAGGTTTAGGATTACAGCAGCAAAAAGTTGATTTGTCTGGCACCAAAAGTTTTGATGAAGTTATAGAACGTATTGTAGCTTTTCAAAAAGAAAAAAATGTACCATACATAACTGGTAGAGGTTGGGATCAAAATGATTGGGAAATAAAAGAATTTCCAACAAAAGACAAATTAGATGAGTTATTCCCAAATACGCCCATTTCGGTTAGAAGAATTGATGGCCATGCGACCTTAGCCAATCAAGCTGCAATTGATTTAGCAGGAGTTACAATAAACACCCCTGAAGAAGGCGGGTTCATTTTAAAAAAAGATGGAAAGTTAACAGGTATTTTTATTGATGGGCCTATTGGACTTATTGAATCTAAAATACCAAAAAAATCAGACTTAGAAATCGTAAATGCATTAAAAGATGCTGAAAAAATTTGTTTTGATTATGGCTTAACCACAGTAGATGATGCTGGAATTTCTAAAAAAGTAATAGAAATAATTGACAGCCTACAACAAACAAATGAATTAAACATAAAAATATATGCAATGGTTTCTGCTAGCGATGAAAACATTGATTATTTTACCCAAAAAGGAATTATTAAAACCAATTTACTAAATGTACGTTCGTTTAAAGTTTATGCTGATGGTGCATTAGGCTCAAGAGGTGCCGCTATGAAAAAAGAATATAGCGATCAACACAACCATTATGGTGCATTGGTAACTCCATTGGAAGATTTAAAACGTTTTGCCAACAAAATTGCAACTTCAGATTATCAAATGAATACACATGCGATAGGAGACTCTGCCAATTATGTAATGTTAAAAACCTATAAAGAAGTTTTAAAAGATCAAAAAGAAAAACGTTGGAGAATTGAACATGCTCAAATCATTGATTTAAAAGATTTTGATTATTTTAAAAATATAATACCTTCAGTACAACCTACACATGCTACATCTGATATGTATTGGGCAGAAGATAGAGTTGGAAAAGATCGAATTAAAGGTGCTTACGCCTATAAAGATTTATTAAATACCTATGGAAAAGTTGCTTTAGGTACTGACTTCCCAGTTGAAAAAGTAAGTCCCTTTTTAACATTTTATGCTTCTGTTGCTCGTAAAGACTTAAATAATTACCCTAACAATGGTTTTCAAATGGAAAATGCTTTAAGTAGAGAAGAAACATTGAAAGGTATGACCATATGGGCAGCATACGCCAACTTTGAAGAAAACGAAAAAGGAAGTATAGAAGTAGGGAAATTTGCAGATTTTATTGTATTAAACAAAAATATTATGGAAATTGAAGAAGCTCAAATTCCTTATATTCAAGTAGAAGAAACTTATGTAAATGGAGAAAAGGTAAAATAATTAAAATGTTTTTACATAAACACCCATACCAACCATTTATCCCAAAAAATGCTACTAAATTAATTGTTGGGACTTTACCTCCGCCTAGGTTTTCAATTCAAAAATTAAAACAAGGAGATGTAGATTTTTGTTATGGCAGTATCGATGGACACTTGTGGAAAATTTTAAATGAAATATTTCAATTAAATCTATACTTTGAAACATCTGATATTGCTATCCAACAACGAAAGGATTTTTTAACTGAAAAAAGCATTGGTATCTGTGATATTGTAGCATCTTGTAATCGTGAAAAAATAGATGCTTCAGACTTGGGAATGAAAAATATTAAATTAAGAGATTTAAACTATTTCATCTCTAAAAACCCTAAAATTGAAACCTTATTATTAACTGGAGGAAACAGTAAAAATGGCCCAGAATACCATTTAAGAAAGTATTTAAAAACTAAAAAAATTGAACTTATTCCTATTTCATTAGATACCCCTAGAATTCATAATTTTAGTTTTGAAGATACTTCAAAAGTATTTCGAAAAATTAAAGTGGTTTCACTAACTGCACCATCTGGAGCTGCTAACAGAGCTGTTGGAAGCAATCCAACTTATAAATTATTAAAACAGAAAAACCCTAATTTCAATACATTTGACTTTAGGGTTTTACAATACAAAAAGTTTTTTAATCAATAATTGAAGTCACAAATTCATTAATTTTTGCAATTCCATTTTGATTTAAATGTTTGATAAAAGCAGAACCTATGATTGCTCCTTTAGTTTTATCAGTAGCTTGTTTAAAAGTAGCTGAATTTGAAATTCCAAAACCTACAATTTGAGGCGTTTTTAAATTCATTGCAGCAATACGTTCAAAATATTCTTTTTGAACAGTTCCAAAAGTATTTTGCGAACCTGTAACGCTTGCTGAACTTACCATATAAACAAATCCTCTAGAAATTTTATCAATAAAATAAATACGTTCTTGTGATGTTTGAGGAGTAATTAAAAATATATTTATCAAATCATATTTTTCGAAAATAACTTTGTAATTTTCACTATATTCTTTCACAGGTAAATCTGGAATTATCAATCCGTCAATCCCAATTTCTTTACATTTTTTACAAAAATTTTCAATTCCATATTGCATCATAGGATTAAAATACCCCATAATAATTAAAGGAATTTTGACATTTTTACGTATATCTTTTAATTGATCAAATAAAATTTCAGTGGTCATTCCGTTTTCCAAAGCTTTTGTAGAGCTTTCCTGAATTGTTGGGCCATCGGCTAAAGGATCGCTAAAAGGCAAACCAATTTCAATCATATCTACTCCACTATTTTCTAAACTTTCAATAATTGAAACTGTACTGTTCAACTGTGGAAAACCAGCTGTAAAATAAATAGATAATAGCTTTTTATCTTCTTGTAGTTTTTTATTTATTCGATTCATTTTTTACAACTTAAAATAGTTAATATACGTATTTAAATCTTTGTCTCCCCTACCTGATAAATTCAATACAACTACATCTGTTTTTTTAAATTTTTTAGTATTAAAAACTGCCAAAGCATGGGAACTTTCTATCGCGGGAATAATGCCTTCAAATTCACATAACTCAATACCAGCTTTCATAGCTTCATCATCTGTAACAGAAATAAACTCTGCTCGTTTACTTTCGCTTAAATATGCATGTAAAGGGCCAACCCCAGGGTAATCTAAGCCTGCAGAAATAGAATAAGGCTCGGTAATTTGACCATCTTTAGTTTGCATTAGCAAGGTTTTACTCCCATGAATAATACCTTCATTACCTAATACGCTTGTAGCTGCGCTTTCACCAGAATCTATTCCAAGCCCAGCGGCTTCAACAGCAATTAAACCTACATTCTCCTCTGCTAAATAATGGTAAAAAGCACCAGCAGCATTACTTCCTCCACCAACACAAGCAATTACATAATCTGGATTTTCTTTACCTTCTTTTTCAGTTAACTGTTTTTTAATTTCTTCTGAAATGACCGATTGAAAACGAGCCACCATATCTGGATAAGGATGAGGACCTACGACAGAACCAATAATGTAATGTGTATCCACAGGGTTATTAATCCAATCTCTAATAGCTTCATTTGTAGCATCTTTTAATGTTTTACTACCAGATAAAGCAGGAATCACAGTTGCTCCTAACATTTTCATACGAGCTACATTTGGTGCCTGCCGTGCAATGTCTATTTCACCCATATATACAATACACTCCATCCCCATTAAAGCACAAACTGTAGCTGTTGCAACTCCATGTTGACCAGCTCCTGTTTCAGCTATAATTCTTTTTTTACCCAAACGTTTTGCCATTAAAATTTGCCCAATAGTATTGTTTACTTTATGAGCTCCTGTATGACATAAATCTTCTCTTTTTAAATAAATTTTGGTATTGTATTTATCTGAAAGTCGCTTTGCAAAATACAATGGTGTAGGACGACCTACATAATCTTTTAACAAGCTTTTAAATTCTTTTTGAAAAGAATCAGATTTCATTATCTTTAAATAATTTACTCTAAGCTCTTCTACGTTTGGATATAGCATTTCTGGAATAAAAGCTCCACCAAATTTTCCATAATATCCATTTTCATCTACAAAATAACTCATTTTAAGTTTTCTTTAAATTCTTTTATATCGTTTATATTTTTTAATGCAGGTTTAATTTCAAAACCACTATTAATATCAATACCCGCAAATAATTTATGGTTCATTTTTTTTATTTCATTTGCATCAATTTTAGTAATGCCTCCACTTAATAAAAAAGGAGTGTTACCTTTATAATTTTTTAAAATTTTCCAATTGAATTTAACACCGTTTCCGCCATAATCTTTTCCTTTGGTGTCAAATAAAAAATAATCACAAATAGCTTGGTAAGCCTCTGTTTGTGAAAAATCAAAAGCATCATTTACAGAAAATGCTTTAAAAACCATTAAATTATTCTCTTTTAATAACCTACAATATAAAGGAGATTCATTTCCGTGCAATTGAACAGCATCAAGTTGGCAAAGTTGGGCAACTCTCAAAACTTCATCAATTGTTTCATTTACAAAAACCCCTACTTTTTTAATGGTTGAAGGAATTTCCACTTCTGGAAATTTAGTTACAAATCGTTTCGATTTTTTATAGAAAATAAAGCCTATGAAGTCTGGTTCCAAAATTAGTAAGTTTTGAATATTTTCTTTATCACGCATTCCACAAACCTTTATTTTCATCAACTATTTATTTTATTTGGTTAATAAACTCTTTACAAGCCAAACCTGGATTCTCTGTTTTCATAAAGTTTTCTCCAATTAAAAACCCTTGAAAACCATATTCTTTTAAACCTGTAATAATTCTAGGATCACTTAAACCACTTTCGGAAACTTTGATACATGAATCTGGTATTTGGTTTGCTAATTGTATTGAATGTTCTAAGTCAACTTCAAACGTTTTTAAATTTCTATTATTAATTCCAATAATTTTATGATCTAAATTTAGTTTATCCAATTCTTCTTGATTGTGCACTTCATATAAAACATCTAGCCCTAAATCTTCCGCAAGTTGTCCGTAATTTTTAAGTTCTTCTTTTGTTAAACAAGCTGCAATTAATAAAACAACATCAGCTCCTATGGCTTTTGCTTCAACAATTTGAAATCCGTCAACAATAAAATCTTTTCTCAAAATTGGAATTGAATCATTTACCGAACGTGCTTGCATAATATCTAATACATTTCCTCCAAAAAAATCTAAATCTGTTAAAATAGATTGTGCTGCAATGTTAGCTTCCATATAACCTTTTGTTACTTCAATAACTGAAGCTGTATTATTAATAACTCCTTTTGAAGGCGATTGCCTTTTAAACTCAGCTATAATTCCTGAAGAACCTATTTTTAACAGACTTTTTTTAAGCGATATTGGTGTACGATTAAAATTAGGACTTTTTACTAATTTTTCAACCATCACTTCTTTTTTAAGCAGTGCTACTTCTTGTTTTTTATGTGCTATTATTTTATCTAAAATATTCATCTTTTGAGCTATGAATTTTTAATTACTAATTAATTTTTCTAAACATTGCTTTGCTTTCAAACTTTTTAACGATTCTTTTGCCTCTTCAAAAGCAGCGTCAAAGGATTTTGATGGATCAAAAGTTTTTAAAGCATAAGCAGTATTTGTTAAAACTACATTATTTTGAGCTTCAGTACCTTTTCCGTTTAAAATGGAAATGAATATTTTTGCAGCTTCTTTAACCGTAGCTCCTCCAAAAATTTCAGTTTGTTCCAACCTTCTTAACCCTAAATTTTCAGGAGTAGTTAGTTGTTCGTTGTTTTTGGTCAATAATTTAAAACCGCCTGTTAACGAAATTTCATCATAGCCATCTAAACTAAATACAATACCATAATTTTTTGAAGTTTCTTGTAATAAGTAGTTGTAAATTCTAGCAACTTCTAAATTAAACACCCCTACTAATTGATTTTGTGGGTTACTTGGGTTTACAAGAGGTCCTAACATATTAAAAAAAGTTTTAACACCCAATTCTCTTCTAATTGGACCTACAGCTTTCATTGCTGGATGAAACAATGGCGCATGTAAAAAACAAATATTTGCTTTATCAATTTGATGCTTTAATTCAGACTCATTATTTGTAAATTGATAGCCTAAATATTCTAACATATTAGAAGATCCACTTATTGAAGAAACTCCATAATTTCCATGTTTAGCAACTTTATTACCTGTTCCTGCTACAATAAAAGAAGTTAAGGTTGAAATATTAAATGTATTTTTTCCATCACCTCCAGTACCACATAAATCAATGGTGTTAAATTCTGACAGATCAATTTTAATTGCTAATTCTAACAATGCCTCTCTAAAACCTGCTAATTCTTTTACAGAGATTGGACGCATTAAATATACGGTTAAAAACGAAGCCATTTGAGAAGTATTATACTCTTCATTTGCCATACGAATTAGTACTTCTTTAGCTTCATTTTTAGAGAGTTGTTGTTGTTCAAAAAGTTTATTTAAAATATTTTTCATTTTGTATGGGCTTCTATAAAGTTTCTTACAATTTGTTCTCCTACTGGCGTTAAAATTGATTCTGGATGGTATTGTACGGCACTTATATTGTATTTTTTATGCTGTAAAGACATTATTGAACCATCTTCATCTACAGAGGTAATTTCTAATTCTGAAGGAAATTTCTTAGAAGAAGCTATCCAAGAATGGTAACGAGCTGCCTCAAATTCAGTTGGAACGTTTTTATAAATTACAGCATCGCAATTAGTAATTTTCATTTTAGTTGCTACACCATGAAAAACATTTTCTAAATTTTCTAAAGAGCCTCCAAAAACTTCTGTAATAGCTTGTAAGCCTAAACATACTCCAAAAATTGGTTTTGAAGCTGCATAGGTTTTGATAACCTCTTTTAAAACTCCTGCTTCATCAGGTAAACCAGGCCCAGGAGATAAAATAATTAAATCGTAATTAGCTACCTCCTCTACAGAAATTTCATCATTTCTATAAACTGAAGGATACACTCCTGTAATATCTTCAACCATATGCACTAAGTTATAGGTAAAAGAATCGTAATTATCTATTATTAATATTTTCATAAGTTTAATCTGTAATCGTACTCTTATTTTAAATTTCTTCTGCTAAAACCAATGCTTTTTTTAAAGCCGCAAGTTTATTATTTACTTCTTGTAGTTCACTTTCTTCTTTAGAATTAATCACAACACCTGCACCAGCTTGATAAAATAAGGTGTTATTTTTACTTACAAATGAACGGATGGCGATTGCTAAATTTACCGTATTGTTTAAACCGATAAAACCAACTGCTCCTCCATAAAATCCGCGAGATTGGTTTTCATAGGTATCAATTAACTCCATAGCTTTATATTTTGGAGCTCCGCTTAAAGTTCCTGCTGGGAACGTATCTCCAACAATTTCAATTGCTTTTCCTTTAGGAATTCCTTTGACCGTAGAAACTAAATGAATTACATGGCTAAAAAATTGTACTTCTTTAAAAATCTCAACACTCACATCGGTTGCGTGTTTACTTAAATCGTTTCTCGCCAAATCTACCAACATTACATGTTCTGCATTTTCCTTTTTATCGTTTGATAGTTTTTCGCCTAAAGCTAGGTCAGAATTCATATCCCCAGTACGTTTAAATGTTCCTGCAATTGGATTAATTACTGCACTATCTTCAGTTATTTTTATTTGGGCTTCTGGTGAAGAACCCATTAATTTATAGCTTCCATAATCAAAATAAAACAAATAAGGTGAAGGGTTAATAGACCTTAACGCTCTATACACATTAAACTCATCTCCTTTATATTTTTGTTGAAATTGACGCGATAATACCAATTGAAAAACATCTCCTCTTTTACAATGTCCTTTGGCTTTTGTAACATTATTCTTAAAATCTTGATCGTTACAGTTTGAAGATTCTTTTCCAACAGTTTCAAATTTATACAAACCATAAGTTCTGGCATTTATTAAAGATTCAATTTCATGTATTCTTGAAGTTGTTCCTTTTTCTATATTTTCAATGAGTGTAAGTTCATTATTGTAATGATTAATTGCAATTACAAATTTGAAAAAACTAAATTGAAAATCTGGTATTTCAGAAGCTGCTTTTTTAGTTGTAAATTTTATGGTGTCAAAATACTGTACTGCGTTGTAAGAGATATGCCCATAAAATCCATTAAACGATTTTATTTCATCTTCGCAATCAACTTCTATAGTATTCGCATATTTTTCAAAAATATCATAAAAATTGTTTGCTATTACTTCTTGTTTTACTTCTTTATTCTTATAGTAATAGTTAAACCTATTTTCATCAGCTTTAAATGTAATAATAGGTTCAACACATAAAAAAGTATAGCTTTCCTCTTTACTGTGGTAATCTGAACTTTCTAACAATAAACTATTGGCATATTTATCTCTAATTTTTGAATACATTCCTACAGGAGTAATGGTATCAGCCAATTGCTTTTTTGTAATTGTTTTAAACTTTATTTTTTTCATTTTTTTAGAATAAAAAAAGGACCTATCGCGAGATAAGTCCTTTTTGTTTTATATTAAAATAGTAATATAGTAGTTCTTCTCGCTTATTGCATAAGAGAGTTCCACCACCAATTCATATTTAAACTATTGTTCTTCATTTATTGAACGACAAATTTAATATAGATTTTTAAATGACCAAACTAATATCTAAAAATTATTTCTTTATTTTTGAAAAAACAAATCTAATGAAAACATTAAGTCAACTTCCAATAGCTCTATTTTTACTTTTATCAATTTCCATAAATGCTCAAGGAAAACTAAAAGGAAATAAAGAAGTTACTACTGAAAATAGAGAAATTTCGGATTTTACAAAAGTTGAAGTTCTTGATAAAATTTCTGTTAAATTAGTGTATAATGAAAACCAATCGGTACTTGTTGAAACAGATTCTAATATACAAAGTTCTATCATAACTGAAGTAGTTAATGGGACTCTTATTATTAAATTAAATGAAAAAATTGGTAAATACCGAGAAATGACCGTTCATTTATCTGTAAATAATAATTTAAAAGAATTGTTTGCTTATAATAAATCCTCATTAAAATCTGACAATTTATTAATTATAGATTCGTTAAAAATTAATGCTTTTGATGATGCTGAGATAGTTCTTAAAGTAAACACAAAAACTCTTGATATTCAAGCTAAAAAAACTACTAAACTTAATTTAGAAGCAGTGAGTAATGAAACGATAATTAATACGGAAGAGTCGGCAAATTTAAAGGCTACAATTGACACTAAAAATATCCTTATCAATGTATTGGATAGATCCGATATCAATTTAAAAGGAACTTGTAGTCATTTAGAAATGGAATCTAATGGAAATAGTACATTTAAAGGTAATAACTTTAAGACTAAAACAGCTATTGTTAAAACCAACAACAATTCAAAAGCTTATATAAACTCCTCAGAGTCAATAGACATTTCTGCATTCAACTCTTCTGAAGTTTATTTATATGCGAATCCTAAAATTACATTAGCTCATTTTTTAGATAAAGCATCACTTTATAAAAGACCTTCAAATTAATCCTATTTTTAGTTACAATAAACTTAAAATTTGAACAACAATAATTAGTAGTACCATAGCAATTGGATACACTGTTGCATAAGCTACTGAAGGAGCATCTGTATCAACCATATTATCAATAGCGGCTAAACCTGGAGTACTCGTCATACTTCCAGTTAATGTTCCAAGTAACGTAAGCATATTTAATTTAAAAAATGTTTTGGCAACAATAGTTGTTATAATCATTGGTAATAAGGTTATTAAAATTCCATAAACAAATAATTCTAAACCAAATTCTTGAAAAGTACTTACCAAACTGGTTCCTGCACTGGTTCCAACAGCAGCTAAAAAGAACAATAAACCAAACTGCCTTAATAATTGATTTGCTGCACCGGTCATTGTCCACATAATAGGACCTGTTTTACCAGTTCTACCTAAAACAAGTGCCACTAATAAAATTCCTCCTGTGAGACCTAAACTAAATGAAAATGAGTCGAAATTTATACTTAATTTACCTACCAAAATTCCTAAAATAATCCCTACGGCTATTGGTAAAAAATCTGTATTGGAAAGCTTACTCGTATCGTCTCCAAAAATACGACTTACATGTTTCATGTTTGTTTTATGACAAACAACGATTAGTTTATCCCCAAACTGTAATTTAGTAGAAGGACTTGGAGATATATTAATACCAGATCTTCTAATACGAGTAATGGTTGCGTGGTATGTATCTAAAATATTAAGTTGTCCCAATGTTTTTTTAACAACATCTTTATTAGTTACTAATATAGATCTTATATCAAAATTTGTGTCTAACGGGATTTCTTGTCGAGTTTCAGAACCTATTAATAATTTAACACGCTCCAAAGCATCGCTTGTACCTACGGCTTTCACCACATCTCCTTTATGAAAAACAATTTCAGGCTCTGGTGCAATTACAATATCATTATGCATTATTCTTGAAATGACAGCCTTGGTCATAAATCTAATATTTAACTCTCCATAAGTTTTGCCAATCACATTTTCATTTTCTACAATAAAATGCTTTTTAATAATTTCTGGATAACCAGCAGAAAGCTCTTCTTTGTATTTTTTTTCTTCATCTTTGATGTTGACTTTTAAAATACGAGGTAAAAAACTAACAAAAAGAATGACTCCAATTACACCAAAAGGATATCCAATACCATACCCAATTGAAGCTAACGGAGACTCCGTAGCATCAATAGCTGCAGCTAAACCAGGAGTGCTTGTTAAGGCTCCATTTAACAAACCAATTATCAAGTTTTTGTCTATTCCAAAAAAATAAAAAATGACAAAAGCTATCAGACCTGAACTTACTATTAAAATAGTGGATAGTATTGCCAATTCTCTCCCATTCATTTTAAATGATTCGAAAAAACTTGGACCTGCTTGAATTCCAATCGTAAAAATAAAAAGTACTAAACCTAAATATTGAAAATCTCTTGGAATTTCAACACCATAGTGTCCAAAAACTAATGCTACAAAAATTACCGCCGATACATCAAGCGAAATTCCTTTAATTTTTATTCTTCCTATTATAAAACCAATTACTATAATAAGAAACAATACAAAATAACTATTAGAAAATAATTCCATTACATTAAGTTTTATAACACAAAATTAATTACTATTGAGGTTTAATTACTTGAATATATAAATAATTTACGAAAACGATTACACATTGATATAAAAACAAAAACCCAAACACTTGGTTTGGGTTTTAATTTTTAAAAAAACCATATTAGTTTAAAGACCCTAAATATCGTTCAGCGTCTAAGGCTGCCATACATCCTGTTCCTGCTGCCGTAACTGCTTGACGGTATTCTTTATCTTGAACATCACCTGCTGCAAAAATTCCTGGCAAATTAGTTTTTGTAGACTTTCCTTTAGTAATTAAATAACCTGTTTCATCCATATCTAAAACATCTTTAAATATTTCTGTATTTGGTTTATGACCAATTGCTATAAACACGCCTGTTACATTAATTACTTCTTTTTCTCCAGTAACATTGTTTACTGCTCTAACCCCTTCCACAACATTATCTCCTAAAACTTCATCTATTTCAGTATTAAATTTCACTTCAATATTTTTAGTTTTTTCAACTCTATGTTGCATTGCTTTTGAAGCTCTCATATAGTCTTTTCTTACTAAAACGGTTACTTTATTACAAATATTTGCTAAATAAGTTGCTTCTTCAGCAGCAGTATCTCCTGCTCCAACTACAACCACATCTTGTCCTTTATAAAAGAATCCGTCACAAGTTGCACAAGCAGAAACTCCACCACCAATTAAACGTTGCTCACTTTCTAAGCCCAAATATTTTGCTGTAGCTCCAGTAGAAATTATTACGGTATTAGCTTCAATTTGAATAGAGTCATCTACTGTTACTTTGTGAATCCCTCCAATTTCTTTACTAAAATCAATTTTAGTGACCATTCCAAATCTAACTTCAGTTCCAAAACGTTCAGCTTGATTTTTTAAATCTTCCATCATAGCTGTACCATCTGTACCATTAGGATATCCTGGAAAATTATCAACTTCTGTTGTAGTTGTCAACTGCCCTCCCATTTGCATTCCTGTATACATTACTGGTTTTAAATCTGCTCTAGCGGCATAAATTGCAGCAGTATATCCAGCTGGACCCGAACCTATTATTAAACATTTTATTCTTTCAATTGTATCTGACATGATTTATTTATTTTTTATTTTCAACCAACAAATTTATAGCAATTTATTGTAATACTTGGTGAATGTTTATAATTTTTTATAATGTAATTATAAGCTTTCATAATGTATATTATTAACTACAAAATATTGATTTTTTGTAGTAATTTTGAGAACCTTAAATATTGAAAACATGAGTAAAACAACCCATATAAATAACATTGAAAAGCTTGAAGAACTATTAAAAACAGAAGAAGCTATTTTATTATACTTTTCAACAACCTCATGTAATGTGGGTGAAGCTTTTGAGCCTAAAGTTAAAAGTTTATTAGCAACTAATTTTCCCAAAATTAACTTTTATCATATAGATTTAAATTTCTCTCCTGAAATTGCTGCTAACTATTCTGTATTTGTAGAGCCTACAATTTTAGTTTTTTTTGAGGGAAAAGAAACTATTAGAAAAAGTCGAGCAATAGGTATATTTGAATTAGAAGAAGCCTTAAAAAAACCTTATCAACTTATTTTTGAATAAATACTTGTTAAATGTATTTTTAGTTTTATATTTGCAGTCCGAAATTATTACGGGGTGTAGCGTAGCCCGGTTATCGCGCCGCGTTTGGGACGCGGAGGTCGCAGGTTCGAATCCTGCCACCCCGACTTTTTAACAAATCAATTAGTAACAAAAACTTGGTAGTCGTAAGATTATCAAGTTTTTGTGGTTTTACGACTATCATTTAATTTGAATTGATTTAGTTAAAAAAATGATCTATTAGCTTGTTTTATTGTAAAAAATTAAAAACCTCCAAATTTCACAAAATTAAACGCTTTCGTTCAATAATTTTTATATATTTGCATTAAACGAATACGTCTAATACTATGCCAGCTCTTAAAATTGACAAAACAAAATGGTTAAAACTAGGAATCGAGTACTTTTCTACTATAGGAAAACAGGGAATAAATGTAGAGCAAATGGCAAAAAAACTTAATTGTAACAAATCTAGTTTTTACCATCATTTTAAAACCAAGAAAAATTTTCTAAATGAAATAATTCAGTACTGGTATAACAAAAGTATGGAGCCAATTATAACTGAAATTGATAGTATTAGAGATCCCAAATTAAGGTTTGAGCGTTTTTTAATTTTAGGTTTCCGAGATAAATCGAGAAAAGATTTAATGTTCTATTTAAGAAAAGAATCCGAAACAAATTCCAATCTAAAACAGTTATTAAATGAATTTAAAAAAACAAGAATCATATATGGTTCTCAACTAATTCAGAAGTTAGGCTATTCTGAAAGTGAGGCAATACAAAAAGCAGAAACTCTATATTTATTTTATATAGGTTGGTACGAAATAAATAAATCATCAAATAATGATAAAGACATTGATGATGCAATTGACCTTATTAAAACATTTATTAAGTTTTAATTACTGATTAAAAACTTCATCAAGTATGCTAAAAAAAATTATACCATCGATTATATTATATTCTTTGATTGTTTTTCTTTTCTTATATCATTCTTTTAAACTCTATAATGTTTATTTAGGAATTGACTTTATGGCTTCAGAAAAATTTTTAAGTTCTTTTTCTATTACTTCTAATAAAAGATCAATTATCACAGTTCAAAGTATTCTTAGAGTATTAATATTAGCAAGTCTAGGCTTCATTTTAATTATTAGAAACAAAAAAATAGGAATAATAGGAATGTGGTTAGGAATAAGCTTGCTTGTATTATCACAATTTTGGCTAGTTTCAAAATCAACTGACAAACTACTTCTTTCAATGTTTTCAGGTTTAAAACCTCTAAAAGGATTGCTATTACCAACTATTATAACAATTCTCTATTTAAAACGTAAATAAACAAAAAACAAAATGGACATTAATAAGGATTGGAATATCATTCGACAACATTTCAACAAAAGTTTTAAATCAAATTTTTACGTATCTATTGCGTCCGTTGACACCAATAACAACCCAACAGTAACACCTATTGGGTCGCTTTTTTTAAATGATAATCAAACAGGTTTCTATTTTGAAAAATTTCCATCAAAATTGCCGTTATGTGAAAACCTAAATAAAAATATTTGTGTATTAGGCGTTAATAGTAATCGTTGGTTTTGGATTAAATCCTTGTTCAAAGGAAAATTTCCTAACCCACCTGCAATAAAATTATATGGTGAATTGGGTAAAAAAAGAAAGGCTACAAAAAAGGAATTAGAAAGATTGAACAGAAGAATGAGAGCTACCAAAGGATTAAAGGGGAATACTTATTTATGGAAGAACATGGAATTTGTAAGGGAAGTCTATTTTGAAAAAGCTGAAAAAATTAACCTCGGTAAAATGACACAATAAATGAATATATATTTTTTATCTGCTGGAATTTTATGCTTTTTATTGGGGATTGTTCATTCGTTCCTTGGGGAGTATTTAATTTTTAACGACAAAAGGGATAAAGGAAAATTAGTACCATCAAAAGAAAGTAGTGAATTAAAAGAAAGACATTTAAGAATACTATGGGCTACTTGGCATTTGGCATCTATTTTTGGCTGGTGTATTGGGTCAGTATTAATAAAAGTAGCATTAACAAAAAACCAACAAAATATAGAATTTGTTGATTTTATTTTACAATCAATCATTTATACCATGGGCATTAGTTCTTTATTGGTTTTAGTTGGTACAAAGGGAAAACATCCTGGCTGGATAGTGCTTTTAATAATAGGAATATTAACAATAATTGGAAACTAAAAATAATAAAATGAAAAAAATAACCTTATTAACTCTGCTTACCTTTCTGCTTTTAAGCTGTTCTGAACAAACAAAAAATAATTCTGAAAAGACAATAAATACTAAAACATCAAAACAAGAAAAAATGACAGAAAAATTGATTAACAAAAACCTGCCAACAATAGGAATATTAGTATTTGATGGAGTAATCATTAATGAAGTTGTAGCACCTTTAGATGTTTTTTCAAATCCAGATATTCAAGGAAGACATCTTTTCAATGTTATAACAATAGCAGCTGAAAACAAGGTATATGAAAGTGCTCAAGGTTTAAGGATAACACCAGATTATTTGATTAACGCGATACCTAATTTAAAAGTTTTAGTTGTTCCTAGTTCCTATAATCCATCCGATCAAACATCCAATAAAAAATTAGTTGATTTTGTAAAAGAACAAAATAAAACAACTGATTACATTGCAAGTCATTGTGCAGGAGCTTTTTTAATTGGTGAATCAGGTATTGCTGATGGAAAAGAAATTGTAACCTATTGCGGTGGTGGAGAATCTTTACAATCAATCTATCCAAATATAATGGTGGCAGACGATAATAAAGTTTCGGTTGTTCAAGATGGAAAATTTATTTCTTCAAATGGTAGTCTAGTAAGTTATATTGCATCATTTGATCTATTAGAAAAACTAACCAGCTTAGACCATAGAAAATTTGTTGAAAAAGCCATATTGTTTGATAGACTAAAATAAAACATTAGAAATCATGAAAGCAATAATTGGAGGAGGAATAGGAGGATTTACTACAGCTTTAGTATTTGAAAAATTAAGAACCCCATACAAATTATTCGAAAAAGCTAAAACTATTGATGCAGTAGGTGCTGGTATTTGGTTACCTCCAAATGCACTTCAGGTATTTGATTAGATAAATCCAAAACTATTGACAAAAATTAAACAAACTGGCACAAAGGTAATATCTGTCTCATTGGAGATGCTGCCAACAGTATGACTCCAGATTTAGGGCAAGGTGAAGCGCAAGCCATTGAAGATGCTTTTTATTTAACACAGGCAATTAGCAATTCAAAAAAGGAAGAAGATGCCTTTGTTGATTTTCATAAATCTCGAAAAACAAAAGTTGAAAAATTGGTTAAATTGTAAAGACAAACATCTAAAATGCCGTTTTAAAATATGGTTCAAGTTTCAGAAATTTTGCATTAAAGAATATGCCAGAAAAATACACTCTAAAACAAATGCCAAATATCTATACTTTATAATCAAATCAAAAGAACGCATTCTTACAGCGTCCATTTTAAAGCTCTTATTTGAACTTAGTATACTAAATTATCTGCTTTTGGAGTTACATATTGCAGCTTATCACAGCATTATATAAATAGTTTTTAGCGTAATAAAATAAATGAGAAATTTAGAATTAGAATATTATCAAGTTTTACAACAACAAAATTTTGATAAATCAAAGTTAGATTATAGCATATTTGAAAAGTACACCCCTTTTTTAAATAAAATGGCTCAAGTAAAAAACAGTGCCATAACTGTATTTGATTTACATAAAAAAGAACACATATTTAATTCATACAACTTAAAGAATCTTTTTGGTTATAATTTAGACAATATTGATACCGATTATTATAATTCAAAAATTCATCCAGAAGATTTTGTATCATTACTAAAAATTGGGATATCTGTTCTTAAAAATTCTTATAAACTTCCCATTGCAGAAAGAAAAAATTATAAACTTCAAAATGAATATCGAATATTAAATTCAGAAAACAAATATATTAGAGTCATAGAGCAATTTCAAACTCTTGAGCTAGATGAAAAAGGAAATTTTTGGTTAGCTTTAAGTACTATGGATATTTCTCCAAACCAAGAAGAATACAATGGTATTAGAAGTCAATGGGTTAATACAAAAACAGGGGAAATAAACGTTGATCATTTTATAAATAATATAGGTTCTAAATTGTCTAATAGAGAAAACCAAATATTATTTTTTGTTAACAAAGGATTGTTAAGTAAAGAAATATCTGAAAAATTATCTATTAGTGTACATACTGTTAATACTCATAGACAAAATATTTTGAAAAAACTTGGGGCAAATAGTTCAATTGAAGCCATTAAATTTGCCAAAGAACTGAATTTAGTATGAAAATTACTGATAAATCAGTATAGTAGATTATATTATCTAACTCTAATTTAGCATCAAATTTAAACTCTAAAAAATTAATTGATGTTGCTAAAAATAAGAACCCTCTATTTTATTCTTTTTATTTCTGTTTTTTCCTACTCACAAAATATCACACAAACTATAAAAGGTAAAATTATTGATGAATCCTCTCAAGAACCACTTCCATTTGCTACGGTAGTAATTATTGGTTCAAACCCAATTTTAGGAAGTACTTCTGACGTTGATGGGAATTTTATACTTGAAAATGTGCCTTTAGGCCGATATGATTTAAAAATATCTTATATAGGATATGAACCCATTATTAAACCTGAAGTTGTTGTTACATCTTCTAAAGAAGTTGTTTTAACCATTACTCTCAAAGAAAATGCTTTTTCATTAGAGGAAGTGTTTATTAAACCAAAAATTATTAAAGAAAAACCTATCAATAAAATGGCAACGGTTAGTGCAAGAATGTTAAATATTGAGGAGGCTAATAGATATGCAGGTGGTTTTGATGACCCAGCTCGTTTAGCCTCGTCTTTTCCTGGTGTAGCAAGCAATGTTAGTAACAATGCAATTGTTATTAGAGGAAATGCACCTAAATACTTACAATGGAAAATTGAAGGTATAGAAATACCAAACCCTAATCACTTTGCTGATTTAGCCTCGTTTGGTGGTGGTGGATTGACTGCATTAAGCAGCAATTTATTGGCAAATTCCGATTTTTTCACGGGAGCATTTCCCGCAGAATATAACAATGCGCTTTCAGGGGTCTTTGATATTCGAATGAGAAATGGAAACAGCTCGGAATTTGAACATAGCTTTGAAATTGGAGCCATAGGAATTGACTTTACTTCCGAAGGTCCATTAAGCAAGGAAAGCAACGCATCTTATCTTGTAAATTACAGATATTCCACATTAGGTCTTATAGCACCTTTACTACCCGAAGATGCTCAAGGAACAAATTACCAAGACCTATCATTCAAGGTCAAATTACCTATAAAAAAAATGGGACTCTTTTCATTGTGGGGAATAGGCTTGATGGATAAATCTGGAACCAAACCAGAAACTAATACTGAAAATAGAAACTATTATCAAGATATCGAGAAACAGAATGTTAAACAATTTATGGGAGCATTTGGTGTGAACCATAGATTGATATTTGAAAATTCAGCGTATGTAAACTCTACCTTGGCAATTTCAGCAAATGGTATTGACCAAAAAACAGATAGACTTGATGATTCCTCGCAATTACAACCGCAAAATGAAATTAATAACACCTACTACAACATTGTTTTTAAATCTTTTCTCAATAAAAAGTTCAGTTCAAAACATACTAACAGAACAGGAGTAATTGTAAGAGCGATGAACTATGATTTAAGCTTAAAAGAAAATGATAATACAAATAATTTAAACACGGTAGTTTTAGAAAACGGATCTAGCACCTTAATTTCTGCATACTCAAATTCGTCTTTTTCTTTTAAAAATTGGCAATTAAATGCAGGGTTGAATACACAATTATTTACGTTAAATAATCATTTTACTATTGAGCCACGTCTTGGGTTAAGCTATCAACTAAACGAAAGTAGTAAAATGAGTTTTGGTTATGGCTTACATAGTAGAATAGAACCTTTAAATATTTATTTTGCAAATACGGTAAACTCAACTGTACCAAAGGCTAATAAAGATTTGGATTTTTCAAAATCACATCATTTTGTGCTAGCATATGATTGGAATATTTCAGAAAAACTACATTTAAAAATAGAGCCTTATTATCAATATTTATATAATATTCCTATAGTAGAAAATAGCACGAACTCGCTTTTAAATTTACAAAATGATTGGTTTGTTAATAATACCTACGTGAATAATGGTAATGGGCAAAATTATGGTATAGACCTAACTCTAGAGCAGTATATTACTAATGGCTTTTATTATTTAATCTCTGCATCTGTATTTGATTCTAAATATAAAACAAGTACAGATAATTGGTATAACACCCGATTTAACAAAAATTATCTTTTTAATGTTTTAGCGGGTAAAGAATTTAGAATTGGAAAAAATAAACAAAACTTATTTGGTGTGAATTTAAGAATGAGCATTCAAGGAGGTGATAGATATTCAGTTATAGATCAAAACAATTCGGCATTAGAACAAGATGTGGTCTACAATGAAACAAATCCATTTACAGAACAAGCAAAAACATCGTTTGTAACGCACTTCACTATTAATTACGAATGGTATAAAAAGAAAACGACACAAAAATTATCTTTTAAAATATTGAATGCTACAAATTATAAAGAATTTTTAGGTCATCGATACAATATTAAAACAAATATAGTTGATGAACATCGGGAAGCATTGATAGTGCCAAATATTAGTTATAAAATTTCTTTTTAAAAATAGCCTTTTATTTAAGAACATTACAGAAGACTTTCAAGTATCAAAACATGTAGTAAGTTATATAAATACTTCTAAAGCATATTCCAGAATTCAGCTGAAAGTCTAGAAATTAAAATTATAGAAGATGATTTTACCGATTTAGCGCCTATGATAAATTATTTATTTCTAATCTAGATTTAACCAAAAGATTTGTTAAAAATTACTCGACTGCAAATTAGAGCACAAATACTTTTTATTCAAATACAGGAGAAAAAGAGTATATCGATTATTAACATATACCGAAGAGCTTTCAAAGGCTAAAAAGAAGAAAATTTATAATTTTATATTAAAAAACTAAAGTTTTCACTTGTAATTATATATGTTTTTAAAAGTAATTGTATCGCCTCTTTCATTTATTTTTTTTAGGTCATATCTAATAATAATTTTGGTATGTATAGGTGCGTAATAATAAATGTACCAAGCATCACTTTCCTTGGTCCCAATACATCCATTAGAATATGGTTTATTAAGTGTGTTTTGGTTGGTAGTTGGATGAATAAATTGTCCATTTTTAATTCCATTAATCTCAGTTTCTATCCAAGGAATTTGAGGTAATTTGGTAATCTTTCCGTCGTCTCTTTTGGTTACAAAATATTGATGTCCATTTACCGGATTGTAATAATCTGGATTTTTTACATGATTTACTATTTTACCAATTCCTGTTTTAGTTTTTAAATCGGTAATTCTATTTCCCATTTTTAAATATTTTTTTTCATTTCTACCCACCCTAACTGGAAATTCAAAAAGTAATGTTGAATTTTCATAAATACGAAGTTTATATTCAGGAATATTTACATCTAAATATGTATGATTAAAATTTTGTAAAAGTTCTTTAATTTTAAGTGAATCTGGTATTAAAATTTTACTTCCTTTTTTTAAAACTATTTGTTCTTTTTGATTGTATATAAAGGAATCTTTTGCAATCATTTTATAATAATCCATCTCTGCTAAAGTCGTTATAATCCAATTGTTATACCTTACTAATACATGCTCTGTTAAATTTAAATTTTCAGTTACATTAAAAAAATTTACTATAGAATCTATATATTGAAAATAATTCTTAACTCGAATGTTTTTAGTTACAACTATTTCATTTTGAGTATTTTCTTTTAGCTGCTTTTGAGTTTGAAAAGAATTGCTATGTTCACCACCCCAGCTAACTTTCAATAATAGTATAAATCCTATTATAAAGCCTATATTTTTTATTATCAATTTAAAATATATCATAACTCCTATTTAAACTTTTCTACAAACCACCATTTAGTTTTATAACTTTTTTTAACCAAACCAAATTTTTTCACCGCATGAATTTTGATATGATTAACCATTTCATCAATAGAATCTGTTACAAATAACAATTTCATATCTTCATCACTAATGCTTTCATTTTTAGCCATTAACAATATATGATCATACAATTCTTTATGGTATTCTTTTCCAAAAATTACTACTGGAAAATTTTTGATCATTTTTGTTTGAATAAGTGTCAAAGCTTCAAAAAGTTCATCTAAAGTTCCTATACCTCCAGGCATTACAATAAATGCATACGAATATTTTAGTAATAAAAATTTACGCACAAAAAAGTAAGGGATATTAATCCATTTATGCAAATATGGGTTAGGCATTTGCTCTTCAGGTAAAACAATATTACAACCTACAGAATATCCTCCAGAATTATAGGCTCCTTTGTTAGCAGCTTCCATAATGCCAGGACCTCCACCAGTCATTACAGTAAAACCTAATTTTGAAATTGCTTCACCAATTTGAACCCCTTTTTGATAATATTCATTTTCTTCATCAAAACGAGCCGATCCAAAAACTGTAACACACGGACCAATAAAATGTAGTTTTCTAAATGCTTTAATAAAAATATATAAAACTTTAAAGGTAAAAATCAATTCTTTAAACCGATCTCTAGGACCTTGTAAAAATGAATGCTCGTCTGTTAAAAATTCACTTTTTCTATGTTTATTTCTATTTGTAAACCAATGCCTAAAACTACTCATAAGTAATCTATTTTTAACCGTTAATTAAACAACCACTTATAATGAAATTTATTAAAGTTATTTATTATTTAGACTTCATAAAATGATATTCCTCATTTTAATTACAAAGTGCAGCTTGTAAATTAGTATTGCTATACAACATTTAATGTTATATGATAAGGCTAAACCACATATCAGATAGAATAAAAGTTTTTTTTATTGAAATTGGTGAGTTATCTTACTTTACTGGTAAATTTTTTAATGAACTATTTACACGCCCTTTTGAGTATAAAGAATTGCTAAAACAATGCTACATTGTTGGAAACCAATCTATTTTATTAGTCAGCATCACAGGGTTTATTATCGGTTTAGTTTTTACATTACAATCTCGACCTACTTTAATGGAATTTGGTGCTGAGTCATGGATGCCATCTATGGTAAGCATTTCAATTGTTAGAGAAATAGGACCTGTAATAATTGCGTTAATTTGTGCTGGAAAAATAAGTTCTGGTATTGGTGCTGAGCTCGGTTCAATGCGAGTAACTGAACAAATTGATGCTATGGAAGTTTCTGGAACAAACCCTTTTAAATATTTAGTGGTTACAAGAGTTTTAGCAACCACATTAATGCTACCACTACTTATTATTTTAGGAGATGCAGTTGCTTTATTTGGATCGGCTATTGTTGAATATTTAAAAGGAGATGTATCGTTTTTATTGTATTTCAATAAAGTATCCAATGCATTGTCCTTTTCAGATATACTTCCTGCTACCGTTAAATCATTCTTCTTTGGCTTTGCCATAGGTATTGTAGGTTGTTTTAAAGGTTATTACTGCAAAAAAGGAACTGTTGGTGTAGGTAGAGCATCTAATACAGCAGTGGTTTACTCTTCAATGTTATTATTTATTATAGATTTTATTGCGGTATTTATTTCTGACATTTTTTTCGAAATTTAAATTATGAAACCAAATACAAACATATCTCCAATTTTAAAAATTGTAAATCTTAAAAAAAGCTTTGGAACTAACCACGTGCTTAATGGATTTAATTTAGAATTATATAAAGGTGAAAATTTAGTATTAATGGGGAAATCAGGTTCAGGAAAATCTGTAATGATTAAATGTTTGGTTGGATTGATGCAACCCGATGAAGGTCTTATAGAAATTATGGGAAAAGATATTTCTACATTAAGTCAAAATGATTTAAATAGCCTACGCACTGAACTGGGATTTTTATTTCAAGGAAGTGCGTTGTATGATTCTATGACTGTCCGAGAAAATTTAGAATTTCCCTTAAGAAAAAGTACTGAAAAAAATTTTGATACAGAAGAACTAGTATTACAGGCACTTGATAATGTAGGATTAATTGACGCCATTGATTTAATGCCTGATGAACTTTCAGGTGGAATGAAACGAAGAGTAGCCTTAGCACGTGCTATTATTTTAAAACCGAAGATTATAATTTATGATGAACCAACAACGGGCTTAGACCCAATAACTGCAAAGGAAATTATTCAATTAATAAGAGCTATTCAACACAAACAAGGTACTTCATCATTAATTATTACTCATGATGTTGATTGTGCTAGAGTTATTTCAGAACGTATGATTTTATTAATTGATGGTGTTAATTATATTGAAGGAACTTTTAAAGAATTAGTCTCTTCAAAAGATGAAAAGGTTCAAGCATTTTTTAAATAATACTATGATGAAACAAACGAATACACAAAAATTTAATTTAGGGCTGTTTATTGTAATAAGTACATTACTATTAATCCTAACCCTATATTTTATTGGAAACAAACAAAATTTATTTGGAAATACCTTTAAAATAAGTGCTGTATTTAATAATGTAAATGGTTTACAACTTGGTAATAATGTTAGGTATTCAGGAATCAATGTAGGAACGGTAAAAAGTATCGTTATGATTAATGACACCACTAT
Organism: Lutibacter aestuarii; assembly: GCF_042676885.1. Lineage (NCBI taxonomy): Bacteria > Pseudomonadati > Bacteroidota > Flavobacteriia > Flavobacteriales > Flavobacteriaceae > Lutibacter > Lutibacter aestuarii. The sequence goes on from NZ_JBHTIC010000005.1 coordinate 308,229, forward strand.
TTGCGTTGATATGGTTATTGAAGAAAAAATACTTAAACACCTGAAAAAAAATGCCATAGCTGCCATAGGCTCAGATGGTTTGGTTGGTAGTATGGTGATAAATATTGCCCCTAATAAAAATTTATCAAGAGCTTTGTTACCAGGTGACACCATTCAATCCTATAGCAAAATTAACACAAATGATATGCTGGAAACCTTAAACACAACAAATGAAAATGCAGCCATACTTACCTCAGATCTTCAAAAAATCACAACAGCTATTAATCAAGGAAAAGGTACTTTAGGAATGCTAATTAAAGATGATGAACTGTCAAAAAATTTAAAACAAACCATCTTAAATTTAACCAAAACAAGTGCTGAAGCATCTCAAACTTTTTCAAAATTAAATACCATCGTTACTTCAATTAATTTTGACCAAAGTATTGCAAATTTAATTGTTAACGATTCTATTGCTACCAACCAATTCAAATCGGTAATTACAAATTTAGATTCATCAAGTAAAAAAATGGACTCTGTAATAACTAATTTAAATGCTTTTATTACAATGCTACAACATAGCGAAGGTACTTTAAACTATTTAGTTAAAGACACTATATTGGTTAAAAACATTGATGAAACTATATTTAATATTAAAGAAAGTAGTGTTAAACTAAATGAAGATTTAGAAGCCTTAAAACACAATTTTTTATTTAGAGGCTACTTTAAAAAGTTAGAACGTCAAAAAAAACGTGATGAAAAAAAGGCTATTAAACATTAAATTAATTACCTATTTGTAAATACGTTATACTACTAATTTTCAAGCTTTATCAATGTAATTTCTGGTCGCATTCCCAATCTACCAGGAAAGCCCAACCAACCCAAACCTCTATTTACATATAAATATTGATTATTAAACTTATAAAGACCTGCCCAATGTTTATATTTATATTTTATAGGACTCCATTTTTTATTTTTAAACTGAATTCCAGCTTGCATTCCGTGGGTATGACCAGAAAGTGTAAGCGCAATATTTTCTTTACCTACTACTTCTTCACTCCAATGCGTTGGGTCATGTGAAAGTAAAATTTTAAAAGAAACACCTTTGGTTATAGTCAATGTTTTTTTTAAATCTCCATATTGTTTGAATGGAGGAACTCCCCAATTTTCGATGCCTAAAATGGCTATTTTTTCATTTTCTTCTTCATAAATGTCAGCTTCATTCAATAATACTTTAAAGTTTATTTTCTGGTAAAATTTTAAAATAGCTTTAAAGTTAGCTTCCTTTAAACTAGCTGTTTCCCAAGTGCTATAATCTCCATAATCATGATTCCCTAAAACTGCAAACTTTCCTTTGGTTGCGTTTAATTTGTTAAAAACAGTATCCCAACCTTTCAATTCCCAAGCATAATTATTCACTAAATCTCCAGTAAAAAAAATAAAATCAGGATTTAAATCATTTATCATATTTACTGCTATTTCTAATATTTGATATCGGTAATTAAAGCTTCCTAAATGAAGATCTGAAATATGGACAATTTTTAAATGATTAAATTTTTTAGGCAACCATTCAAACTTTAACTTCACTGTATAAACTTTAAATCGATATACTGCCAAAAAAATTCCATAAAGTATTACAAAAAACGGTAAAACTCCTGAAAACACTCCAATTAACGGAATAACAATCAGAGAAACTTCTTCAGTAAAAAAAGTATTAGAAAAATAGAGTACACTAATAATAATTACAAAAATTATTTTTGGAAAAAAAGAAGTTACTGTAAGTCCATAAAGCGATGATATAAACAATTGTTTACGTTTGGGATGTATTGAATTTAAAGTAACTCTTAAAGTAATTATTGAAGTTATTAAACCAAAAGTAAACACCCAAAAAGCCGTATAAACTATTGGCCTAAAAAAAGGAATTTCTATTGGTTTTGTGATAGCCTGTAGCCAATAAAAAGTTAAAACATCAACAATTAAAAGTGCTATACATAACCATATTATTGATAAAAAAGAAAATTTCCGCATTTCATAAACTATTACAATTTTAATCTTCTTCTATCTCTTAAAGCCCAATAAATTCCTTTTACGCCTGTCACCCAAGAATCATACATGAATATGAGTGTAATTTCTTCAATAGTTTCTAAAACCCCCAATATAATCATTCCATAAAACAACCAATAAATAGGCTCAAAAAATAATAACCATAAAATAAAAACTGCTTGTACTATGGCCGATAATTTTGCCAAATAAGTATGAAAGGCAGTTGCTTTTTTATATTTTATAAATGCGAGTAGCATTTGAATAACATAAGGCAAAAAAGCAATTAGAATTAGCAGGTAATTTTTTTTTAAAAATTCGTATTCAAAAACAAACAAACCTAACAAACCAATAGCAAATGTAATTTGGTCTCCAAATGAGTCTAATTGAGAACCTCTAGCGCTTGCAATATTTAATTTCCGAGCTAAAAACCCATCAATCATATCCGTACTATAACTAACTAATAAAAACCAAGTAAATAGGTTTCGATTATCTAATAGTAATAGACATATTAACCATGGAGCTGCAGCAATTCTATAAAATGAAAACCAATCAGCTATATTGTAATTTTTAAACGTAAGCATTATTTTAAATCAAATTTCTTATTTCTTATAACATCCATCAATTTAAAATTACTTTTATTTCTTCTAAAAAATAATGACTCCCATCAGTTTATGTACATTTTATGTATTAAAAATCAAATAATTAAACTTTTTTTCCGAAATTTAATAGTAAAATCTCTCTTAATTAAAATTCTATGTTTCATCAAAATAAAAATATTTTTGACATTTTATTTGAAGCTATTCCTGAAGGAGTTATTATTGTTAATCAAAAACAAATAATAGTTGCCGCTAACTCTTCAGCTGCTAACATGTTTGGTTACCGTAAAAGTGAGTTAATCAATAAAGCACTTCACATTTTAATTCCTTCTAAATTTCACAAAAATCACATCGCACATTTTAACAATTTTATAAAAACAAACCATATTAAAAAAATTGAACATGGATCAGACTTATATGGCATTGGTAAAAACAATAAAGAATTTCCTGTTGAAATTGGATTAAACCCATTTAAAGTAGGAAATGACAATTTTGTAATTGCTTTAATTATTGATGTTACTACTAGAAAAAAAAATGAAAAACAAATTGAAACATTAAACGACGAGTTAGAAAAAAAAATTAAGCATAGAACTGCTGAACTCAATAACACCATTAAACAACTAAAAGAGCTAAATTTAAATTACAAAGAAGAAATTAAAAAAAGAATTATTGCCGAAACTAGAATTAAAGCTGCCTTAAAAAAAGAAATTGAACTTAACGACCTTAAAACAAAATTTTTATCTATGGTTTCTCATGAATTTAAAACTCCCTTAAGTGGAATTTTAACTTCCTCAATGCTCTTAAAAAAATACCAACGCAATGAAGAACAAAAAAAACGTGACAAACATATTGAAATTATTACCAATAAAGTTCATTACTTAAATGACATTTTAAATGATTTTTTATCCATTGAAAAATTGGACTCTAATAAAATAGTTTATAAATTCTCAACATTTCATTTAAGTAAAGTTATAAATGAAGTGGTTTATAATGCCAATTTATTATTAAAAACAGGGCAACGAATTATAATCCCTGATAATATTGATGATTTTGTTCTTCAACAAGATGAACGCATATTAGAGTTAATACTTTCTAATTTAATACACAATTCTATTAAATATTCTGGAGAAAATACCACAATTCAAATTGCTGTTTACCAAAATAACGGTACTATTATTTTTAAAATAAAAGATGAAGGAATAGGAATTCCTCAAAACGATCAAAAATTTATATTCAATCGATATTTTAGAGCTGAAAATGCATTAAATATCCAAGGAACGGGCATTGGACTCAATATTATAAAAGCTCATATAGAAAATCTAAAAGGAAAAATTAATTTTTCAAGTGAAGAAAACATAGGATCCGAATTTGTATTAATTCTTCCTAAAGAAAACAAAAATAACAATCAATAAATTATTTATTGATAAACAAAATGATTAAATTTAAGGAGGCAAAAAATAGCGCATTCAAATTCCCCTTGCACTATCTAAATATTAAAACATAAACTCATGAAAAAAGTTTTATTAATAGAGGATGATGCTGTTGTAAGAGAGAATACGGCTGAACTTTTAGAATTAGCCAACTATACTGTTATTTGCGCTTCAAATGGAAAACATGGAATAATTGAAGCAAAAAAACACCTACCTGATATTATTATTTGTGACATCATGATGCCTGAACTAAATGGTTATGGTGTATTACAAATTTTATCTAAAGAAGATGCCACCAAAAAAATTCCTTTTATATTTTTATCTGCAAAAACCGAGCATAAAGATATCCGAAAAGGGATGAACTTAGGTGCAGACGATTATATTACAAAGCCTTTTGACGAATCTGAATTGTTTAGCGCAATTGAAAGCAGGCTTGCTAAAATTGCCATTTTAAATGAGGTTTCTGTTGAAACAGAAAATCATTTTAATGAAGAAATAATTTCAAAATATGAACTTAAAAACTTAAATCATTTAAAGAAATTTTTTATTGAAAATGTAGAAGAAATCTCATTTGAGATGAATAAAATTATTTATCATAAAGGAGACAACTCAAATTATGTTTACTTAATTAAAAAAGGCGTAGTAAAAACCTATAAAATTGATGAACAAGGAAAAGAATTGATTACAGCCTTACATAAAGAAGATGATTTTTTTGGGATAACTTCATTTTTACATAATCTCCCTTATCAAGAATATGCTACCGCAATTGAAGAAACCGTGGTTTTTAGAATGTCTAAGAGTGAATTAAAAAAAATTTTAGAACAAAATCATGAAGTTACTTTAGAGTTAATAGACCATTTAACAGATAATGTCAAAGAAATTAAAGATCATTTGCTTGAAATGGCCTACAGTTCTGTAAGAAAAAAAACGGCTAATACCATTTTGCATTTTTCAGAAAAAATTAAAAATAGACCCGAAGAATCCATTAAAATTTCCAGAAGTGATTTGGCTAGTATTGCTGGAATAGCTACTGAAACTTTTATTAGAACTCTTTCCGATTTTAAAAAAGATGGAATTATTGATATTGAAGGAAGAAATATTAAAATTCTGAATTTAGAAAAACTACAAAAAATAAATTAATACTACAAAGTGTTGATATATATCATTTTGCTTTTTAAATGTGCGTTTTAACTTTGAGTATAAACGCTATTAAACAATTAAGCATTATGAAAAATATACTTCTCCCTACCGACTTTTCTGAAAACTCATGGAATGCAATTAAATACGCAATTTCATTATTTAAGGAAACTGCTTGTAATTTTTATTTATTGCATGTTACATTAATTTCATATAGTTCAAGCAGCGGTGATTATCCTTTAGTAGCTACACAAGGTATTATTGAAAATACCTTATTAAAACAAGCCAAAACAGCTATAAAAAAACAATTAAAAAAATGTGAATCACTTACCAAAAACCCAAAACACAATTTTTTTACAATTACTAGTTATGACTTTTTTATTGATTCTGTAAAAAATCATTTAAAAGAAAAAAATATTGATCTTATAGTAATGGGTACCAAAGGCGCATCTGGTTTAAATGAAGTTCTTATTGGTAGTAATACTGGAGATTTAATAACACAAGTTCAATGTCCGACATTAATTGTTCCCGAAAATTCAATTTACAAACCTTTAAAAGAAATTGCTTTTCCAACAGATTATAATATTTTTTATCAAACAAAAGTATTAAAAGAGATTTTAGAATTTATGAAATTACAAGATGCTTTTTTAAGAGTGGTTCATATTACAAAAAAAGATGAAAATTTAACCCCTTATCAAGTTGAGAATAAAGAAATGCTTCATACTTTTTTTACAGATGAAAAATGTACTTTTCATAAAATAACCAATAAAAAAACTGAAGAAGGAATTCAATGCTTTGCAGAAAGTAGAGATATAGATATGATTGTTATGATAGCCAAAAACTTAAATCTTTTTCAACGAATTTTATTTAGACCAACTGTTGAAGAAATAAGTTACCATACAGAAATCCCATTTTTAGTATTACATGAAGAATTTAAATATTAACTTATGGAAAATAGTTCAATTTATTTAGCAAAGTTTTGGGGGTGGTACTTAATTATTTTCTTTTTAATTTTAAGTTTTAACCCAAAAAGAATTAGGCAAATTGTAATAGATTTAAAAGATCAAAAGTTTACCATAATTATTTCATTTTTAGCCATAATTATTGGGTTGCTTAATCTTTTATTTCACAATATATGGAAAGCAGATTATAGAATTATAATAACTTTATTTGGTTGGTGTTCTTTACTATTAGGTTTGTCTCTTTTTATAATACCTAAACAAACTGTTAAATGGTTAAATTTTGTAAACATCAAATTTGTTCAAGTGTTTTACATTTTATTGTTTTTAATTGGTGTTTACTTACTAAGTATTGTCTATGGCATTATTATTTATTAAAACTAAACTGATAACAATCATATCGTAAATTGATGGCAATCATTTTATTTATAAAATTTCCCATATACATTTACAACATAAAATTTAAGTTCTTTGATTTCTTAAAAAATAAATCTAAAAAATAAATTCATGATGTTTTTTAAAACATTATAAATTAGGAAGGCTAAGATATCCTTTTTGACAGTTTTAATTTATTAGCTAATTTTTAGTAATAAAAATTTTTGAAAGATTATTTCAATATCAAGAAGTTACCTTATTCTTTCTTAAAAAGGAAACAGGAAGTTTAGGCTTCCTGTTTCTAACAAAAAACCCATGAAAAAGAAAAATTTATACTTAACAAAGTATAAATTAGTTAAAGAATTTAAAAATGGTTTGGATTCGTATGATTCTAAAATTACTTGAGTTATAAAGCAATTTTAAAATTGTACAACATTAAATTGTTGAATTAAATTCTTTAAAAGGAAACAGGGAAGTGAAAACTTCCCTGTTTCTGTTTATAAAACTGCATTATAAATTATTATTTTAATAATTGAATTACCTTTTCATCTGAAACTTGTCTAAAATCTTTATAAAATTGTCCAACTGCTCTAAAATTTTTTGGGGTTAATAAACAAATTGTCTCTTTTACTATTGGCAACTCATTAATGGTATTAAATGCAGCTATGGATGATACAGGAAGAGCTACAACAATATTTGCAGGATTTTCTTTTTTGATAAGGTCTATACTTGAAAGTAATGTTCTTCCAGTAGCTACGCCATCATCCACAACAATCACTGTTTTATTTTGTAAATTCATAGGAATTCTATCTCCATAATACAATTTATAACGATTTGTTAAAACCTCTCTAATTCTTTTAATTTCACTTTCAATATAATGTGCTGTTACTCCTTCAATAAATTCATTTAAACTTTTACTTTTTAAAGTTACAGCTCCAATAGCATATTCTTTATTAAATGGATGACCAATTTTTTTTGAGAGTACAATTTCTAAAGGAAGGTTTAATTTTTTTGCTATTTCATACCCTACTGGCACTCCTCCTCTAGGAATTGCCACTACTACAACATCTTTGTTGTTTTTATAAATTAACAATTCATCTGCTAATAAACTACCAGCCTGTTCTCTATTAATAAACATTATAAGCTCATTTATTTTTTATATAAGTATTAAACCAACTTATTGTTTTTTGTGCTACTAAATCTAATTTTCCAGACTCAACAAATAAATGTGAAGCACCTTCAATAATTTCTAGCTCGCAAACGCCATTTATTTGTTCTTTTGCTTTTTTATTTAATTCAATTACCACCCCATCATTTCCTCCAACAATTAAAAGAGTTGGAATAGTTATGGACTTTAACTCTATTATTGCCAAATCTGGTCTACCTCCTCGTGAAACTATAGCCTTTACTTTTTTACCTATTTTAGATGCTGCACTTAATGCTGAAGCTGCTCCAGTACTAGATCCAAAATAACCAATAGGTAAATTGCTAGTTTCTTTATAATTAGAAACCCAATGGGTAACTAATACTAAACGTTCAGTCAATAAATTAATATCAAACCGATTTCCATAAACTAAATCTTCTTCAGGCATTAATAAATCAAATAGCAAACTGGAATACCCTTGTTTAAATAATAAACTTGCTACATAATTATTTCGTATACTCAATCTACTACTACCACTTCCATGAGAAAATAATATGATTCCTTTTGAAGGATTGGTCATTCTTAAATTAGCATTTAATATAATGTTATCGAGTTTAATTTCTACTACTTTATAAGGTGATATTGTTTCCATATTAAAAGCATTAAAACATTATATTTTGATATATTATAAATTTTAGGTCTTTAGGAAGTTCTGTTCTAATATCTTCTAATTCACCTAAAGAAATATACTTTCTTAACACCATAAATGTTGATTTAATATAATTCTCAGCTTTGGCATCTGATCCGAAATCATGAATTGAAGTTTTTCCATCAAAAACCCTTATTAAATCAATAAACTCGGTCATACTTTTTACTTTCTTCTTTTTACGAGATGACCATCCATTAACATAAACAGCCTTTAAAAACATTGGAAATTGAGCAATTAGTTGTAATGATTCTTCGGTAGATATAACCTCTCGTAAGCCATGTAATATAGAAGATAAAATACGTCCTGCCTGTTCGGTATCATTGCCAAGATTTAATTCCTTTGTATATATCTTTAGAAATTTATTGGCATCTACTGCAAATTGATTAAAGTTTAGTGACATAGTTAAGCTTTTTAATTATAGTTTATAAATACTCCAGGTATAATCATCCTTTTTTACAGCAACTAAATTTGGAGCAATAAATTTAGAGCGGATGCTTGGAGGTAATTGAATAGTCAATTCTGAAGGAATATAAGTTCGTATATTGTATAAATAAGCTTCTTTGTCCCCATTGGTATTTATAATGTATTCTTCAATTTTATTAGCAATTACTGCTTTTTTTAACACTTTATTATAACCAATGGTATCATTGGTAAATTGAACAATAATTGCATATCCATTAAAAAAATTTGTAGCGTTTAAAAATTGATGATTTACTACAGTTTCACCAAGTCTATTAATATATCCAAAAAAATATTTGTTATCCACAAGCTTTTTAATTAAGCACCTTCCATCTTTAAATACAGGATATAAAAAATTGGCATCAGGCAAATTACTTAATACTAAATCGTCTCTGTAATCTATCACTAAAACACCATCATTATTAATAAACCCCCACTTTCCATCTTTTTTTACTGCAGCTAAATTGTCATGAAAAGGAGAAATTTGGTCTATATTTGAAATCATTTGTGCAAAATTCTCTGTAGTAAAAAATAAATAAACTAATAAAATAATTAATTTTTTCATGGTTCATACATTTTTATTTACTTTAAAGTTATTACAGACTTTTATAAACTGGAATGATATTCCTCAATTTCAAATAATCAATTATCTATATTTTAAAGAATTTTAAATTAAAAAGCGCCTATTATATAGCTTAAATGCCCAATTGATTGCTTTATTTTTATAATCAATGAATGAATGAAATAAATTTTACGTTTGAGGAATATCATTTTATATCTCACAAATTTCAATTTAATTAGAAGAGCATTTAAATTGAAAAACTATGGAAACTAGCGAACTTACCTATAAAAAATTCGAACACAATAAAAGCATTAATGAATTAGAGTATGATACTTTAATTTGGATTTCTAGATTTGAATTTATTAAAACAGAATTGGCCTTTTTAAAAAAACTAATTCAATCCAATTCTTTTAAATCTAGAATTCCAAACCTTTATGAACGGATACAGCTTTTTATTCAAGAAATTGACATTTTACTAAAAAACAATCAAAGAATTTTACACAAACTAACCGAGCAACATAACAATTTAAGTGGAAAGTTATATTATGAATCGTTTCAATTAATTGCTTATGAAAAATTGGCAGAAAAGATTTTTAATTACACTATAACTTATCAAAATTTTAAAATTAGAATTTTTGAATATCTCGAAAGTATTTTAAAACAAGAATAAAAAATAATCTAAAATTACAAACGATGGAAACCAAAATAAAAAAGGACTGGTTTGGCAGAGAAAAAAGCATCGCCGAGCTTCACTACGATTCAAAATTATGGATTTCAGAAATTGAATTTATTAATGATGAATTACGCTTTTTAGACAATTTATTAAGCATGTATTTTATAGACTGTTTAGATTTGGGTCTTAAAAAAAACATTGAAGATTTTGTAAAAAAAATAGCCACTGAAAAGCAATTAATTTCCACATTTATAAATTTAATAAACAAACACGAAAAAATATTGGTTGACTTAATTGAAACCAATAGTGTTAAAAGCAATAAAAATTTCTTAGAGTCTCATAAAAAATTAGAACGAGAAATAAATACCTATTTTAAAAATTACAAAAAACTAAAAAAGGACATTTTTAACACCATTGAAAACATTATGAAGAAAAAAGAACAGTTGAAAATATCTTTAAAATAGTTCTTAAATTCAAGGCATTAAATTGCACTTAAAAAATAAATAAAAAAATACTTGTTTATTATCTAGAAAGTATTTTAATTTGCACCCGCAAACAAGCCGATGTAGCTCAGCTGGCTAGAGCAGCTGATTTGTAATCAGCAGGTCGTGGGTTCGAGTCCCTCCATCGGCTCAAAAAAGCCTCTTCAATTTTGAAGAGGCTTTTTTTATTTATCACACTCCTCCTAAATAATAAAAAATTGAATTCACATATATTTATTTTTATTCCTTAATTTTGCTAACATCAAACTAACTATTTATGCTTATAATTGGAATAGCTGGAGGTACTGGAAGCGGAAAAACAACCGTAGTAAATCAAATTTTACATGAATTACCTGTTGATGAAGTTTGTGTAATTTCACAAGATTCATACTACAATATTACCACTGGATTATCTTATGAAGAACGTACAAAAATAAACTTTGACCACCCAAAAGCTATTGATTTTGAGTTATTGGTTGACCATTTAAATTTATTAAGACAAGGAAAAGTAATTGAACAACCTGTGTACTCATTTGTAACGCATAATCGAACTTCAGATACGCTAATTACTCACCCCAAAAAAGTAGTTATTGTTGAAGGAATTTTAATTTTTAATAACAAAGAATTAAGAGATATTTTTGACATTAAAATATTTGTTCATGCAGATACAGATGAACGTTTGATTAGAAGAGTTAGACGAGATATTGAAGAAAGAGGTAGAGATATAAATGAAGTATTAACAAGATATCAAACCACCTTAAAACCAATGCATCAACAGTTTATTGAACCTACCAAAAACTATGCAGATATTATAATTCCTAATGATCGATATAATACGGTTGCTATAGATATCGTTAGAACTGTAATAACTAACAAACTATAGTTTTTTATGACATTTCATCAATTAAAAAATAAACCTATCATTAAAATTATTACCAATAGGTATGTAATTATACTTTCCATTTTTGTGGTATGGATGGTATTTTTTGATGAAAATTCATTGCTGAATCATCTAGAATTCAATAAAGAAATTGATAAACTACAAAGTGAAAAAGAACATTTTAAAACTGAAATTGAAAAAGATAAAGAACTCATAAAAAAATTACAAGATAAAGAACAGTTAGAGAAATTTGCTAGAGAAGAATACTACATGAAAAAAGAGAATGAAGAAATTTATATTATTGAATATGATACTTTAAAAAAGTAATGCTACCATTTTTAAAGTTACTTTTCCTATTTTTATTCAACATATTTCGCTTTCAAAATACTATAAATTATGAGTGACTTTATAACCAAAGATTTTAATCCTAGTTCGGCAGCTGCTTGGAAACAAAAAATCCAATTTGACTTAAAAGGAGCAGATTATAACAAAACTCTTTTAACTACAACTAATGAAGGAATAACTATAAAGCCATTTTACCACTTAGACAATTTTGAAAAGTTAAAGATTCCAACACCTCAAGAAGATTTTAAAATTTGCCAAAAAATAACTATTTCATCAGAAAAAGAAGCAAATTTAAAAGCTACAAATGCTATAAAAAATGGAGTCGCCTCTATTAAATTTATTGTTAATCAACCTTTTAACTCCAAAATACTGTTTAAAAATCTATTAAATAAACAGCTCGAATTCCATTTTCAATTTTATTTTTTAGATGAAACTTTTATCGATGAGCTTTTCAAACTTCTTAAAAATGAAACCGTTTATTACAATTTAGATATTGTAGGCAATTTAGCTAAAACTGGAAATTGGTTTAACTCATTAACCAATGATTTTAATGTAATAGAAAACCTACTTCAACAAAACAAAAAACAATTTTTATTAAGTGTAGATGTTAACATTTATCAAAACGCTGGGGCAAATACCGTTCAACAAACAGCCTATACGTTAGCACATGCCAATGAATATTTAACCAAATTTGGCGATGATATTGCTCAAAAAATTCAATTTAATTTTGCAATGGGTAGTAATTATTTTTTTGAAATCTCCAAAATAAGAGCTTTTCGTTATTTATACAATTTAATTTTAGGAGAATACAACATCAATTCTATTGCACAAATATTTGCTGAACCTAGTCTAAGAAACAAAACCTTATACGATGCACATGTGAATATGCTTCGAACCACAACTGAAAGCATGAGTGCCATTTTAGGAGGAGCCAATACTATTTCTAATTGTTCATTTAACACCTTATTTCATCATCCTAATGAATTTGGAGAACAAATTGCACAAAATCAATTACTAATTTTAAAAGAAGAAAATAATTTTAAAAATACACAACATATAGTAACTGATACATACTATATTGAAACCATTACTAAAGAAATTGCAGAAAAAGCATTGGCTATTTTTAAAGATATAGAAAAAGGAGGTGGCTTTTTACATCAATTAAAAGAAGGAACCATCCAACGAAAAATAGCAGAAAACGCTCAAAAGGAACAAATTAAATTTAATAGTGGAGAGCTTGTTTTAGTTGGTTCTAACAAATACCTAAATGAACAAGAAAACATTAAAAACAATATAGAAATTAGTCCTTTTATTAAAAGGAAACCGTACAAAACATTAATTATTCCAATAAGTGCAAAACGGCTTTCTAAAACTTTGGAACAAAAAAGATTGAAAAATGAAACGTAAAGATTTTTCTAAACTAGCAATTAGCACTCAGCGCACTAAGGAAGTTAATTTTAACCATGAAAATTATGTTGCTGGTATTGCGCCATTTTTAAGAGGTATTCATTCAACTATGTACGTAAAAAAACCTTGGACAATTATACAAAGTACTCGTTTTTCAACAGCAGAAGAAGGTAATACCTTTTATCGCAAAAACCTAACCGCTAATCAAAAACATATTTCGGTTGTTTTTGATTTAGCAACAAATCTCGGTTATGATTCTGATTATGAGCATGTACAAAATTATATTGGAAAAAATGGGATTGCCATAGATTCTGTAGAGGATATGAAGATCCTTTTCAAAAAGCTTCCTTTAGAACAATTAATTGTTTCTATATCTATAAATAAAGCTGTTTTACCCATACTTGCCTTTTACATAGTAGCTGCTAAAGAACAAAATATTGATGAGAACTTACTTTCTGGCATTCTTCAAATTGATGAGCTTACATTGCATAATACTACTATGCAACTACCTAAGCCTCCTATGAGAATAATTTCAGATATTTTGGATTACACCAATAAACATCTGCCTAAATTTAATACTATATCAATTTCAAACTATCACTTACAAAAAGTAGGAATTCTACCAGAAATTGAACTAGCTTATACTTTAGCAAATGGTTTAAAATACCTTAAAGCTGCAATTAATAGCGGTGTAGATATTGATTCATTTGCTACAAAATTATCATTTTCTTGGAACATTGATAGGAATCATTTTATTGAAATTGCTAAAATGAGAGCTGCTCGTATGCTTTGGGCTAAAATAGTAAAACAGTTCAACCCTAAAAATCAAGAATCTTTAGCTTTAAAAGTACATTGTCAAACTCATAACTGGAGTTCAACTAAACAACACCCTTTTGATACTATTACTGAAACCACCATTAAAGCCTTAACGGCAGCTTTTGGAGGTGCACAAAGTATTGATACCAATATTATTGACAACTCCAATGAATTATCCGAAGATTTTTCTGATAGAATTGCTCTTAACACACAGCTTTTTATACAAGAAGAAACAAATATTACTAACACTGTTGATCCTTGGGCAGGAAGTTCATTTGTTGAAAAACAAACCCAAGAAATAACCACCAAAACTTGGGCTTTATTGCAAGAAATTGAAAAATTTGGAGGGATAAATAAAGCCATTGAAAATGGAATTCTTAATATACAAGTTAAGTCAAATATCAATCTTTCGATACAAGAAGACAACAAGTTAATACGAAGAAATCAACTAAATAATCTAACGCAATTAAAAGCTTCTAGAAATACAACTGAAGTGTCCGAGGCTCTCAATAACTTAACAGCTTGTGCCAAAAATGGGAACGGAAATTTATTGGAATTAGCAATAATTGCAGCTAAAAAAAGAGCCACTTTAGGAGAAATGTCAAATGCATTAGAAAACGTATTTGAATAAAATTTAGCAACCTTATTAATAAACTCTAATAGTGTTCGATAAAAAACCAAACAACAATCCAGACTTTAAAAAAGCTACCGATTTAGCCAATACATTTGCAGAATTAGAAGGCAGAAGACCTCGTATTATGATTGCTGAACTTGGGTCAAAATCACAAGATAATAATTTTAAAATAGTAGCCACAAGGTATGCCGATTTAGGATTTGATGTTGATATTGGATCTTTATTTCAAACTTCAAAAGAATTAGTGAAACAGGCTATTGAGAATGATGTACATTCGTTAAATATTTTATTATCAACAACCAATCACAAAGTATTTATTCAACAAATTATTGATGAGTTAAAATTGTATGGAAGAGAAGATATTATGGTTGTTATTCATGAAAATATTCCTTCTCAAAATTATGAGTACTTGCTTCGTACTGGCGTTAAATTTATTATCAGTTCCAAAACAACAACTTCTAAAACAGCTATTGATATTTTAACCTCTTTAATTAAAGGTTAAAATAATTTGTCAAAAAATACAATTAAATATAAATAAACATCAAAAATAATGGCTCTATTTTCTGATAAACATATTATATGCTATTGTAAAAACACCCCATTAAAAAATATTTTTAGAAAATAAAAACTATAAAAGAGGCAATTAATTACCTATCACCTCTTTTTCTTTATGTAATAAATCTCTTAAAAAAATCATTAAAATAACTGCTACAAACCCTAAGCCACCCATTACAAACCAATTAGTAATATATCCAAATCTATCAATAATTTCCATCCCTGTTTTGGCACTAAAAATATGTGCAACAGAAAACGCCATAGTATATAGTGCTAAATAACGGCCTTCTCTACCTTTTGGAGCTCTATTCATCGCAAAATTATTAGTAAATGGAAACGCTAACATTTCACCAAAAGTTATAAACAACATTCCAATAATCAAAACACCCACCCAACTACTTACATTTAATATTATAAAACTTAGCGCAAATAAAACCAAACTCCAAGTAATAATTTTCATTCTGTTTAGTAATGTTTTTTCTATATAATGAATTAAAGGCATTTCAAATAAAAAGATTAAAAATCCGTTTAACCCCATAACTAAGCCTATTTGTACTTCACTTAATGCATGCACCTCTTTGTAATATAGTGGCATGGTAGTGAATAATTGTAAGAAAATAAAGCCCATTAAAAAAACAATCACCAAAAACAACCAATAAGGTTTATCTCTATATACCGAACGTTGTGTTTCTGAAGTATCTACAATAGCTTCGCTTTTCTTACTTAGTTCTCTTTTACTCAATACTAATTTTAATAAAAACACCGCAGTAATACAAGTTATACCATCTACCCAAAAAAGTCCAGAGTAATTTAAAGTCGCTATAATAATTCCTCCCAAAAAAGGTCCCAATGAAAATCCTAAATTTATAGCCAACCTAATTAAGGTAAGTGAGCGCGTTTGGTTTTCAGGTTTACTATAGGCTTTTAATGAAACAAACATAGCTGGTCTAAAAGTATCTGCTATAGACATGGTTATAAAAATTGCCAATGCAAACCCAATAAATGAATGTATAAATTGTAATGCTATAAATAAAAAACCTGTGATTAATAAGCTCCAAAACATAACTCTATAAAAACCAATTTTATCGGTTAATTTACCTCCTAACCAAGAACCTAATAATGAACCCACTCCAAAACAGCTCATAATAGTTCCTACTTGCGCTAACGAAAAGTTTAAATCTTTCGTTAAATAAAGCGTCATAAATGGCAAAACCATAGTCCCCGCCCTATTAATAAATGTTATGAGTGCCAACCACCAAACCTCGTTTGAGAGTCCTCTAAATGAATCTTGATAAGTTATAAATGTTCTTTTTACCATACTTTCAAAATTAAAAAACCCGGCAAAAAGCCGGGTTTATATTGGATAACTATATTTTATATTTACATAATTATAACACATACATACTCCGACAGTTTATTAAAAACCTCTTCTTTACGGAAACCTTGTATGTGAAACAATTCATCATTTTTTAATTTATTTTTTTTCAAAACTACAAAAATTATTTAAACAACAATCTTTTTTATTACAAATGTAATATTTTGTATTTTTGAGTTACAAACTTTTTTGGCATGAAAAAAACGTTTTTACTTATAAGTATCCTATCATTATTAATCGGTTGTACCCATAAACAAATTGGTTATGAAGATGAAATTAAAAATTTTCAATACGAATTAAATACTCAATTTGCTGA
Organism: Lutibacter aestuarii; assembly: GCF_042676885.1. NCBI lineage: Bacteria > Pseudomonadati > Bacteroidota > Flavobacteriia > Flavobacteriales > Flavobacteriaceae > Lutibacter > Lutibacter aestuarii. The sequence goes on from NZ_JBHTIC010000005.1 coordinate 325,102, forward strand.
TGCTGAAGAATCACCATTAACAGAAGAAGATTTAAAAAGTTTTAAGACTTTAGATTTTTTCCCCATTGATAAAAAATACAACATTACAGCTAAGTTTACACGAACTCCTAATGAACCTGTTTTTGAAATGCCAACAACCACAGACCGATTGCCATTATATAAAAAATACGGAGTTGCATATTTTACTTTAAATGGAAAAAAAATTGAGTTAAATATCTATCAAAATCAACAATTAATGACGAGTATTGGATATGAAAATCATTTATTTTTACCTTTTAATGATGCTACAAACGGTAAAAGTACTTATGGAGGTGGCAGATATATTGATTTAGAGATTCCTGAAAAAGATACTACAATGATTCGCATTGATTTTAACAGGACATACAACCCATATTGCGCATATAATCACAAATACTCTTGTCCAATTCCACCAAAAGAAAATACAATTCCTATTGAGATTTTGGCTGGTGTAAAAGCCTATAACAAACATTAAAAAACCTATTTAAGCATCTCAGCTTTTAAGGATGTTAAAAGAAATCTAAGCATCCAAGGTAAAGTCATCTGAAATAAACTTTACATTAGGTTACATCACAGGAGAATTTTAAAATTCTAATCCATCCCAAATATATCTATTAGTAAAATCAACTCCAATATCTAACTTTTATTTTCTTAAAACTTGCATTAAGTTACCACTTATTATGACTGTAAATAGTATTAGTATTTTTTTTAATTGATTTTATACAGTAAATTTTTAACTGTTAGTAATCATTTTTATTCCATAGCAATCCTATTAAACATTATATGCTTTTAAAAAAATCTTCAAAATTGGCAATTAAGTACATTAATTAAATGCAATTAATGTTGATTTAATCGAAAATCAGGATAAGCATCCATACCATGTTCATGAATATCTAAACCGTCTTGTTCTTCTTCTAAAGAAACTCTAATCCCTACAGTAGATTTTAATATTTTTATGATTGTATATGCAGAAACCAAACAAAAAACACCCACTGACAAAACTCCAATCAATTGTATTCCAAATTGTCCCCATCCAGCCATACTTCCAAAAATTCCTACTGCTAGTGTTCCCCAAATACCACATATTAAATGAACAGCAATAGCACCAACAGGGTCATCTAATTTCATACTATCAATAAATCCAACTCCTAAAACAATAAGCGTACCAGCTATAAAACCAATAAAAATTGAATCGGTAACACTCATTAAATCTGCTCCAGCCGTAATTCCAACCAATCCTCCTAACACTCCATTTAAAAACATTGATAAATCGTATTGTTTATGTTTAAATAATGAAACAAAAAAAGCTGCTAAGCCACCTGAAGCTGCGGCAATACAAGTGGTTACTAAAACTAAAGAAGTGCTTCCAGGATTTGCAGATAAAACAGACCCTCCGTTAAAACCAAACCAGCCCAACCAAAGTATAAACACACCTGCAGTAGCTAAAGGAATGTTATGACCTGGGATGGCTCCAATAGAACCATCTTTTTTAAATTTTCCAATTCGGGCTCCCAATAACCAAACCGCCACTAAAGCTGCCCAACCACCTACAGAATGTACTAAGGTTGAACCTGCAAAATCATAAAAACCCAATTCATCTAGCCAACCTGCTCCCCATTTCCAAGAACCGGTAATAGGATACACAATTCCAATATAAAAAATTGAAAACACCATAAAAGCGCCTAATTTTATTCTTTCAGCCACAGCTCCAGAAACTATGGTTGCCGCTGTTGCCGCAAACATTCCTTGAAACAAAAAGCCAGTCCAATAAGTATAACCTCCACTTGCATATTCTGCTGTTAAGCCGTTTTCAGGTATTGACAACCCAAATAAATCGAAAAAATAATCAGGAATAATTCCTAAAATGAATGAGCCTGGATACATTAAATTAAACCCTACCAAGGCATACAATACCAAACCAATTGATATAATAAATATATTTTTAAATAATATATTGATGGTGTTTTTTTGTCTTGTTAATCCAATTTCTAACAATGAAAATCCTAAATGCATTAAAAATACTAGTGCAGTACAAATCATCATCCAAACATTGCTCACTGTAAATAATGTGTTTTCCATAATAAAAAAGTTAGTAGTTATTTATTTTAATGAGTTAGCACCTCTTTCTCGAGTTCTTATTCTGTAGGTTTCTTCAATATTTGATATAAATATTTTTCCATCACCTACACTTCCAGTAAATGCTGATTTTAAAATAGCATCTACTGTCCTTTCCAAAAAAGTTTCTGAAACTACGATTGATAAAAATCTACGCTGAATATCTGTAGTACTATAACTAACACCTCTGTATACGTGTCCTTGTTTTTCATTTCCTACACCGGTTACATCCCAGTAACTAAAAAAGTTAATTTCAATTTGATGTAAAGCTTCTTTTACTTCATCAAATTTTGACTTTCGAATAATCGCTTCGATTTTTTTCATGATAAAATGATTTTTTAATTAATTTTATCACAAAAATATATATAAATATACTTTAACCCTGTTTTTTATAGGGTATAAATATAATTTTTATTATTTTAAATAAAATATACCCTATTTTTTATAGGGTTTTTAAAATTTTATTGAGTTTTTTATTGTATTAAGTAAATTGGTATTGTTGAAAATTTGTTTTTTATTAAAAAACAGACAACTTAAACAAGTTTGGAAAGATATAAGCCTAAAAAAACTGCTAAAAAACCAAAAACTAACGATCCTAAAGTATAGAACAAAAACTGAGAATAGTCTCCATTTTTAAGGAAAAGTTGGTTTTCGTAGGCAAAAGTAGAAAAAGTAGTAAAGCCCCCACAAAAACCACTTGCGAGTAATAATGATTGATTGGCTGGAATATTTGATGACTTAGATAGCACACCAATAATAAAACCAATAAGTAAACTACCAAGTACATTTGCTAAAAATGTGCCATAAGGAATATAATTCTCAACATTATTCAGCCATTTTCCTAATAAAAATCTTAAAACACTTCCAAAACCTCCTCCAACAAATACAAGAAATGCCTGCTTCATGTTAACTTATTTAAGTATTAATTGAACTTCATCAGCATCTGTCCAACTCCATTTACCTGTAACAGTACCTTTATGTAAAGTAACAATGCCTGGATTAGCTCTTATAATTGTTTTGAGTGTAGTTTCGTCACAAAACAACATTTCAAAATTTAAATTATGCTCATTTTTAATTTCTAAAAATTCTTCATTCATTGATGCAGATAAGGCATAAACTTTAAAACCATTTTCTATAGCTTTATCTGTTAAATCTTTTAGTTTACTTAAACCACTTTTTTCACTCTTACTTAAATTATACGCTACAATTAACATTATATTATCTGCTGATAAGACTTCTTCTGTTAAATCATTTCCATCATTTGTTTCTAAAAAGAAATCATGTACTGGTGGTAATTCTGTTCCAACAAATTGCATTCCTTCTTTAATATTTTTTCCAACAGCATAAGGTCTAAAATCAATAATTGGTAGATGAATTAATACATAATACCCTATGTATAAAAAAGCTGTAAACGACAAAAAGGAAACCCATTTTGCAAGATTCAAACTTGGAAACGGTTTAATATATTCATATTTTACAACCAAAAGTATAATTAGTAAAATTAAGAATACGTTTTTATAAAATGTTTCCCAAGGCGATAGTTTTACGGCGTCACCAAAACAACCACAATCAGTAACTTTGTTATAATAAGCAGAATACCAAGTTAAAAACAAGAAAATTAAAATCATTCCAAGCAAACTCCAAACCGTAATTTTTGGAAGGTAACCCACCAACAAGAAAACCCCTAACATTATTTCAGCTAAAATTAAAAATACCGAAAAAGGCAAAGCATAAGGAATTAAAAATTCTAAATTTAAAACGTCAGCACCAAAATATTCTTGAAATTTATACGCTGAACCAAGCGGATCAACTAATTTTACAAATCCTGAAAAAATAAACGTTATGGCAACTATAAGCCTTGATATTTGAACTACTATTTTCATATTACAATTCTTTTTCATTAATATGTATTAAAGCAAAAACGGAATAATTAATCATATCTTGATAATTTGCATCTATACCTTCAGATACTAATGTTTTTCCTTTATTATCTTCAATTTGTTTCACTCGCAATAGCTTCTGTAAAATTAAATCTGTAAGAGAACTTACCCTCATATCTCTCCAAGCCTCCCCATAATCGTGATTTTTATCTTCCATCAATTGTTTGGTTGTTGCTATGTGTGTATCATACAGTTTTACGGCTTCGTCATTAGACATATCTGGTTGTTCAGCAACTCCTTTTTCCAATTGAATTAAAGCCATTATGGCATAATTTATAATTCCAATAAATTCTGAAACTTCTCCTTCATCAACTTTTCTTGTTACATTTTCTTGCAGCTGACGAATTCGTTGTGCTTTAATAAAAATTTGATCTGTAAGCGATGGCAATCTTAAAATTCTCCAAGCTGTTCCGTAATCTTTTAATTTATTAACATATAGTGATCGGCATTTTTCAATTACCTCATCGTATTGTTTTGAAGTTTGTTGCATGTAACTTTAATTAATTCCGTAAATTTCGAACAAATTTAATGAATTAAAAAATCAATTATCTATTTATGAAGAAAGTTGCTGTTTTTTGTGGCTCAAGCTTAGGGTTTAATGAAATATATAAAAATGAAGCTATTAAATTAGGCTTTCACTTTGCCAAAAACAACATTGGTTTAGTGTATGGAGGTGGAAAGATAGGAATGATGGGAGTTTTGGCCGATGCAATAATTGAAAAAAAAGGAGAAGTAATTGGTGTAATTCCAGGATTGCTTCGTCATGAAGAAGTAGCACATACTGAAATTACTGAAATGATTGTTACTAAAACTATGAGCAAAAGAAAAATAAAAATAAGTAAACTTGTTGATGGGTATATTGCGTTACCTGGTGGTTTTGGCACCTTAGATGAAATTTTTGAAGCCCTAACTTTAGGACAATTAGGTATTGAACAAAAGCCTGTTGGAATTTTAAATACCAATGGTTTTTTTAATCATTTAATCAAACAGTTAGAAGTTATGGTAACTGAAGGATACTTAAAACAATCTAACAAAGAAATGTTAATTATAAGCGACTCTATAGAAGAACTTGTTTCAAAAATGTTCAACTATCAAGCTCCAAAAATGACTAAAGTAATTAATAAAGTAGTAAAATAATGTTTAGTATTAATTGTAATGGAAAGCTTATCGATGTATCATCACCAAAAGTAATGGGGATTTTAAACATTACTCCTGATTCATTTTTTGACGGTGGAAAATACAACAACCCCCAAAGCATTGTAAAACAAGTTGAAAAAATGCTAAGTGAGGGAGCTACTTTTATAGATGTTGGAGCTTATTCCTCTAGACCAGGTGCTAAACATATTTCTGAAAAAGAAGAAAAAGAACGTATTTTACCAGTGATTAAACTTTTAGCTAAAGAATTTCCTCAAATACTAATGTCAATTGACACTTTTAGAAGTGAAATAGCAGAAGCATGTATAAATGAAGGTGCATGTATTATTAATGATATTTCAGCTGGAAATATGGACGAAAATATGTTTACAACAGTTGCAAAACTCAATGTTCCTTATATTATTATGCATATGAAAGGCACACCGCAAAATATGCAAAAAAATTGCACCTACAATCATGTTGTGAATGATGTTATATTTTACTTCTCAAAAAAAATTAACGAATTAAGACTATTAGGCGTTAATGATATTATAACTGATGTAGGATTTGGTTTTTCTAAAAAATTAGAACACAATTATAAACTGCTTAAGCATTTAGAACTTTTTAAAAGCTTAGAAGTTCCAACACTAGCAGGTTTATCAAGAAAATCTATGTTATTTAAACCTTTAGAAATAACACAAAAAGAAGCCTTAAACGCAACTACCACTGCAAATACAATAGCTTTATTAAATGGTGCTAACATTTTACGCGTACATGATGTAAAAGAAGCTGTTGAAGCTATTAAAATTGTTGAATTGCTTAAAAATGTAGAATAAACAATGAAAAAAATACTATTTATCCTCCCTTTTTTAATGATAAGCTGTGCTAAAAAAGAACTAAAAATTCCAACTCTAGCAGAAAAAGGAATTCAAGAAGTATTTGACCATTCACAAGTATGGTTTTTTTATGAAGTTAATAACAATGATACTTTGGCCGTTTTAAATAGAAAAAACACCATAAGTTCAACACATTGGATATTTAACATAGATAAACGTTTACCTTTAAAAACATTTATTGATGATATTATAACGCTTCAAGATAAACATGCAAATTCCATACATTCAAAAGAAGGAATGCATAACTATTTTAGTTTTTCTGATACCATTTCCCAAAAATTATCATTCTTAGAATTTGACAATGTTGTTTATAAAAAAGACAGTATTTTATCCAAATACTTCATCAAAGAAAACAGAAATAACTATTTGAATTTTAATAACATCAACTTGGTTTTTAATCCAAACAATGTATTATTAAATGATTCTAAAATTGAAAAAGGAGATTTTAAAGAAACATTGCTTGAATTTATTGACTTTACCTCAGAAGGTAAACAAACCATGCTTCATTTAAATTTTAATGAAAATTTATTATACCAAGATTACCTAGCTTACAAAACAATGTTATTTAATTTAAATAATACCGCTATTCTAACCAATCACATCGAATTTATTTTTAATCAAATAAAAGTTCCTGATTGTGGTTGTGAATAACTATTTTGTGTGCAATCTTTTTCCTATTTTTACAAAAACTAATTGAATGCTAGATTTTTTAGACTTTTCTTTTTTAGATATTTTAGACATTGTTTTAGTTGCAGTATTACTGTACTATGTATACAAATTACTTAAAGGAACCGTTGCTATTAATATTTTTATTGGAATAGCTTTAGTAGTTTTAATATGGAAAATTACCGAAGCATTACAAATGGAAATGCTAAGCGGATTATTGGGTGCTTTAATTAGTTTAGGAGCTATAGCCATTCTTATCGTTTTCCAGCCAGAAGTTAGAAAGTTTTTATTAATGCTTGGATCTACCAATTTTACAAGTAAAAGAAGTTTTTTAAAACAACTTAAATTTTTAAAAACTGAAATATATACCGATATGGATGTAGAAGCTATTTTACTTGCCTGTGAAAGCATGTCTTTAACAAAAACAGGAGCCTTAATTGTTTTAGAACGCTCTAATAATTTAGACTTTGTAAAACCAACAGGTGATAAAATGAACATTGAAGTTAATCAACCTATTTTAGAAAGTATTTTTTATAAAAATAGCCCCTTACATGATGGAGCCATCATTATTAAAGAAAATTTAATAGTTGCCACTCGAATTATTTTACCGTTATCTAAAAAAAGTTTACCTACTAGATTTGGTTTACGACATAGGGCAGCTATTGGAATTACAGAAAAAACAGATGCCCTTTGCTTAGTTGTTTCTGAAGAAACAGGTAAAATTTCTTATATAAAAGATGGTGAATTTATCTTATTTAAAAACCATAACGAATTAATAGAAACTATTCGATACGATCTTAATTAAAGAAATTAAACAGCCGCCTCATTAACAAATTGCATATCGTATAAATTTTTGTAATAACCGTCTTTTTGAAGTAGTTCTAAATGCGAACCTTGTTCAACAATTTTACCTTTATCCATTACAATTATTCTATCCGCCTTTTTAACCGTTGTTAATCTATGCGCAATTATAATAGATGTTTGATGTTGAGTTATTTTATCTGTAGCTTCTTGAATTAATTGTTCAGAATACGAATCTATACTAGAAGTTGCTTCATCTAAAATTAACACACTTGGTTTACTTACATAAGCTCTTAAAAAAGCTATTAACTGTCTTTGTCCTGAAGACAACATTACTCCACGCTCTTTCACATTATAATTGTAATTATTTGGCAAACTCATAATAAACTCGTGAATACCAATTTCTTTAGCCGCTTTTTTCACTTCATCTAAAGTAATATTTTCATTACTCAAAACAATGTTATTGTAAATGGTATCTGAAAATAAAAAAACATCTTGTAATACTACAGCAATTTGATTTCTTAAAGAAGTGAGTGTGTATTGTTCTATATTATGATTATCTATACATATTTCGCCATCATTTATTTCGTAAAAGCGATTTACTAAATTGATGATGGTTGATTTTCCAGCTCCAGTTGCTCCAACTATAGCAATGGTTTCTCCTGCCTTTACATTGAACGAAATTCCTTTTAAAACTTCTTCATCTTTAATATAACTGAACCGAACATTTTTAAACGAAATATTCCCTTTAAAATGAGTTGCTTCAACATTTCCTGTCTTAGTAATTTGACTTTGTGTATCTAAAATTTCAAAAACTCGATCTCCAGCAACCATTCCCATTTGCAAAGTATTAAATTTATCTGCAATTTGACGCAACGGTCTAAATAACATCTGAGACATCATAATAAATGCAATAATTTGACCTGCGTTTGTTACTCCTGAATCGACAATATCTAAACCTCCATACCAAACCAATAACCCTACTGCTATTGATGATAAAATTTCAGCTATAGGAAAAAATATGGAATAATACCAAACCGTTTTAATGTGAGCTTTTTTATGTTTTTCATTAATTTTCACAAAGTTTTCATATTCAATTTTTTCTCGATTAAAAAGCTGAACAATGTTCATCCCAGTAACTCGTTCTTGCACAAAACCGTTTAAATTTGCTACCTGAATTCTAACTTCCTGAAATGCTGATTTAATGGCTATTTGAAACAATTTTGTAGCATAAATTAATATTGGCAATACAATAAAAGCAATTAATGCCAATTTCCAATTCATCCATAACATAACAATGGCTACTACCAACATTTTTAAAAGATCACTAATAATCATAAACAATCCTTGTCCAAAAAATTGTGCTATTGTTTCTGTGTCTGAAACCAAACGAGTAACTAATTTTCCTACAGAAGATTGATCAAAATATGCCATTTTAAATTGAAGCATATGCTTTTGTAGTTTTACCCTTATATCTTTAATAATATTTTGACCTAACCAATTTACCTTATAAATAAAAAGGAATTGTAAAAAAACTTCTGCTATTAAAAATACAACCATTAGTAATGAAAAATACAGAATACCTTCTTTATCTTTAGTTTCAAAATAGGTGTTTACAATTTCTTGTAATAAAATAGGCTTTGCTACTGAAACCAACGATAATAATATTGCTGAAAGCGTTCCAATAACAAATTGCAATCGATATTTTTTTGCAAAGCCCATTAAACGCTTAAATATTTTTGCGTCAAAAGCTTTTCCTGTTAATTTTTTACTCATGTATAAAAATTCTATTTGGGTAGGTTACTTCTGTTAAAAACAAACCTTGTGGAGGCGCAGATGGTCCTGCGTTACTCCTATTTTTACTTTCAATTATTTTTTTAAACTCTTCAAGTGATGTTTTATTTGTACCAACATCTAATAAAGTTCCTACAACTGCTCTTACCATATTACGTAAAAAACGATCTGCTGTAATATAAAAAATTAGGTGCTGTTTATTTTGAACCCACAATGCTTTTTTAAGGTCACAATCATAAGTTTTTACATCGGTGTTAGAACGAGAAAAACACTTAAAGTTTGTGTAAGTTAGTAAAATTTTAGCAGCCTCATTCATTTTAACAACATTTAACTTTTTATTAATTAACTGCCATGTTGTTTCAACTAAAAAAGGGTTTCTTCCTAAAAAAATTCTGTATTGATAGCTTCTTTGTATGGCATCAAAACGCGCATGAGCATCCTCTATTACTTTCATAATATTCAGTATCACTATGTCATTTGGTAATAATGCATTTGTTTTATAAACTACTTCATCTATATTAAATATACTGTCAATATCAAAATGTGCAAATAACTGTTCTGCATGTACACCTGCATCAGTTCTGCCAGCTCCAACAATATTAATCGGTTTCCTTAAAATTGTTGTTAAAGCTTTATTAATTAATTCTTGCACTGAAATAGCATTTGGTTGTAACTGCCAACCATGATACTTAGTTCCTTTATAGGCTATTTCTAAAAAATATCTCAATTGAAATGTTATTTTTGTATGCTTGCAAATATAAGGCATATTTACCAGTTAAGAATTTTATAAAGAATGAAAAAAATACTACTACTTTCTGATACACATAGTTATATTGATGATCAAATTTTAAAATTCGTAAAACAAGCTGATGAAGTTTGGCATGCAGGAGATATTGGATCTATAGAAGTTATAGACACCTTACAAAAATTAAAACCTGTTAGAGCTGTTTATGGGAATATTGATGATAAATTAATTAGAAATGAATATCCTTTAGATGCAAAATTTACTATTGAAAATGTAACTGTTTGGATGACTCACATTGGCGGGTATCCAACTAATTACGATGTTAGAATTAGACCGTTAATTAAAAGTGAGCCTCCTCAATTATTTATAAGTGGTCATTCCCATATTTTAAAAGTAATTTTTGACAAAAAATTAAATGTATTGCATATGAATCCAGGAGCTGCTGGCAAATATGGCTTTCATAAAATAAGAACTATGTTAAGGTTTGAAATTAACCAGGATAAAATAAGCAATTTAGAAGTTATTGAGTTAGAAAAACGTTAGTAAACTATTGGCGTTGAAATATAGATTCTTGTCCCTTCAGTTGAAGATTTTATTTTTATAATACCTTCTAATACATTAATTCGAGCTTTAACTTGGCTCAACCCTACTCCATCATTTATTTCATTTAAATCAAAGCCTTTTCCGTTATCAAAAATAACGAGTTGTAATTGACCTTCTAATTGTTCTAATTTAATAGTTGCATTATTTGCATTACTATGCTTTAAAATATTATTAACTAATTCACTAATAATATTAAATATTTTAAGTTCAAAATTTTGATCAAAACGTGTGATATTTTTAGTGTCACAAGAAAATTCGATAGTTGAATTTGATGATTTTTCGCATAAATCTTGTACCGCTATACTTAATCCAAATTTTAGAAGAAGTGAAGGAACCAACCTATGAGATAAATCTCTAATACTTTCCGATGCTTCGTTTAATATTTTTTGAGATTTATTTATTTCAACTGGTACTTGGTCTTTCAATTGCTTTTTACTTGCAAATAAATGTAAATTAGCTGCGGAGAGCAATGCACTTACATTATCATGTAAAACAGAAGCAATCACCTTTCTTTCCTCTAACCTACCGTCTAAAGTTGCTGCTAAAATTTTTGTTTGAGAATCACTTTTTAGCTTTTCAATTTTACTTTGATGCATTAACCTTTTTTGGTCAATTTTTAAAGTGTAATTTTTTTTATTCAATTTATACATTTTATAAAGTACAAATAGTAATATTAATAAAATACATATTGAAAAACCTAACCCATATGATAAATATTCAGCTTCTAACCTTTTAGACTTTTCAATTTCTGCTTCTTTCTCTTTTGAAGCTACTTTGAATTTTGATTCAATTTCAGCTATTTCCTTATACTTTAACTCTTGTTTTATTGAGTCATCTAAAGAAATATATTTATCTTGATATTCGAATGCTTTTTGAAATTGTTTTAAACCACTATATGCATAAGCACTATTGATGTATGAAGACCTTCTAATTTGCTTTTGTAAATCTTCTTGTCCAAACCCCACTAATTTAAATGTTTGCTGAAATACATTTAAAGCTTCTTTATAATTCCCTTGCATAAAATATATAGAACCAAGGTTGTTTAATATTCCTGCTTCAATTTCAATATTTCCAAGAATTTTTTGATAATTAGCTGCTATTTTGGAATGCTCAATAGCCTTTCCATAATCTTCTTTTAAATAGTAAATTCCTGCAAGATTGGCATTAATTTTAGCTTTTAAATCTTCATTATTATTAAAAAAATTACTGTAAAAAAGGGCATTCTTATAGTTTACCATTGCACTATCTATTTCGCCCTCTTTTTGAAAATTACCTCCTTTTTTAAAATATAAAATTTGTAAATAATTATTATTTTCTTTAATTAAGGGAAGCAACTTATAAAATTGTTTATTTGAGCTTTTATAATCTCCATTGTCTCTATAAACATCTGCTAACAACAAGCTCCCTTCAATTATCAAATTGGTATCTTTTAATTTTTCAGCTTCTGCAATTAATTGGTATAACTTTTGAATAGCTTCTTCAGTCTTATTAGTTTCCAATAAATCTTTTACTTGTTTCAATCTTTCATCATCTGAAAAATTAAAATCATATTCAATAAAATTAGCTTTTGGAAAAGTAAATGCAGTTAAACCATGATAACTACAGCTTATGATAATGAAGAAAAAAATTATTTTTTTATACCTGTTCATCGTAATTCATTATTCAAAAAGTAATTAAACTATATTGTTTTTTACAGCATATAAAGCTAATCCAACAACATTTTTTACATGCAATTTACTAATTAAATTTTTACGATGAGTTTCAACAGTATTAACACTTATATGTAATTTTTTACCAATTTCTTTAGAACTAAATTGTTGGGTAATAAGCCTTAAAACTTCTATTTCTCTAGGGGTTAAAGAGCTAAAAAATGAGCCATCTTGTGAGGGTGTTTCATTCTTAACCAAACTTGTTGTAAAAGTAGCCAATAATTTTTCTTGAATACTTTCACTAAAATACTGTTGATTATTATAAACCTTATTTATAGCATCAACAATATTTTCAGCAGCACATTTTTTAGCTAAAAACCCATTTGCACCAATTTTCAACACTTCTTTAATAAGTTTTGTATCATCATAACTTGATAAAACAATCACTTTTTGTTGAAATTTATGCTTTAAAAAATTTTGCAATACAGCAATTCCATCTATTTGTGGCATATTAATATCTAAAATTAATATATCGGCTTCATTAGAAGCAAACCAGCTTAATACATCGTTGCCATTTAGGGAGTAACCAACAACTTCAATATTTTCTTCTGAAGATAAAACTGCAATTATACCATCAATTAATAATTGATGATCATCTGCAATATGAACTTTAATCTTTTCCTGTATTTTCCTCATCATCAAAGTTATTTATTATTTTTTATTTATAATTACCCAAAAATAGCCATTTTCTAATATCCCTGAAAACCGTTAGAAATAAAAAACCATTTCAATTCATTGAAATGGTTTTTATGCACTAAATATACTAAGATGTTAGGTTTAACGTAATCTATCTACAGATTTTACAAGTTCCTCATCCTTTTTAATTGCTTTATTAGCTAAAACTACTAAAACAATTGTAACGATAGGAATGAGTGACCCAATACCTTTCTCAGAAACGTTAATTTCTCCAGATAAATTTTGCGTAAAATATACGATAACTCCTAATAAAATAAAATTGATTAAAATTGATAAACGTCCTAAAACAAATTGTAATTGTCTATTTTTATATTGAAAAATAGCAACCAAAGTTAGTATCGCTGAAATAAAAAATAATGCTGACAGCCCTTTTAATAAAAGATTGTCAGAATTAAAAGAATCCATTACAAAAAACTTAATTTCTTCTTCCTGCACCCATAAATTTAGGAGAAAAATTACTCCTCCTGAAAAAGCTGTAGCAAGTAATAAATAAACAGTTTGTATTCTTTGAATCATATTTATAATAATTGAACGCAAAAATACGTTTTATTTTTAAAGTTATAAAGATTATATTACAAAATAAATTTATATATTTGCAATAGTCTACTACATAATAGTATACGAAAGCTACAACTAAGACAATTAATCACCACTTTGATTATTTCACAAAAAATTCTTAACAAATAAGAACAAAATATTTATACATTAACAAATTTTACAAATAGACATAGATGTTTGAAATTTCCCAACTAAAGGAGAAAACTCTTGTAGAATTACAAGAGATAGCAAAAACTATTGGAGCAAAAAAGTATAGTCAATTAAAAAAATTAGATTTAGTTTATTTAATTTTAGATATCCAAGCTTCAACTCCATCAAAAGTTATTAAAACAAATTCTTCAGAGAGCGATAAGCCTAAAAGAAAAAGAATCGTAAAAAAAGTGAATTCTGATAAACAATCTAAAAATCCTAATCAATCAACGGATAAAAAAAAGATTGTAGAAAAACCAAAAGTTTCAGAGAGCTCTGAAACTAAAAAAGAATCAACTCCTATTGCTCAAAAAGCTGACAATGTTGTTCCTAAACAAAAGCATAATAAAGAAGGTGAAAACCCTTCTAAAAAAAATAACGCTAAAAAAGAGATTAACAAACCAGCCAACACTACCGAAACAAAAAAAGTAGTTGATAAAGATGATAAAAATGAGGTAAAAGATAAATTACCAAACGACAATAAACTTCATCATCAACAAAAACAACAAAACAGATCTAAACAACCAAACAACAATAAGCAACCAAGAGAAAAAGGACAACGTAAACAAGGAAATAGATACAGAGATCCTGATTATGAATTTGATGGTATTATTGAAAGTGAAGGTGTTTTAGAAATGATGCCTGATGGTTACGGATTTTTACGCTCATCGGATTATAATTATTTATCATCTCCTGACGACATTTATTTATCTCAATCACAAATTAAATTATTCGGTTTAAAAACTGGAGATACTGTTAAAGGTGTAGTAAGACCTCCTAAAGAAGGTGAAAAATATTTCCCATTAATTCGTGTTTCAAAAATTAACGGATTAAGTCCTAATGTAGTTAGAGACCGTGTTTCTTTCGAACATTTAACACCTTTATTTCCTCAAGAAAAATTTAATTTAGCTGGTAGAAGTAGCACTTTATCTACAAGAATTATAGATTTATTTTCCCCAATTGGAAAAGGTCAAAGAGGTATGATTGTATCTCAACCTAAAACTGGTAAAACAATGTTATTAAAAGACATTGCAAATTCCATTGCGTCTAATCACCCTGAAGTTTATCAAATTATTCTTTTAATTGATGAAAGACCTGAGGAAGTTACTGATATGCAAAGAAATGTTAAAGGCGAAGTAGTTGCTTCAACGTTTGATGAACCTGCAGATAAACATGTTAGAGTTGCCAATATTGTACTAGAAAAAGCTAAACGTTTAGTTGAATGTGGACATGATGTTGTTATATTGTTAGATTCTATTACGCGTTTAGCAAGGGCTTATAATACAGTTGCTCCAGCATCTGGTAAAATTTTATCTGGTGGTATTGATGCCAATGCATTACACAAACCAAAAAGATTTTTTGGAGCCGCTCGTAATATTGAAAATGGAGGATCCCTTTCAATTATTGCAACAGCCTTAACTGAAACTGGTTCAAAAATGGATGAAGTTATTTTTGAAGAGTTTAAAGGAACTGGTAATATGGAACTTCAATTAGAAAGAAACATTGCTAATAGAAGAATTTATCCAGCAATAGATTTAGTTAAATCAAGTACACGTAGAGATGATTTACTATTAGATCCTAAAACCGTACAACGTATGTGGGTACTTAGAAAATATTTAGCAGACATGAACCCTGTTGAAGCAATGGAGTTTATTAAAGATAAAATCCAATTTACCACATCAAATGAAGAATTTTTGATTTCTATGAATGGATAATCATTAAACCTATAAATAAAAAAAGCGAGCTTAATAGCTCGCTTTTTTTATTTATTTTATTGTTCTTTAAAAGAATTTACTTCTATTATCATTTATATCAGCTGTTTCTTCTAAAACTTTATATAGCTGATAAGCTCTTCCTTGTAATTGAGTAACCTTTCTTTTTCTGAAAGATTCATAATTTTCAAGCTCAGCTGGTAATTCTCTTTTGGTTACTTTAACAACAAACACGCCTTTGTCTCCTTCAATTACATCAGAAACTTGATCAATCGGTAATGTAGACATTGCTCCAACAACAGCTGGTTCGTTACCAACTCCAGAAATTAATGGACTCGCTAAAGTTACTAATGATACTGAACGTACAGATGTATTTGCTGAAGAAGCTATTTCTTCTAAAGTACTTCCTTTAAATGTTTTTTCTATTAAAGCTCTCTTTTTCTTATTAATCAACTCTGGTCTAATTTGTGTAATTAAATCTGAGCTAATCACTAAACCATCTTTGTCTGTTTTACCTTTCAAAACAGCAACTGCATAAGCTCTTTTTCCTAACACATCAATATCAAAACGTTTAGAATCTCCTAATTCTCTCTCTTCGTTAAAAGCCCATGTTACCATTTGACGTTGTGTATTAAGTCCTGGAATAGCTTCATCTAAGGCTTTTAAATTAACAGCTGATTGAACATTTAAATCATCTTCTTTAGCTAATTCATCAATATTTCCACCTTCAGACAATCTTGCTGCCAATGTTTCAGCTTGTTCAAAAATATTATTTTCTGTTTCTTCTGAAGCTTCAATTAAACGAGCAAAAGTAGCTAGTTTTACAGCTTTTTCAGCTTCAGTTTGGTCATCAATTCTAATTACATGGTAACCAAAAGCAGTTTCTACAACAGCAACACTTCCTTTTTTGTTTTTATAAATATAATCTGCAAAATCACGATCAAATCCTGGTGAAAAAGCTTGATCTTTTCTTATCCAACCAATATCACCACCTTTTCCTTTTGTACCATCGGTATTTATTTCATCTGCAACTTCATTAAATTTAGCTTTGTTATTTCTAACTAAAGTAAAAATACTGTCAGCTGATTTTTTAGCTGCTTCTTTTGTTTTTAAAGAAATTGATCTTGTTGCTCCAACATAGGGAACTAAAATATGACTTGATTTTACAGAGTCTGGTAATTCTAAGGTTTCAACAACTTTAGAAATTTTATAATAACCATTATTTTTATAAGGACCAACAACATCTCCTACAGTTGCATTAAAAACTTCATCGGCTATTTCTGCTGGTAATTGATTTTTGTATTTATAACCATTATCTAATGATAGATCCGATTTATTATCATTTAAAAAAGCTTCATAGTCTGTGGCATTTTTTAAACCTACTATTTTTACAGTAGTTTTTGCAGCGTTACTATATTCTTCTCTATCATTAATAAAACTTTCTACAGTTGCCTTTACGTCTGCATCATCAGCTTCAGAAGGAACGATATCAAATTTTACATATTGTAATGTACGTGTAGCTTCTGGTTTAAATCTTTTAGTATTATCCTCAAGGTACTTCTTAATTTCTTCTCTAGACACAACACTTAAACTATCAGCAATTGTAGTATATGGTACATACACTAATTGAGCGTCCATTTTGGTATTTTGATATAAATAATCTCTTTTCCCTTCTTCTAAGGATGCCCCTAAACCAGCAGATACCAAATTAGTATAAGCCTGACGTTCAAGGTTTTGCTTAATACTTCTTTCAGTAGCTAACCAGTTCATCCAAGCTTGAGTATTACCAGCCTCAGCATCATCTTTCATGTTTGCTATGTACTCTTTTAGCTTTTCTTCATCAAAAAGATTCGCTTCATTTTTAAATAATGGAGAGTTTTGAATTTCAGGCAAAGAAGTCATAGCATCCCAAATATCTTTTTCACCCACTACAATACCTGCCTCTTCTAATTGCGTTTCAAATATTTTTTCGCTAATCATTGTGTTCCAAACTGCATTTACAGCTTGCATTTGAGTCGCTCTACCTCCACTTTGTGTTCTATAAGCTTCTACTTGACGAGCAAATTCTTCTCTATCAATTTCTTGACCATTTACTTCACCAATTGAATTTATTTTACTTGAACTAAAAAATTGTTGAATTGAGCTTGGATCAAGTACAAATGCAAAAAGTGCTAAACCTACAATTAGGATTAAGAACATTGAACGATCTCTAATTTTTGATAAAATTGCCATTATTATATTTCTTTTAATTACAGTGTGCGAAAATACGATTTAGTATTTAATTATGAAAGTGAAATGATTAGAATTAATGCTAAATAACTGTTTATTTTTATGCTTTTATTAACAATTAATCTGCTTGATCTAAAACCTTTAAATAAACCTCCATAATTTTTGAAGAGTCAACTTTTAACATTTTAAAATGAAGGTTGTTTATTTCAATAATTTCATCTTGTTTAGGAATGTCTTCATTATGATATACGATAAATCCTCCTAAAGTTTCATAGGCTTCATTTTCTTCAAGGTTTAGGTTGTAGGTTTCGTTTAAATAATCTACTTCTAACCTTGCAGAGAATTCGTATTCACGAGAATTTAAAATACTTTCTAACAATTCAACAGTATCGTGTTCATCAATAATTTCTCCAAACAATTCTTCTACAATATCTTCAACTGTTATGATTCCTGATGTTCCTCCAAATTCATCTAAAACTACTGAAATACTTCGTTTCTTTTTTATCAAACTATTTAGCACATTGTTAATTAACATACTTTCAGGAACAAACTCTACTGGTAAAAGTATTGATTTAATGGTTTTGGGTTTTTTAAACAGCTCAAATGCATGTACGTATCCTAAAACATCATCTAAAGAACCTTTATAAACTAATATTTTTGAATATCCTGTTTCTATAAATAACTTTCTTAAATTGGATAAACTTTCATTGATATTTACAGCTACAATTTCTGTTCTAGGAATCATGATTTCACGAGCCTTTAAATTGTCAAATTCAAGTGCATTTTGAAAAATTTGAATTTCAGAATCTACCTCTTCTGTATCTTTTGCATTTTCTAACTGCTTTGTGATATAATCTCCTAATTCTTCTTTACTAAATTCAGTTTGCTGAATATCTTTTGAGGTATTAAAAAACATTTTTAATACAAAATCTGAAATAAGTGTAATAAAATCTGAAATAAAATGAAATAGTATATAAAAAACATAAGCCAACGGCGCAAAAAACCACAAGGTTTCATTGGCATAAATTCTAAAAATTGCTTTTGGTAAAAACTCAGCAGTTACTAAAATTATTAAGGTAGAAATTACTGTTTGAATGAGTAATATAGCAAATTCATTTAAAGTATTTAAAGGTAATAAACTTACAATAAGTTTTCCCATAAAAAAACTATAAATTACCAATGCTATATTATTACCAACCAACATAGTTGTAATAAACTTGGATGATTTTGAGGTTAGTTTAGTTAATATTTTAGCGATGTAACCTTCCCTCTTTTTTTGCAGTTCAACTTGAAATTTATTAGCCGATACATATGCAATTTCCATTCCTGAAAAAAAAGCAGATAACAGTATTGAAATAAATATGATGGCTAATTCAAGTTCCATTTATTTTGAATTCCTTTTTTCAATTCTCTTTCTAAATCTTTTTCTAAAAAAATACATAAAAACTGCCAAAACAGCGAACACTAATAATAAATAAGCTCTTTCTCTATTGGTATTCCAATTTAAAACTGTTTCTACAATAAAAATTATAGCGACAATTAAATAACCGTATTCAAATATTTTCCAAATTTTTTGCATCTCTATTCTTTAATATTAATGATTCCTGTTTGATTTTTCACCCACCAAGTTTTTAAATCTTCCGTAGCTTCAAAACCAGTTCCATATATAGTATCGGTTTGGGTGTAAAATGTAAATTTCTTTTCTGTAAAAAAATAATGAGTTTTTTGATCCCAATAAATTTGCTCAGTTTCTAATTTATTTTTTTGAGCGTAGTTATAAATTACTACATTTTTTCTAATTTCTGCAACTTCTGTTTTTTTAAAGCTTTTTGCATAACCGCCCTCAATGGTGATAGAATCTCCATTTACTTCAATGGTTGTAATTTTTATTCCTTCAGGAAATTCAGAATACGGATGTTCTTCTCTGTTATCAAAATCGAGCATTAACGGAGCTTTCATTTTAATATTTATTCGTCCAGAATCAGTATGTTTATGGTTAATGTTTTCAGCTCTTCCTAAAGGTAAATTTTTATCTGCTAAAAAATCACGAACTTCTTTTACATCATTAGTGCAAGAAAAAAACATTGCTGTTGAAAAAACAACAGCAATGTTTAAAATTATATGAATAACTGATTTTGTCATATAACAAATATACCAATTATAATATTTTAAATTTAATCTTTAGAACGAACTCTTACTGTTTCGTTAATCCAGCATCCAATTTTAAATGTAGAGCCAACTTCCACATTCGCAATGAATAAATCTTTTTTTGAAGGCAAGTTCGTTAAATACGTGTTTATGTATTTGTCTGCCTGTCTAGCAATACTTGGATCTACAGACTTTGCTTTAACTGCCATATTTAAGGCTGCAACATATACCATTCTTTTAGAAACAACGTCATCACCGCAAGAATTTGCACTGGTTGCGTATAAGCCTGAAATTAATAAGTATGCACTTCCCATTGTTGGAGCTTCCTTTAAAGCTTGATAGCAATAACTTCTTGCTTCAGACTTTCTTCCTTTTTTTCCTAAAATTTGCGCAACACGTAATAAGTGACCAGCTTTTTTATAAGAATCAGTCTCCTGATCTACTGCTCTTTTAAAATACTCCATGGCTTTGTTAACTTCATTTTTCTTCATCAATATACCTGCATAAAATACAGATGCTTGAGGTGAAGGGTCTGCATGAACATAAGCTTCAACTAACGTATCATAAAAAGGATCATCAGTACACTCTTTATTGTACATTCTAGACACTGCTCTTTTTAACCAAACAGCATTGTTTTTATTAGCTTCAAAATTCTTTTTATTTAAAGGAATTAAGTTTTCGCAAGTAGATATAGCAGATAATTTAGCATCTAAACCGCCTTCAACAATTGCAAAATTGGTTAATATTTGTTGGTAAACTTTTCTATTTTTTTTATCTCTAGAACTTAATGAAGTAGAATCTTTAGCATTGATAATATCTATTTTTTTAGAATATTCAGCTCTACTTTTTTCTAAAGCTTCACCCACTTCATCATAAGTATCAAATACTATTTGAGGATTTGCATCTTTATGTTTTTGAAGTATTGCATCAAAGTATCTATAAATATTTTTTGGAGACAATTCAGTTGGATTTTCTTTGAACGCTTTTTCTAACCAACTATAAACTTCTTCATCAGAAGCTCCAATTTCGGCTTTAAAACTTGCAATTTTATCTAAAATATCCGCTTTATCTTTTGGGAAATGTTCCATTCTTTGAGTATACACTCTCATTACCAAATCTTGTGCAACTTTTTTATCAGCTTCTGTTGCAGTTTCCAACTTGTGTTCTGCAATATCTATTCCTAACTTATAAATATTAACTGATAGCGTTGGACAATTATCCATACACCACATCCAATTTTCATAAGCCGCATCGTATTTTTTAGCTTTTACATCCCCTTTAAATAAATTGTATTTTATATTACAATCATTAGCTTGTGAAAAAACCATTGGTGCAGAAACTGTAAAAAATAATAAAGCTATAATTTGTCTCATTTTTTTCATCTTCTTATCCTTTTAATTAAAATATTTCTAATTTTTTAAACCATTTATCGTTAAGTGATAAACTTAACCTGAAGTTTACATAATTTTCTTGTACTAATCCGTTAGTTGATTTACCTCTTTTACCAAACTCAAAACCCAAATTTAAATTAGATAATTGTTGACCAACTGGTAAGCCTACTCCAAAAGATATGCCAAAATCATCAATCGCTGTAAAATCATTTCCATTCCCAGAAGCATCAACCATCAATCCTGTCTTTTCAAACTTCACGCCTACCCTGTAAGTTACTCTCTCCCAATAACTTGTTATTGAATTATATTTTGGAATGTAAAAACCTCCTAAAGCGATTTTATTATATACATCGTATTTAATTTTTGAATAATTATTAAATACTCCCCCTTGAACATTAAGAGCTTCTTGGAAACTATAATCTGCACCAACAAACCATTTATTATCACTTCCTAAACCAACTCCTAAAGTAGTTTTTAATGGTGCTTTTAAAAAGCCTTTACTTTCTCGGTTTAAAATAGTATCTCTTGGAGACTCAAATGAAATCAAAGATACAGAATATAAATATTCATTACCATCAGCTTCCGTTTCATTTTCAAAGTCAAAATTTGCTCCTACATTTAAATTTATTTTTTCATTTAATTTTGTTTTATATTGAAAACCTGCATTTAAAGAAAAACCATCAACATTTGAAATAGTTTCATATTTAGTTGCCAAAGCAACGTCCTTTTGCTGATTAATAATACTGTTTTCTATTTTTCCAAATACATAACTCCCTTGAAGTCCAATATCAAAACCTTTAAATAAATTATAGCCAAAACCCAAAAATACTTTATTAGTTCCACCATCACCACTATATGCAGAGGCTTCAATTACTTCTCCGCTAGTATCATATTGATTAGCTAGTAAAGAATACCCAACAGTAGTATTAGGTAGTAAGCCAAAAGCGAGTCCTCCTTTTTGCCCTAAAGGAATCCCCATTGCTAAATAAGAAAGATAAGTAGCTGCAGCACTTTGCTTATCATTACTATCCTTTGCCCAAGTATTTTTGTTTTCAAGTCCTAAAGAATACACCGTAAATCTAAGTGAAGCATATGCAGCGGGGTTAGATAAATTCAAGTGATAGACATCACTTAAAGAAGTTCCAATTCCTCCCATACTTAATTGCTCAACAGTACTAGAACTATTTTTATCTCCAATACCAAAAAAAGAATATGCAGAAGTGTTGTTTTTTTGAGCAAAACCAACAATTGATATCAATAGAGTTAAAACTACTATTATTTTTTTTATCATTTATTATAAATTATAAGTCAAAATTGTGTTCAATCCTTGTAATAAAAAATTAGGATTGGCAAATATGCCATTTTTTAATCTATTTGACAAGAAATTAACGTCTCCACCTGTTAAAACTATTGTTAAATCTTTATTTTTTTTTCTATAACTTTCAATATTACTATCAATTTCATTTATAACTCCATTAACAATTCCAGAATGAATACACTCTTCTGTTGATCCCCCAATTAAGCCTTCAGGTTGTTTTGTTTCTAATAATGGTAATTTCTTTGTAAATTGATGCAATGATTGATACCTCATTTTTATACCTGGTGAAATTGCTCCACCTAAATAATATCCTTTTTCATTTATAAAATCATAAGTGATACAGGTTCCAGCATCAATAATTAAAACGTTTTTATTTGGGAACTGGGAAGCTGCTGAAGAAACTAACGCAATTCTGTCTACACCCAACGTTTTTGGTGTTTTATAACAATTTTTAAAAGGAATTTTGGAGATGTAATCTAACTGAATTAAGTTAATTTTACTATTTAGTTCATTAATTTGAGATTTTTTTAAGTTTCCTACAGAAGATAAAATAGCGTTTTTACAACTATAAACTTCAAGTAGTTTTAGTGCTTTAAAATAAAACTCTTCGGTTGTAATTATTTCATTATGAATTATTTCAGCATTATTAAAAACTGCTATTTTAATTCTTGTATTACCAACGTCAATTATTAAGTTCATTCAAAATTTTTAATAAGTATCAAAAATACAATAGATTTTTTAAAAATTGTTTTGATTTGTATAAAAAATACATTTATATTTGCAACCGCTAAAGCGATGGTGCCTTAGCTCAGTTGGTAGAGCAAAGGACTGAAAATCCTTGTGTCCCTGGTTCGATTCCTGGAGGCACCACCATAAAAGCCTAAACAAATTTGTTTAGGCTTTTTTATTTTACTAAATAAAAAAGCCGCGATAGGTAAATCCACGCGGCTTTTTGTATAAATTTTTAATTGTTAATCATCATCTAAATCCACTTCTAAATCGGCATCATCTACATCAATATTTAAATCGTCACTAATTACTATATCTTCTTCATCTTCTTCATGACTTTCCATACTATCTACTAATTCATCGCTAATTTTTACCAAATACATAGTATCTTCTGTAGAAACTTCTACTGCTTCTATATATTGACCTTTATGATTTGTAAATTTAACGATATCTCTAATGCCATAACCATCAGGAAATTTTTCTACTAATAAGTTTAAAATTTCAGGTGTTAATTTTTTATAATCTACTATTATTCTCTTCAAAACAAACTAGTTATAATTAAACTTTTAAAATAAAATTTATTTATGATTTAATATCTATGAAAATCAAATATATAAAAATATTATTATGAATAAAATTAATTTAATTATTCTGAAAATAAATTTTATAAATTACTGTATTACAACATCATAAGAGTATTTACCTCCATCTCGGTTAAATGCCTCCAATGACCTCTAGGCAAATCTTTTTTAGTTAAACCTGCAAAAATTACACGGTCTAATTTTATAACATTGTAATTAAAATGTTCAAAAATTCTACGCACAATTCTATTTCTTCCTGAATGTATTTTTACTCCAACCTCATTTTTTGGCTGGTTTTGTATGTATGATATTTCATCTACAATCACACGTCTATCATCTAACATAAAACCCTCTGAAATTTTTTGCATATCACTCATTGCTAATTTTTTATCTAAGGTTGCATGATATATTTTCTGAATATTATGTTTTGGATGCGTTAATTTTTTTGCCAATTCACCATCATTAGTAAATAACAATAATCCTGTTGTATTTCTATCAAGTCTACCAACTGGATAAATTCGTTCTTTGGAAGCATTTCCTATTAATTCCATCACAGTCTTCCTCCCTCTATCATCATCCATAGTTGTAATAAAGTTTTTAGGTTTATTTAATAATACATACCTCTTTTTTTCTTGACTTATTAAGGTTCCGTCAAATCTCACTTCATCAGTTGGAGATACTTTGTATCCCATTTCAGTAACTAACTTTCCATTAACTGTGGCACTTCCAGCTTTAATAAAGACATCCGCTTCACGACGAGAACAAATTCCTGCATTTGCAATGTATTTATTTAAGCGAATACCTTCTGAATTTGAGCTTGTATTTTTTGAAGTAGCCTTTCTTTCAACATCTAAAGGCTTCTTAAAAGATTTCTTGGTATTTTCATTTTTAGAAGTTGAATACTTCTTTTTTCCTTCAAACTTATTGTGGGTAGGTTTCTGAGGATTTTTTTTCCCTTGTTGTCGTCCTCTCGACGAGTTTTTACTTGAATTCATTGTTATATGTTATATTTTTTGCAAAAATAGCTTTAATATATTAATAACATCAAAATTCTTATAAAATAATGGGTAACAATGTTTAAGGTTCATTTATATAATTATATAAACTAAAAATTAAGTATTATGAAAACTACATTAATTATCACACTATTTTTAATTACATCCATCTCATTTGCTCAAGTAAAAGAAAAAAATGAGCTTAAAAAACAGGTGGCTTTTAAAACTAAAACCATTAAAAAAAAGGAACGAAAAGCATTTGGTTACATAAAATTTGATGATGTTAAAGGAGAAGTAACATCCGCTTCAATAAAAAGAGTTATTATAAACCCAATTCGTAAAAACCCAAATTTAAAAAGATGGTGGGTTAATAAAAAAATGAAAGAAAGCTCACTTACCACAACTACTAGCAAAAAAAGAAGAAGAGTTGAAGTGCTAAAAAGCAATAAACAAGGCGATCCAAATAAAAACTAATACCAAAATTATCTTAATTTGGAATAATACGCTCAATTAATACTGAATAGTCAATTAAAGCGAGGCTAAATACTCCTGCTAGAATTAGTAATTTTAACATCCAATGGAGCAACACATAGTTTCGCTTACTTTTGCTAAACCATAAAAAGCATAAAAATAAAATTAAAATTAAAACACTTGCATAAAAGTAATATTTCATCCCTCCTATTTCAGGATATTTTAATAAAAAATAAATAGGATTTAATGTTAATACTACTAAAAAAGAAATTAATATTTTAGTAAAATACTCCCCATATTTTACAGCTATTGTTTGATAATTTTTAACAAAATCGCCTTTAATTCGTTCCAAATCTTTTACCAATTCTCTAATTAATAAGACAAAAAATAAGAACGCTGCATGTGTAAAAATAATTTCGGAGAAGTTTTTATAATAAACAAAAACAGCAAAAAAAGGAAGTAAAGCTAATATGGCCGCAGAGAATAAACCTGTTAATGGGTATTTTTTTAACTTATGTGAATACAGCCAAATTGAGAAAATATACACCGAGAAAAACAACGCTGCTCTCCAAGAAACTAACAATCCAAAAATAAATCCTAGAA
The DNA here is from genome assembly GCF_042676885.1 of Lutibacter aestuarii. Taxonomy (NCBI): domain Bacteria; kingdom Pseudomonadati; phylum Bacteroidota; class Flavobacteriia; order Flavobacteriales; family Flavobacteriaceae; genus Lutibacter; species Lutibacter aestuarii. The sequence continues at coordinate 351,143 of NZ_JBHTIC010000005.1, forward strand.
AATTAAGAATAAAGTAAATAGGAAGTTTTATTTTTTGGTCAACTATAGCATCTAATTTAGTTTTTAATGGTTTATTTATTTTATCTGTTTCATAATCATAAAAATTATTGATAATATAACCTGCAGCTATAACACAAGTAGTTGCCAAAACAATAAAATACAAATCAATATCTAACAGTACATGTTTGAGAGATTTTTCTGGAGAAAAAATAAAAATTGAAGCTAAATATTGAGCTATTATAATAAGTAATATATTATAGCCTCTAACAACAGAAAATAAACTTAACATTTTAACATAAAACGGAGCGTTTTTTTTACTGTTATTTTTAGAAATCTCAAGTAAATCCATAAAAGTAAGCAATCGTTTTTATCATTTGAAAAATGATAACGTTTAAGTTTTAAAATCTATAAACTAATTCAAGTTTATACTCATTTAAAATACTTTTAGTTTTGTTAAAATCTTCCGTAAACCCTAATATATAACCACCTCCACCAGAACCACATAGTTTCAAATAATAATCGTTAGACTCTAAGCCTTTTTGCCAAATTGTATGAAAACGTTTAGGAATCATCGGTTGAAAATTATCTAAAACTACTTTTGACAATTGCTTTACGTTTTCAAATAAAGATTTTACATTGCCATGCAGAAAGTCATCAATACAAGCATCTGTAAATTTAGCGAAATCTTCATTCAACATTTTTCTAAAGCCTTCATTCTTCATTTTATTCATAAAAATATTGACCATTGGTTCGGTTTCACCAATTATTTCTGAATCTAATAAAAAAACAGCTCCTTTACCTTCTCTTTGAGAAGGAATGCCTGTAGCTTCTAAATTATCTTTAGAATTGATTAATATTGGAATACTTAAATAAGAGTTTAAAGGATCTAGACCAGAACTTTTTCCGTGAAAAAAAGATTCCATCAAAGAAAATATTTCTTTTAATTTAAGCAATTTATCTCTAGTTAAATTCTCTAAAACGGTAATTTTGTTAGTGGCATACTTATCATATATTGAAGCAACTAAAGCTCCTGAACTTCCAACCCCATAACCTTGAGGAATGCTTGAATCAAAATACATTCCTGCATCGATATCTGCTTTAAACTCATTCAATCTAAAACTTACTAAGTTTTCATTGTTTAAATTTTGTAAATAATGGTAAAACTTTTGTAAATTTTGATTTGATTTTTCAGCAATATCTGTTAAATTTTCAGATTTTTTTAATGCTCCTTTATAACTATTATAAGGAATGGCTAAGCCTTTGGAATCTTTAATAATTCCATATTCTCCAAAAAGTAAAATTTTCGCGTAAAAAAGCGGTCCTTTCATAAGTTTAAATATTGGATAATCGTTTTGCCCCTAATCCAATTCTATCGCAAATATAATGATTTTCTTGACAAAATTGAACTAACTCATTTATTATAAAATTATTAACACTCTCTTTTTCCTCTTCTGGAAATAATACATGAACGTTTGCACCAGCATCTAACGTAAAACAAACATTTGATTTGGTTATTGTTCTGTACTCCCATATTTTATTTATAACTTTTAAAGTATTGGGCTTCATTAAAATAAAGTAAGGATTACTTGTCATCATCATTGCATGTAAACTTAATGCTTCACTTTCTACAATTTCTATAAACTGCTTTAGATTTCCATTTTGAAGTATTTCTGATATTTTTAAAACATTATCATTCGCTTGTTTAAATCGCTGTTGAGCAAAAGGATGGTTCAACATTAATTGATGTCCTATTGTACTTGATACCTGTTTTTCACCTTCGTCAACTAACAAAATTGTATCATGATAATTTTTAAAATTTTTGTGAACTTTATAGGGATATTTTACGCCGAACAAATTAGAACTTCCTTCAATTTTAGAATGATTTCCCCAAACAATTAATTCACCTTCTATACTTCTGCAGGCACTCCCCGATCCTAAACGAGCTAAAAAAGAAGCTTTTTTATTAAAAAATTCTTGTGAAATTGTTGGTTTAATTAGCTTTTCTAAACTCATAATACACAATGCCAAAGCACTCATACCACTAGCTGAAGAAGCTATTCCACTACTGTGAGGAAAAGAGTTGCGAGTTTTAATTACCAAATCAAATCGTTTTAAAAAAGGCACATATTGTTCAATTCTTTCAAAAAACTTTTCAATTTTTGGCTTAAAATCATCTTTTTTTTCTCCTTCAAAATAAATTTCAAAATTAAACTCTGGTTGAAGCTTGGTTTTCAACTTGAATTCTAGTGTAGTTAAGGTAAAACAAGCATCTAATGTAAAACTGATAGAAGTGTTTTTAGGTATTTGGGGTTCTTGTTTCCCCCAATATTTAACCAATGCAATATTACTTGGTGTTTTCCATGTAACTGCGCCTTCTTGTATTTTGGATAAAGAAAAATCGGATAAAATAAAATCGGTTTCAATCAAAATAAAAAATTTTGACAAAGATAATTGTTTTAGCTAAACATTTTCTAACCTTTGTAAAACCTCTTTTTTATAACTTCTACTAATTGGAAGTGCTTTATTTTTTATTTCAATAAATTCGTTAGTAAACGAGTTTATTTTATAAATTGAAACTATGAATGATCTATGAATTCTTATAAATTCATTTTGAGGTAATTTTGCTTCAATACTTGTAATGGTTTCTCTGGTTACAATTAGCTTATCTAATAAATGAATTTTTAAATAATCACTAAAACTTTCTATGTATTGAATTTCTGAAAAGTTTACTTTTACCATTTTTCTATCAGCACGCACAAATATAAATTCACTTTTTTTCTGTTTAATTTCAACTTTTTCTTCAATTATTTCAAAAGTATTTTCACCTACATATTTATTTACTGCTTGTAATAAACGCTCAAATGATATGGGTTTTAATAAATAATCTACTGCCTGCAAATTAAACCCATCTACTGCATATTCTCTATAAGCTGTTGTAAATATTACTTTAATGTTTTTGTTAATTGACTTTGCAAAAGAAAGCCCTGAAATTTCGGGCATATTAATGTCTAAAAATATCAAATCAATTGGATTTGTATTAATTATATTAAACGCTTCTATGGCATTTTTACATGTTGAAATAACTTTTATAACTTCAATTTTTTTTAAATGACTGTTCAGAATTTCACGGGCCATTGGTTCGTCATCAACAACCAAACAATTTATTTTATTTGTCATTTTTATAAGTTTTTAATGAATAATTGAACATTGAAATTATCATTAGATTCATCAATATTTAACTCATAATCATTGTTAAATAATAAATCCAATCGCTTTTTAACTGTTTCCAATCCAATTCCTTTTTCAATATTATTGACTGATTCTTTTACTGTGTTTTTTATACTGAAATTAAATTCATTTTTATATTGCTCAATAGCAATCTCAATAGTTAAAATACCATTTACTATACTTCCGTGTTTAAAAGCGTTTTCAACAAAAGGAATTAGTAACATTGGAGGAATTTGAATTGACTCATTTTCAATATCTGAATTAAAACTAACTTTTAAAGTATCCTGAAACCTAATTCTTTCTAACTCAATATACTCATTAATATGATTGATTTCTTCAATTAAATTTACAGTTGGTTTTTTAACTTGATATAAAATATAATCTAACAAATTAGAGAGTTTTAAAATCATATCTGGAGTTTCATCTCCTTTTTTAAGTGCAAATCCGTAAATCGTATTCAATGAATTAAATAAAAAGTGTGGGTGAATCTGCATTTTCAAAAACTTCAACTCTTGCTCTTTTAATTGTAACTGGGTTTGCAAAAACTTATTTTTTAAATCTTCATTTTTTACAATTGATTTATAATTATATAAAACCAATCCAAAAACAATCACCATTAAAACCACAAAATAAACTCCCAAAATTATAAATGGTAACGATTTAGTTAGTGGTGGTGTTCCTTTTGAGTTTAATTCAATTAAAAAAACTAAAGCATAAAGTATGGATAGTATAATCAAAAAAGCTGAAACTATAAATGTATAAACACTATATAGCAAGAACAGTCCTTGTTTTTTAGTGAGTAAATATTTGGGAATTAAAAAGTATAAAAAGAAATAACTAACACATATAGTTACTGGCATTAAATAAATTGAAAACTTATTTACATACTCCGTATTATTACTTCCATATCCTAAAAAATAGGTATAAATGAAATATATAATCAGCCAGAAAACTAAATGAGAAACAACTGTAATTAACCCTTTATAAACTTCTTTTGATAGTTTCATTAATGGTGCAATATCAAGCTTTTTCAGTTAAAAGTAACTCCTTTTGCGATAGAATTCAAAAAAGTAGCGATATTTGACATAAACTAATCAAGTTTACCAAAAAATGGACTAATTTGGGTGTTAACAATTCATTTCTTGTATTCCATCGAATTTTGAATCCATCAGACTTTTTAAGGAATACTTTTGAAGTGTATTAACACTAAAAAATAAATAAAATGAATTTTTTAATTATCAATCTTTTAAACGATGGAGGACCAACTTTTACGTATCCAATGTTAATAATGTTTTTAATAGTTATAGCACTAATTATTAAAGCATTTTTGAAAGGTGACGCTGAAGGAAAAACTAAAAAATTAATTAGCCACATAAGTTTATTCGCTTTGGTGTGGGGTTTTTTAGGACAACTAATTGGTTTGATCGGTGCTTTTGATTCAATTCAAGCAGCAGGAGATGTTGCTCCTTCGGTATTAGCTGCTGGATTAAAGATAGCGCTATTGAGCCCAACTTTTGGAATGGTGATATTCTTAGTTGGTAGAGCGGGAATTATACTTTTATCAGTTCTAAAAAAATAATTATTCAATCCATTACATATAAAAAACTAACACGCCTTTAAAGTAATGTTTAATGCAAAATACTACTCTAAAGGCTTTTCTTATTACTAAATCTAAAATCACATCAATGAACAAAATTTTGTCATCAACTTTTAAGGTAATTTTAATGCTTCTAATTTCCTTTTCAGGTTATTCTCAATCTTCAAAAGGTAATTATTATTTAAATCACGTTGTTAAATCCGACAGCCTATATTCCAACACTTTTGAAACTCACAAAAAATTCTGGATCCAACTACCTGAAAATTATAACCCCGACAGTTCTGAAAAATATCCAGTTGTTTATATTTTAGATGGAAGTGTGCTTTTAAGCACTTTAGAAACTGTACAATCAAACTATTGGGGACATTATTTACCACATATGATTTTAGTTGGAATTTCTAATCAAACAAATAGAACTAGAGATTTAACCACTTCAAAAATAAAAACGCGACGTGGATCAGCATTCAAACAAGATACTGGTGGTGCTGAAGAGTTTACTAAATACATTAAAACTGAACTCATACCTTACATTGATAAAAATTACAAAACGACTAATTATAGAACTTTAATTGGTCATTCTTACGGAGGATTGTTTACCATAAATATGTTGTTAAATCATTCTGAAAATTTTAAAAACTACATTGCAATTGATCCAAGTTTAGATTGGGACAATCAAAAACTATTAAAAGAAGCCAAACAAAAATTAGCTATTGAAAATTTTAAAGGGAAATCTCTTTTTGTATCACTTGCAGCAGAACAATTGCATATGATGGATGAAACAATTACTACTGAAAATGTAATGAACAACACATCTGAGTTTACGCTGTTTGGGCGTTCAATCATAGAATTTTCAAGGTTTGCAGAAACACAAAATGAAAACCAATTAAACTTTTTATGGAAGATATATCCTGAAGATTTACACGGAACTGTTCCTTTGCCATCAATTAGAGATGGATTAGTTTTTATTTTTAAATGGTTTCAATTTAAAAACCCACCTAAATACAATAACCCTGAAACTACTGTTGATGAAATCAAGGAAATGCTAAATGAACAAACGAATATTTATGCTAAAAACTTTGGGTATACAGTTCCACCTATGCTTGAAGAAATGCTCAATGGTTATGGTTATATGAACCTACAAATGGGTCAACCTCAAAAGGCTAAGCTATTCTTTGAAATGGGTGTTAAATATTATCCTGATAGTGCAAACGCATATGATTCACTATCCGAATACTATGAGTCTCAGGAAGATTACAAAAATGCTTTAAAGTTTATAACAAAAGCTTACGAGTTGAGTGGAAGTGTAAATCACAAGCAACGAATGATTGATCTAAAATCTAAAGAATAAAAATTCTACTGGGAAAGCCTTTTTAGTTACTTTTGCTTTAATGAAAACTAAAAAGGCTTTTTTATTACTTAATGGTGATGCTCCAAAAGAAATTCCAAACTTATCATATTACGATATGGTATGTGCCATTGATGGTGCCTACAACCATTTTGAAGCAAACAACATATTACCCGATTTAGTTACTGGAGATTTTGACTCTATACACAATATACCTACAACTGTTGAGGTAATTAAAACACCTAACCAAGAGTATACCGACTTTGAAAAAGCATTACAAATTTTAAAACAACGAGGTTATTATTATATTGATGTTTATGGAGGAAGTGGAAAAGAACACGACCATTTTTTAGGAAATATAAGTACTGCTTTACAATGGAAATTAGATGTATCTATTTCATTTTTTGATGACTTTGGAAAATATTTTTTTATTAAAGAACACATTGAGTTAACTAAAGTAAAAGGCAGGAATATTTCTTTAATTCCTTTTCCAAATGCTTACGGAATAAGCACTAAAGGGCTAAAATACCCACTTAAAAATGAAGATTTAACTTTTGGCGAACGAATTGGAACTAGAAATAAAGCCGATGAAGAAACGGTAGTTATTTCATATAAAAGTGGAAATTTATTAATTTATATAAGTCACCTATAAAAAAGAATACTCTTGAATAAAAAACTAAAACTCATTTGGGATTTTAAAGGTTCAACTTCATTAAAAACTGCTGAACACCATTGCATTCATTTAAAAGAATTTGCCAATATTAAAAAACTACATTTTTATGAAATCAATTTTATTGCAATTTCTGAAATGCATAGTATTGCATTTATAACCATAGATGAAACAGCTATGAAAATTTATAGAGATGCTTTAAAACCTCACCGTGGACAATTGGCTTAATTAGCTTTCCAATTTTTCAAGATTGTATTCAAATCTTTACGTGAATTTTTATCAATCAAACTAGTTTTAATGTATAGTACCTCAATATCTGATTTCAAAATGTAGTCTTTACCATTTTTTTTAAGTTGTTTTAAATCTGCTAAATTTATTTTTTTAGGAATTAATTTATTTAACGTAATTACATTATTTTCAAAAGTCAGGTATTGCTTCTTACTTTTAAAAAAATAAATTCCAAAATAAAGCAATGCCACTATTAAATAGCCATAGTTTAAATAGTTTTCAAAATTATTTGTGATTGCTATTATCCCTAAAACCAGCCAAAATAATCCGAAAACAAAAATCCATCTCAGGTGCAATCTTTTATATCTTATTTGTATTTTCATTTTTTATAAAGTAGAAATAGTATTAGCAACAATCCAACCGCTAGTCCAAGCATTTTGAAAGTTAAAACCACCTGTAATTGCATCAATATTTAAAATTTCACCTGCAAAAAATAAATTTTTATGAAGCTTACTTTCAAAGCGTTTAAAATTAATTTCTTTTAAATCTACTCCTCCTGCTGTTACAAATTCCTCTTTAAATGTACTTTTTCCAGTAACTTTAAAAACACTTTGAGTAAGCTGCTTAGCTAAATTTTCTAACTGTAAATTACTAAGCTGCGCCCATTGAAAATTTACTGGTATTTGAGATGCTGTTACTAATTTTTCCCACAATCTTTTTGGAATTTCTTCAAAAATAGACCTTATTATAACTTGTTTTTTTGATTGTTGTTTCTTTGTGGATTTTAAAAATTCTAGAATAGTTTCGTATTTTTTAGATAGCCAATTTACTTCAATTTCAAATTGATATTCTTTTGCATTCAATTCAAGAGCTCCCCAAGCTGAAAGCTTTAAAATACTTGGTCCACTTAACCCCCAATGAGTAATTAATAAAGGACCTTGTTCAAATAATTTAGAATTCAACACTTTAATGGATGCATTTGGAACAGAAATACCAGGAATATCTTTTAATAATTGATTTGAAATATTAAACGTAAATAACGATGGTACTGGTTCAATAATAGAATGTCCTAATTTTTCAACCATGTTCCATACTTTAGAATTACTTCCTGTAGCTACTAACAGGTAATCAGCTTCAAAATTATTTTTTTCAGTAGTAATTTGATACTTTTCTTGTTGTTTATCTATTGCATTAACCCTAGTACTTGTCAAAATTTTTACTCCAACATTTTTTGCACTTTCTAAAAAACAATCTACGATAGTTTGAGAAGAATTACTTTCAGGAAAAACTCGATTATCGTTTTCAATTTTTAGCAAAATCCCTCTTTTTTCAAACCATTCCATAGTATCACCAGTCATAAACTGATGAAAAGGGCCTAATAATTCTTTTTTTCCACGAGGATAAAATTCTATCAATTCACTTGGTGTAAAACAAGCATGTGTTACATTGCACCTACCACCACCACTTACTTTCACTTTTTGTAATACTTTATTACTCCCTTCTAAAATTATTACTTCCAAATTAGGGTTGAATTCTGCAGCATTAATTGCTGCAAAAAAGCCAGCAGCACCACCTCCAATAATGATAAATTTCTTTTTCATTACAAAATTAAGTCTGTATAAGGTATTACTGTTTGGAAACCTTTGCTATTAAAATAGTTAGGAGTATCATTATTGCCTGTTGCCAAAATAAAATCACCTCCCCAAGCCCCTAAGCTTTTAGTTTGCCCAAAATAATCGGTAAATAATTCTTTTTGAACTGGGTTTATTTGAATAATTTTTGAAACTAGTTGCTCATGCTCAATTAAAAGTTGTTCAAAATCTTGTAATTTATCACAAGTTAAAAATGAAGTTGACAAATTTGAAATATATTGAATTTCGGAAGTTAATTTTCCTTTTAACTTCTTGTAACGTATAATTCCTTCTCTACTATTTTGCTTTTTGTTTAAATACACAAAATACAATTGATTTTTAAAAACTGGATTAAAATTTACTTGCTCAATTAATGGTTTAGCACCATTTCTCTTATATAAAATTGGGGTATTGTATTGTGCACAAGCTATATCGTAACCGCTTCCACCAAATGTATTTTCAAGTAATTGATATGGATTAACTTTTGCCCAATTGGCTATGTTATTAATTAAAGTTGAAGAAGTGCCCAAACCCCAATTTTTTGGAAATGTTAAATTGGTTTTTACCTTAAATCCATTATTTAAATTTAAAAAAGAAGGATTCAATTTTTGTGTTTCTTGTAAAATAGTTCTTAAATTTTCAGCTAAAGTATCGTTTCCTCCGTCTTCACTAGCTTCAAAAGTTGTACTTACTAAACGAAGGTTGGGTAAATCAAAAATTACTTCTAACCAACAAATTCCTTCATTAGTGAAACTATTCCAAATTAACTGAGGCTCTTTTATTGATGTTACTTGCAAATTTTGTCCACAAGTAGTTGGAACCGCTAATGAAGTTGCTCCATCAAGTACAAAATATTCACCTGTAAGTAATAATTTACCATTGCTGTAATACTCCATGTTAATTATCTCCTATTAATTTTTTATATGCTTCAACAACCGCATTATGAGTAATGGTTTTATTTTCAAAATAATTAATTAAAAACTGCTTTTCCTCTTCACTAGCACCTAACTGCTTTATAATGTTAGTTAAGTGCATTTTCATATGTCCTTTTTGAATTCCAGTAGTTGTTAAGGCTCTTAAAGCTGCAAAATTTTGTGCCAAACCAGCAACAGCAATAATTTCCATCAATTCTTTTGCGGATGGATTTCCTAATAATTTTAATGAAAGTTTAGATAGTGGATGTAAAGATGTTAATCCTCCAATGGTGCCAAGCGCTAATGGTATTTCAATCCAAAATTTAAAAACTCCATTTTCAATAGAAGCATTTGTTAAACTTTTATAAGTTCCACTTTTTGAAGCGTAGGCATGCGCACCAGCTTCAATAGCTCTAAAATCGTTCCCTGTTGCAATTACTACTGCATCAATACCATTCATAATTCCTTTATTATGAGTTACTGCTCGATGAGGTTCTGCATTGGCTATTTGAACAGCCTGTACAAATTTTTGAGCAAACAATTCAGCATTTTCTGCATACAACTCTTCTACTTTACAACTTACCTCGGCATAAACCAAACATTCTGGAACATAGTTTGATAAAATGCTCATCACTATTTGAATTCCTTCTTTTTCAAATTCATGAGCGATGGCTTCTAAACAAGAGTTGATAAAATTAGCGCCCATACTATCTACAGTTTCAAATGTGACATGAAGCTGATAGTAATTGGCTAATTCCGATGTTTTATCTCGAAGTTCAATATCTAAAATTCCACCTCCTCGATTTTTCATGTTTTGAGTAATGGTCTCTGTAGCTTTCAACAACTCTTCTTTTTTTTGATTAAAGTATGTTTGAAGTTCACCCTTATTATTTTGAAACATAAAATGGACCTGACCTACTTTTTTTGTAGAAATCACTTTTGCCTTAAACCCACCTCTAGTACTCCAAAATTTAGCAACCAAAGAGGCTGCAGCCACCACCGAACTTTCTTCAATTGCCATAGGGATTGCATAATCCTTTCCATTTATAAGAAAGTTTGGAGCAATTCCAAAGGGTACATAAAAATTAGAAATCGTATTTTCAATAAAATCATCATGTAAATCTTGTAATATTGGATTTGCATTCCAATATTGCATTAAAACTTGCTTCACTTTAATATCATTATCAAAAAAATTTGAAACTAACCAATCTATTTTTTCAAGTTTTGTAAGTTTTGAAAATCCATTTACGGTTTTGGGCATGGTGCTGTTTTTTTGTTTTGACAAAGATAATTTTTTTAAATATTAAAATTTAACAAATATCCTTTATGAGTACTTTTATGATTTTTTTCAGGTCCGTTTTGCGAAATTTTTCTTAAACTTGACACTTATTTTAAGAAATCATAATTTTATGAAAAAATTATTTATTCTATTTATTAGTATAACTTCCTTAGCAACAGCGCAAAAACAAGACATTTCATTAGAAGAAATTTGGAACGGCACTTTTAGCACCCAAAGAATGAATTCTTTAAATTCTATGAATGGAGATTTTTATTCCCTATTAAATTTTGATAGAAATTCACGCAGCACTTCAGTTGATAAATATAGTTATGCTACACTAGAAAAAGTAGAAACTATTGTTGATAGTAAAAACTTACAAGGTTTAAAATATTTTGAAAGCTATAATTTTAATAATGATGAAACAAAATTATTACTTGGTGTAGACTCAGAACCTATTTACAGAAGATCTAGTTTAGGAGTTTTTTACGTATATGATTTGGCTACAAAAAAGTTACAATTAGTTGATAAAGACAAAATACAAGAACCTACTTTTTCACCAGATAGCAAAAAAGTAGCCTACGCAAAAAACAATAATATTTTTATTAAAAATTTAGAAACCAATGAAATAACACAAGTAACTTTTGATGGGAAGAAAAATTTTATTATTAATGGTATTTGCGATTGGGTATATGAAGAAGAATTTTCATTTGTAAGAGCTTTTGATTGGAGTGCAGATAGTACAAATATTGCATTTTTACGTTTTGATGAAACTGAAGTTCCAACTTTTTCAATGGATATTACAGGTAAAAACCTTTATCCAACACAACAAGTTTTTAAATACCCAAAAGCGGGTGAAAAAAATGCGGTTGTTACCTTGCATTTGTATAACATTTTTAACAAAAAAACTTCAAAAATAAATGTTGGTGATTATGAATACATTCCTAGAATAAAGTGGACTAATCAAGCTAATATTTTAAGCGTAACTACACTTAATCGCCATCAAAACAATTTAAATTTATACTTTATAAATGCTACCGATAATTCTGCTAAGGTTGTTTTAAATGAAACGGACAAAGCTTATGTAGATATTCATGACAATTTAACTTTTTTAACAGACAATAGCTTTATTTGGACAAGTGAAAAGGATGGATTTAATCATATTTATTATTATTCAAATGAAGGAGTTCTAAAAAACCAAATTACAAATGGTGATTGGGAAGTCACTAATTTTTATGGTATTAATGAAAAAACAAAAACTCTTTATTACCAATCTGTTGAAGATGGTTCTATCAACCGAACAATTTATTCTATAAAATTAAATGGAAAAGATAAAAAAAGATTAACCAATGCATCAGGAACCAATTATGCCTCATTTAGTAAAAATTTAAATTATTTTATCAATACTTTTTCTGACGCTAATACGCCGCCTATATATACACTTCATAATTCAAAAGGCACAAAATTAAAAGAGGTACTAAACAATCAAAAACTTTTAGAAAAATTAAACACCTATAAGCTTTCCAAAAAAGAATTTTTTACCTTAAAAACTGAACATGGTGCGTTTAATGCTTGGATATTAAAACCTTCTAATTTTGATGCCAATAAAAAGTATCCGCTATTTATGACACAATATTCTGGCCCAGGTTCACAATCTGTTAGTAATAGTTGGAATGGAACTAACGATTATTGGTTTCAACATTTAGCTCAACAAGGTTATATTATAGTTTGTGTTGATGGAAGAGGAACAGGTTTTAAAGGTGCCGAATTTAAAAAATCAACCTATCTAAATTTAGTTAAATACGAAACTATAGATCAAATTGATGCTGCAAAAGAATTAGCTAAAAGACCGTATATTGATGCAAATGAAATTGGTATTTGGGGATGGAGCTTTGGAGGACATATGAGTACTAACTGCTTATTAAAAGGAAATGATGTTTTTAAAATGGCAATTGCAGTTGCACCTGTAACCAGTTGGCGATTTTATGACTCGGTTTATACAGAACGATTTTTAAGAACTCCTCAAGAAAATCCTGCAGGATATGATGAAAATTCTCCTATTAATTATGCTAATATGCTTAAAGGTAAATTTTTGTTAGTTCATGGAAGTGGGGACGACAATGTACACGTGCAAAATACCATGCGTTTAACCAATGCGCTGATTGAAGCAAATAAACCTTTTGAACAAGCTATTTATCCAGATAGAACACATGGAATATACAGAGGTAAAAACACAAGATTACATTTGTACAATAAAATGACTACTTTTATCAAAGAAAATTTAGGAAAAAAAGAACATACAATGAAGCCTTTTATAGATTAATAAGCTTCAAAAACTAAAAACTGTTTTAAATAATTTAATTTAAATAATCATTATGACAAATAATCAAATTAAGCAAGGACATCCACAAGGGCTAATGACGCTGTTTTTCTCTGAAATGTGGGAAAGAGTTTGTTACTATGGAATGAGAGTACTTTTAACACTTTATTTAGTAAAATCTTTAATGAAAGGCGATGCGGATGCGGCTTTAATTTATGGAGCATATACTGGATTGGTTTATGCTGCTCCAATACTTGGGGGTAAAATGGCTGATAAATTTTTGGGATATAGAAATGCCGTTTTATTAGGAGCTATTTTAATGGCTATTGGTGAGTTTTTAATTTTAGGAGGTTCTGAACAATTTTTAATGATTGGTATGGGAGCACTAATTATAGGTAATGGTTATTTTAAAGCAAATATTTCTACAATTGTTGGTAAATTATATGAAGATGGTGATCCAAGAAGAGATTCTGGATTTACTATTTTTTATATAGGAATTAATATTGGAGCACTTTTAGCTACAACCGTTATTGCATACGTTGGTGAAACTTATGGTTTTAAATATGGCTTTGGCTTAGCAGGTATTGGTATGCTTTTAGGACTTATCATCTTTTGGACAGGTAGAAATAATTATGCAGCTGCAGAAGGATTAGGGTTTACCGAAGAAGGTAAGCAAAAAGTTTTTGGACCTTTAAACAAAGCACATATGGTCGGAATTTTATCGTTACTTTTAATCCCAGTGTGCTATTTTTTAATACTTCAAAATAGTTGGATGGACTATATTTTAATTGGTCTGTTTTTATTTATTTCATTTACATTAATCAAAGCAGGAATTACCGCAGACGCTGAACAAAAAGTTTCTATTTGGAAAGATAGAATGATAGCTTTATTAATTTTTATGATTATTAACATTACCTTTTGGGCTTGCTTTGAACAAGCAGGAACTTCATTAACATTGTTTGCTGACAGAAATGTTGATAGAAGTATTTTTGGCTGGGAAATGCCTGCATCTATGACCCAGTTTTTTAACCCATTCTTTATTATTGTTTTTGGTTCAATATTTTCAGTAATGTGGGTAAAACTTGCTAACATAGGTAAAAACCCAAGTATTCCTTTAAAATTTGCTTTCGGAATTTTACAACTGGCATTAGGGTTTTTAGTAACTAATGTTGGTTTACAATTTGTAAATGAAGCTTATCAAGTACCTTTAATTACGTTAGTAGTTCTTTATCTATTGCATACAACTGGTGAATTATTCTTATCCCCAATTGGATTATCAATGGTAACTAAACTATCTCCGAAAAATATTGCTGGTACTGCAATGGGAGCTTGGTTTTTAAGTTTTGCAATTGCTAATTATGTCGGAGGTAAAATTGCTTCATTAACTGGAGGGCATAGTGATAGCGGACAAGTATTAACCGCTGCAGAAGGTTTAGATAAATACATCTCAATCTTTTCAACTATTGGATTTGTATTAATTGGTATTTCATTACTGATTATAATTTTTAACAAACCACTTAAAAAGTTAATGCACGGTGTTGTTTAATTTTAATAAAAAAAGAGATAAACTATTTATAACTAATTTTGTAAAGCTCAAGTGAATCATTTCTTGAGCTTTTCTTTAAAATAATTACATATGAGTACAGAAAATAAATCATTTATCCAAACATTAGGTTCTTTTAATAAAACCTTTTGGTTAGGTAGCTTTATGGAATTAATGGAGCGTTGGGCTTGGTATGGCTTTTGGACGCTTTTTGCTATGTATTTGGTTGGTTCAACTGATGAAGGTGGGTTAGGCTTTAATCATATACAAAAAGGTAATATTATGTCTGATATTACTGGATTATTATATTTGCTTCCAATATTTACAGGTGTTATTGCAGATCGAATAGGTTATAAATTATCATTAATAATAGCATATCTAATTTTAATAGTAGGTTATTTTATGATGGGTGAAGTAAATACTTATTGGAGTATGTACTTCGTATTTTTATTTGTAGCTATTGGTGCTGCTATGTTTAAGCCTGTAGCTTCTGCAATTATTACTAAATCCACTAACAAATCTAATGGAACATTAGGTTTTGGTATTTTTTATATGATGGTAAATATTGGTGGGTTTATTGGGCCTGCTTCTTCTTCTTATTTAAGAACAACCTATGGTTGGAAATTAATTTTTATTCAAGCTGCAATTGTAATAGGTATTAATTTAGTTTTCTTATTACTTTTCTTTAAAGAACCTGAAAGAGAAAAAGTCGAAAAAGACTCTATTGGAAAAGCTATTAAAGATTCTATGTTTAAAATATGGGAAGCTTTAAAAGATACTAAATTAACAGTTTTACTAATATTAATGGTTGGTTTCTGGACAATGTTCAACCAATTATTTTACACATTACCAAATTTTATCACAGATTGGGTTGATAGCTCATCATTAAGTAATTGGATTAATGAAAATATTCCTTTTTTAGCAAATACTTTAACTGAAGGCGGACAAGTAAAAGCTGAATGGTTTACAAATATTGATGCATTAATGATTGTGTTTTTACAAATGTTTGTTTCCTATTTCGTAATTAAAATGCGCCACGTAAGTGCTATGATTCGTGGATTTATTATAGCAGCTATTGGTGTTGGAATTACTTTCTACACCAACAATTTTATATATACCATTATTGGTACTGTAATTTTTGCAGTTGGTGAAATGACAACAAACCCTACGTTCTCATCATTTATTGCTTTAATTTCACCTAAAGGAAAAGAAGCCCTTTACCAAGGAACATATTTTTTACCAGTAGCGGCAGGTAATTTCTTAACAAAGTTGATTTCAGGAAATTTATACCAAAAGTGGTCCGATAAATTAACATTACTTCAAACCGAATTGGGAAATAGAAATATTGATATGCCAACAGTTTTAAGCCCTGAAGGTTTTATTGATAAATATTCAAATGCACTTAATATGTCTATTGATGAATTTAAAAATACTTTTAACGTAAAAGGCAAAACCGAAGATATTGATTGGAATACTGTTAAAACTTCCATACAAGAATTTGCTAGCAATAATAATATTACAGTAGAGAATTTAACATTACCTTTCTCAAAAAACGAATACTTTGCTTTGGCTGAACAAAAGTTAAGTATGAACCATTGGGAAATGACAAATATGCTATGGGAAAATTACAATCCAAACAAATTATGGTATGTGATTGTAGGTATAGGGTTAGTTACAATTATTGCTCTTTCCTTATATGACAAAATGGTAATTAAACCACGAGAGAAATCAGAATCTAATTCTTAAAAAAATGAGTAGAGAAAATAATGATTTTTTTAAAACCCAAGTATTAGGGCATCCTGCGGGATTGTTTGTATTATTTTTTACCGAAATGTGGGAACGCTTTTCATTTTATGGAATGCGTGCCTTATTGGTATTATTTTTAGTAAGTGCCTTGGGAATTGGGGGCTGGGATTGGCCTCGAGAAAATGCATTAGCATTGTATGGTACTTATTTAGCTTTGCTATATTTAACTCCAATAATTGGTGGAACTTTAGCCGATAAATATTTAGGAAATAGAAAAGCAATTATTATTGGTGCTTTAATTATGACTTTTGGTCACGCAAGTATGGCAATAGAAACTCCTTTCTTTTTATATTTAGGATTAGGTTTATTAGTTATTGGAACTGGTTTTTTTAAACCTAATATGAGTTCATTTATCTCTATTCTTTACAAAGATTTTCCAGAGAAAAAAGACGGCGCGTATACTATTTTTTACATGGGAGTTAATGCAGGAGCCTTTTTAGGAATTATGCTGTGTGGCTATTTAGGTGAAATTTTAGGTTGGAGTTGGGGATTTGGATTGGCAGGTATTTTTATGCTACTTGGATTGTTACAATTTACATTAGCACAAGGTATTTTTGGAGAAGCAGGAAGTAAACCTAACAAAGACAATAAAAAAATTGAAGCTGATGACCATACCGAAATTGAAGATAAATTAAACCCTTTTACATTAATTGATAAAATAATAATTGTAATTGTAGCAGCTCTAGGTTTAACATGGGTTATTAATGATCCTCTTTCTAAAATTGGAGAGGTAAACTTTTTAGAGTTTGGAGGGACAGATTATTCAGGTCAAACCATTTTAGTAACTCTCGTTTTATTTGTCTTTTTACTTGGATCACGTATTGTAAGATACAGTAAAATAACTCGTGATAAAATGATTGCAGTAGTCATTTTTGCATTCTTTATTATCTTCTTTTGGGCATCATTTGAGCAAGCTGGTGGATCAATGAGTATTTTTGCTAAAGATTATACTAGTAGAATATTATCTGGAAATTCCGCCTTAATTTTTAATATTGTTGATGTCATTATAACCGTAGTTCCAATTGCCATTATTACTTGGGTCTTATTTTTATTATTCCGTCAAACTTTTAAAAAATATTTGATTTCTAACTTAATTTTAGGATTTAGTTTTGTATTAATTTGGGGAATTGTTGTTTGGAAAATTTACAATAATTTCAACACCTATTCTTATGAAATTTCATATCAAACTTATCAAATATCTGAGACAAATAATCAAGGTAAAGAAACTACTAAAACATACGCTATAACTGCAAATACAAAACTGCCAGAAAACGCTGTTTTAGTTGACAATACCACAGTGATTAGATCAGCCAATGATTTTGTGAAAAATGATAAAATAGCTATTATTGATATTGATAAAAAAGGAGTGAACTACAAGTACCTAACAGATGAACAAGCTGAATTAATTGATACCAATATTTCCGCAACTATTATTAAGAAAAAAGAAAATGAAATTCAAATTCCTGCTACATGGTTTTTAATTTTAAACTCTTTATTTATCATTGCATTTGCACCACTATTTTCTAAATGGTGGGAAAGCAAATACAATCCTAAACCCGCTAACAAATATGCAATAGGGCTCTTTTTCTTAGGAATTGGTTTTGCCTTTTTAGCCTATGGTGCTTCGGGCATACCTCAAGGTGCTAAAACAGCTTCTGTAAGTATCGTTTGGTTAATTCTTGCATATCTTTTCCACACTCTAGGCGAACTTTGTGTTTCTCCTGTAGGTTTATCATATGTTAGTAAATTAGTACCTGCTCGTATGATTGCCTTTATGTTTGGTGTTTGGTATTTAGCTTTGGCAATTGGAAACAAAACATCGGGTAAAATGGGTTCAATGATTGATGATATCACCGCTAAGTACGACATTTCAACTTTCTTTTTAATATTTACATTTGTTCCAATAATTATTGGGATTATTGCGCTGTTATTAAACCCTGTATTGAAAAAACTAATGCATGGTGTTAAATAAATTTAAGTTAAAGTGTAATTTTTAAAAAAACTAATCGTCAAACTAAAAAATAGAATTTAAAATAGTTATATGAAGAAATTAATTATAGTAATAATAATGCTTTTGAGCATTACAACCTATGCCCAAAAAATAAATTGGATGAGTTTTGAAGAAGCGTTAACCGCTCAAAAAACAACTCCAAAGAAAATTTTTGTTGATGCTTATACTACTTGGTGTGGACCTTGCAAAATGCTAGATAAAAACACCTTTCAAAATAAAGATGTTGTAAAGTATATTAATGATAATTTTTATGCCGTAAAGTTTAATGCTGAAGGAAATGAAGTAGTAAATTTTAAAGGCGAAACTTTTACCAACCCAAATTTTGATTCTAATAAAAAAGGAAGAAATAGCTCTCATCAATTATCTGGATATTTAGGTGTAAGAGCTTACCCTACTATGTTATTTTTAGATGAAGAAAATAATTTAATAACACCCGTAGTAGGTTATAAAACACCTCAACAATTAGAATTATTTTTAAAGCTGATTAAAAAAGAAGATTATAAAAACATCAAATCGCAAGAAGCTTTTACGGAATATGCATCCAACTTTAAACCTGAATTTAAAGAGTAATTTAAAAGCTTATTCTCTTAATATAAAAGCTCCTTTTTGCATGGTATTGTAAAAAGGAGTTTTGTTTTTTAAACAAGTTTCTTCCCAATTTTTCACAAGGTTTTTATAATTGGATCCATCTGCAATTATTAACTTAGGGTGTAATGTATTTAACAAACGCTCTAAATTAATTTTTGGGGAATATTGTAATAAAATAGCCGTTGGTTTAATCGTTTCAATATTATAAATTCCTAAGCTATCCACAGCTAAAACTGTTGTATTTAAAAATTGATAAAAATTTCTTGGTGCTTGAACTTTCAACTTATGCATCCCAGCTTCTATAAGATAGGGCTTTACTGGATAATTTTCTTTAGAAATTGAATCCTTAGAGAATAAAATGATATCATCTCCATAACGCTGAACAATAATACCTGATTTTATTTTATTAAAAACAATAAATTCATTGGTGGTTTCAAGTTGTTGTTTTTCAAGCAATACAACTATTTGAAAAACTATAACTGAAAAAAGAACAAATTTAAAACGAATTACTGATTTTTTTTCTTGCCATTTAACAAAAAGAATTATAACTAAATAACTGGCGAGCATTGCGCTGAATGAAAATGGAATATTTTTAAACAAAAATGTTTCTTGATGAGCAATCCAGCTCACAAAAAAATTCATCTTCTGTATAATTAAAATATAAAAATCTCCTACAATAGAAGGTAAAATATTTAAAATAGCACAAACAATTATAATAACTCCTACTATTAAAATTACTCCTAAAAAAGGAATAATTACCAAATTAGAAATAAAAAACAAGCTTGGAAACTGGTGAAAATAATACAAACTTAATGGTAATACACCTATTTGTGCAGCTATTGAAACTGTAAACAACTGCCAAATTTTTCTCAATATCCATACTTTTGAAATCCATATATTAAATAATTTAGGCTGAATCCACACAATAAAAAATACCGCTAAATAACTTAATTGAAAACCTACTTCAAACAAATAAAAAGGATGAAAAAGCAGCAAAAAAAACATTGAAATTATTAAACTGTTGTAAACATTTGAAGGCCTATTTAAATACATTCCAATAGTAATGGCAGTAAACATTGCAACAGCTCTTACAACCGATGGAGACAAGCCTGCTATAATTGCATACATCCACAACAATAGTATAATTATTACAGCAGTCAAAGTTTTACCATGTTTAAAATAACTAATAGGCTTAAAAATAAATGTTAACAACATTAATATAATACCAATATGTAAACCAGATACAGCCAAAATATGTATGGCACCAGCACCTGTATAACTTTCCAATAAACTTTCTGAGATGTCTTGTCTTTGACCTAAAATTAGGGCATTTACAACTGCCAATTCATCATTTTTAAACCCATATTTTTTTAATGATTTTATAATTTTTATTCTAATTTTAGCAGCAATATTTTTTAAGGTAATATTTGTTTTTGCAATGGAAAATAGTTCTCTTTCAGAAATAATAATTTGATGATTGATTTGTTGATTCTTCAAATAGTTTTTATAATTAAACTCATACGGGTTTAAAGGCTTTTTTATTTCTTTTAAACCAGAGTTAACTATAAATGTATCACCAACATTCAAAATTACATTTGAAGAATCTCTTTCCAAATTAACCAAAATTTTCCCTAAGGTTATTTGATTATTTACTTGTAGAATTTCAGCTTCATATTTATCATAAAACATCGTAGGTTTAAGAACCTTTTTAATTGTAATGACTTTCTTAGATTTTTGATTTTTTGAAGACTTGGTATAAACTGAATAATGATTTTTTTTATGGCTTTCAGTACTTAAAACTATGGCATTAATTCCTATAAAAAAAATTGCTAAAAAAGCTGCAATGGAAAACTTAATTGAAGGTAAGTACCGTTTATTTTCAAAATAATAAACTATCGCTAAAATTAATATTGCAAAAAAATTAAGTAGTGTTATTAGTTGGGGTTGGATTATAAAATATTTACCAACCAAAATGCCCAACACCAAAAATATGGTTAATTGAAAAGGTACAAATTTCAAAAACTTTATCATAGCGATATAAAACTACAAAATATTTTGAACTTGTAACAATAGTTACAGAATGACTTATATCAGCTAAGTGAAATTCATTATAAAGTAATTTTGAGTAATTAATAATCAAAATTATGAAGAACTTAATTTTTAGTAGTATCACAATTATTTTAATGACATTTACCGCCTTTGGACAAGAGGTAGCACCATACATAAAAGTGGGAGAGTCTAGTGAATCTATGCAAAAAGTAACTGAAAAAGTTACACAGGCTTTACAAAATAATTCATTTAATATTATAGGTAATTATAGTCCTTCAAATAAAGCTGGATTAAAGGTACTTGTATTTACTAGAACAGACTTAAAAAACACGGTAGTGAAAGTCTCTGATAGAGGAGCATTAGCTGCAGCTTTTAAAATTGGATTAGTACAAGAAAATGGAAAAATTACAATTTCTTACACCAACCCTGATTATATTTTAAGAGCTTATCTTGGAGACAACTACAACACTTTTAGTAGCACTTTTAAAAAGTTTAACTCAGATTTAAAATCTTCACTATCTAGTATTGGAGTAGAATTTAAACCTTTTGGTGGGGGTATAAAAGCTGATAAATTAAAAAAATATCATTACAAAATAATGATGCCTTACTTTACAGATCCAATAACTTTAAATGAATTTTCATCTTTTGAAGAAGGATTAAAAACCATTGAAAATAATTTAAAAACAAAAAAAGGGCAAACAGTTGAAGTGTATAAAATTGTATATAAAAATGAAAAGGTTGCAGTATTTGGAATTGGATTGCAAAATAAAGAAGAAGGTGAAAATCATTTTTTACCAATAATTGGTGAAGACCATATTGCTGCAATGCCTTATGAAATTATTTTACAAAATAAAACAGCAACTATGTTACACGGTAAGTATAGACTTGCCTTACATTGGCCTGAGTTGACCATGGGTACATTTATGAAAATTATGAGCACACCTGGAGATATCGAAGATGCTCTAGAAGCTGTTTGTAAATAAAATATTACAACATTTATTATTCAATTAATTATCTAGAAAAGCTCTGAAATATTAATTTATTTCAGGGTTTTGTTTTATAATTAATTCTGCCACTTTTTTTGAAGCTCCTTTACCTCCTAATTTTTTTTCCAATTCAAAATACTCTAAAAAAAGTTGGTTTCGTTTTTTTGTCTCTAAAATTTTGTGAAGTTCACTTTCTAATCTAATTTCATTGCAATCATTTTGAATAAGTTCTGTAACAACTTCTCTTTTCATAATTAAGTTTACTAATGAAATAAATTTTAGATTTATCAATCGTTTTCCAATTTGATAAGAAATCCAACTTGTTTTATAACAAACAATTTCAGGAACTTTAAAAAGCGCCGTTTCTAAAGTTGCAGTTCCAGAAGTTACAATGGCTGCATAAGAAATTGATAATAAATCGTAGGTTTTATTTCCAATAAATTTGACATTATCTTTAGTTATAAACTGCTGATAAAACTTATAATCTTGACTTGGAGCTCCAGCAATTACAAATTGATAACCTTCAAACTTTTCCACCATTTTCAACATTACAGAAAGTAATTTTTTTATTTCTTGCTTTCTACTTCCTGGCAATAACGCTATAATTGGTTTGTTAGACAGGTGGTGCTCTTTTCTAAACTTAATTTCATTTACTTGAGCTCTACTTGCAATTGCATCAATTAGTGGATGACCTACAAAATGAACTGGAAATTGATGTTTAATTTCATAAAATTCTTTTTCAAAAGGTAAAATCACATACATTTCATCAACATCACGCTTTATTTTTTTTATGCGATTTTCTTTCCAAGCCCAAATTTGAGGTGAAATATAATAGAGAACTTTTATGCCTTCTTTTTTTGCAAATTCAGCAATTCGCATGTTAAAACCTGGATAATCAATCAATATTAAAACATCAGGTTTAAATTGTAAAATATCTTTTTTACAAAAATTTATATTTTTAAAAATAGTTCTAATATTCAATAAAACTTCCACAAACCCCATAAACGCCAAATCGCGATAGTGCTTTACTAAAGTTCCTCCAACTTGCTGCATTAAATCACCTCCCCAAAATCTAATTTCAGCTTTAGAATCATTTACAAATAGTTCTTTCATTAAATTTGACCCGTGTAAATCACCAGAAGCTTCGCCTGAAATTATGTAATATTTCATTATAAATTATTTAGAAAATATATTTAAAAATAAGACTAAAAAAGCAATGAAAAACGTTTCCAATAACACACCTCTAGCTCTATATATTTGTTTCTTTTTTAAAAACCCAAAGAATACAAAAAAGTTTGCTAAAGCCCCTAACATTAATACTTTTCCTTCTAAATTTCCTTCTTTAATTAATTCTAAACTTTTGTAAAATCCAAAATTTGAAAAAAATTCAATAAAAATATAGCACCCAAAAGATGTAGCTATTAAAGCTACTAAAAAGCCAATAAGCATTTCTTTTTTCATTCGTTTAAATTACAAATTCCAATTGTTTAATTTTTGAATAAAATGATGTGCTGTTAAATCAAACTGAACAGGTACTACTGAAATATAATTGTTTGCTAAAGCCCATTCATCAGTATCTTCACCTTTATCCATATTTACAAACTTACCAGTTAACCAATAATAAGTTCTTCCTTGCGGATTGGTTCTTTTATCAAATTCTTCCACCCAGTTTGCACGTGCTTGTCTACAAACTTTTATCCCTTTAAATGTTTCACTTTTTGGGAAGTTTACATTTAGCACAACACCATCTGGCAGGCTATTTTCTAATACATTCAGAGCAATTTTTTTAATAAACTCTTTTAAAGGTTTAAAATTTGCATTCCAAGAATAATCAAGTAATGAAAACCCTATAGCTGGAATCCCTTCTACACCGGCTTCAACCGCTGCACTCATAGTTCCTGAATAAATAACGTTGATAGAGGAATTTGACCCATGATTGATGCCTGAAACACATAAATCTGGTTTTCTATCTAAAACTTCACTAACCGCTAATTTTACACAATCTGCTGGTGTTCCTGAAGATTTAAATTCGCGTTGTGGACCTTCATCAATTTTTACCTCATTACAATACAACGTTTCATTAATTGTAACTGCGTGTCCCATTCCACTCTGTGGTCCGTCAGGCGCAATTACTACAACATCCCCTATCTCGTTCATCACAGAAATTAAGGTTCTTATGCCTGGAGCTGTTATTCCATCATCATTTGTTACTAAAATTAAAGGTCTCTTACTCATGGTTATTTTATTAAATAACAAAACTACTATATTTTATTTGGTTACAATAACTTAAACTTTAACATTTTGTAAAGAAACTTCGGTCTTAATTTTTTTTAATATTGTAGTAAATAATGCTTATTTTTTATAAACAAAATTTGAAGTAGTTATTCTTTTAACTTTTCAATTTAATCTTTGAGTGGAAAAGTAAAATGTATTAAAAACCGTAAACAAATAACACCTAAAATAGTGTTTGAATACAACTTAGGAAACTGTTCAATAAAAAAACATTAAAATTTCTGAATCTTTCCTTAGTATTTATAAAAAAAAGTTAAATTAGACCACTAGCTAAAATAATGGCATTATTTTAGTAGTTACTAACAAAACAATCTTAAACAGCCTGACAGATGATGATTAGAAAATTTAAAATTTTATTACCCTTATTTTTTGTTGTTAGCTTATTTACAAGTTTTCAAACTGTAGCTAACCCAGACCCAAAAGATAAAATTTTATTAACCATTTTAAAATATGTTTTGACAGAAGGACATTATGAACCTCATGAAATTAATGACGCTTTTTCTGAAAGAATATATTTTGACTTTTTAGATAGATTAGATCCAGCTAAAAGATATTTTCTACAATCGGACGTTGATGAGTTTTCAAAATATAAAACACAAATTGATGATCAAATAAATAATAAAGATTTAACATTTTTCTTTACAGTTTATGAGCGCTTTAAACAACGAACAAATGAATCTAAAAATTACTATCAAGAAATTTTAAAACATCCTTTCGATTTTAGTAAAGATGAAATTTTAGATGTTGATTATGAAAAAGCTCCATATGCAACAAATAAAAATCAATTATTAAATGTTTGGCATAAACAACTTAAATTTAATACGCTTTCTCGTTTATATGATAAATTAACTGATGAAGAAGATAAGAAAAAAGAAGATGCTTCTTATGTTATGAAATCTATCAATGAGCTTGAAAAAGAATCTAGAGAAGCCACACGAATAGGCATGAAAGAATCTTTTGAAAGATTTGATGAATTGACCTATTCTGATTGGTTTTCAACTTTCATCAATTGTATTGCAGAAGAGTTTGACCCTCATACCACGTATTTTGATCCAAGTGTAAAAAAACGTTTTGATATTTCAATGGCGGGTAAATTAGAAGGTATTGGAGCTAGGCTTCAAAAGAAAAATGATTATACCAAAGTAAGTGAATTGATTTCTGGAGGTCCAGCTTGGAAACAAGGTGAACTTGAAGTAGGAGATTTAATTACTAAAGTTGCTCAAGGTGATGAAGACCCTGTTGACATTGTTGGAATGAGGTTAGATGATGCCATTGAGTATATTAAAGGTAAAAAAGGAACTGAAGTTAGGCTAACAGTTAAAAAAGTAGATGGTACCATAAAAGAAATTTCAATTATTAGAGATGTTGTTGAATTGGAAGAAACTTTTGTAAAATCTAGTATTGTAAAAAAAGAAGGTCGAACTTTTGGAGTGATTCATTTGCCAAAATTCTATATAGATTTTGACGAGAAAAACTTTAGAAATTCTGCTACTGATATGGAGCAAGAAATTGAACGTTTGAAAAAAGAAAACGTTGAAGGATTAGTATTAGACTTAAGAAACAACGGTGGAGGCTCTCTTCAAACCGCTATAGAAATAACTGGATTGTTTATTGATAAAGGTCCTGTTGTACAAGTAAAGTACCGCGATAGAGCTCCAGATATAAAAAAAGATAAAAATTCAAAAATTCAATGGGATGGTCCTTTAGTAGTATTAGTAAATGAACTTTCAGCATCTGCCTCAGAAATTTTTGCAGCAGCTATGCAAGACTATAAAAGAGCAGTTATAATTGGGGGTAAACAAACCTATGGAAAAGGCACAGTGCAAAGTGTTTTAGACTTAAATAGATATCATAGTTTAAAAGAAGATTTTGGTGCTTTGAAAATGACTATTCAAAAATTTTATAGAATTAATGGAGGTTCAACACAACTTGAAGGAGTTCATTCTGATATTATGTTACCAGACAGATTTACTTATATGGAAATTGGTGAACGTGATTTAGAAAACCCTTTAAAATTTGATAAAGTTCCTCAAGCCAATTATTCACTTTGGAATAACTACCAAAACTATGATACCGCTATTAATAATAGTAAAAAACGAGTAGCAAATAACCATTATTTTAAACTAATAAATCAAAATGCTAAATGGTTAAAAAAATCTCAAGATGACACTATCATTTATTTAAATTTAAATGAATACAAAAAAGATATAGAAAACAACAAAAATGAATCTTTAAAATATAAATCTATAAGAAATTATACCACTAACTTAACCTTTAACTCTCCTTTATACGAAAAGCCGTTAATAGAAAGTGATAAAGATTTAGCTGAAAAAAGAGAAACTTGGCATAAAAATTTAAAAAAAGACATTTACGTTGAAGAAGCTTTGAATGTTTTAAGTGAATTAAAAATTAAACCTCAGCATCATTTAGTTAAAAATTAATTTTTACTTTTTATATTAATAATCAAACCCCTTTCGTTGATAAAAAACATTGAAAGGGGTTGTTTTTATGTTTATTAGAAAATTTTTCCATACCTATAAACTTAGATTTTTAATGCAACCTATTTTGACTTCAAAAAATATAAGTTATTTTTTTTTTGTATTTTGTTATTAAATCAAAAAAATCAAACTCATTATTAACCCTAATTTTAATGCTATAATAAATACAATTTAAAATATACTGAACTCATATTTTTTTCTATAAGGGTAACAATTTTTGTTTTTTTTGATATATCACTAAAAGCCTTATTAAATGGTAAGGAAGCTATTAACAAAAAGTCAAATTTTATTATGAAAAAATTAGGTATTCTTGTTTTTTTTGTATGTGTTACCTTTGGGTATTCTCAAAAAAAAATAACAGAACTAGAAAAAAACAACTCTAGTTTAGTTGAAGTTTTGATAACTACTGGCATTTCTTCTGCTACATCAACATTTAGTGACAATTCTTATGCTGCTGATGGTAGTTTTATCGAACTATCTTCAACTTACTATTTTTCTAAAATTGGATTAGGAATTTCTCTAGGAGGTTTTTCAAACCCAACCGAAGGAAATTTACGGAATTTTGCCAATGAAGTTTCTTATCCTGTTAAATTTAATTCTGAAAAATGGAAAACTTCATACTATAGCATTGGTCCAAACTACAAAACAACTTTTGGCAGTTTAGAAACAACTATTTTTGGTAGAGCCGGAATCATGCTTGTCAAACCAATTTCATTAGAAGGTAATTTTACTTCCGAAAATGTAGATGTTTCCACTACCATACCTGTTTACAATTATAATACAAACGAAACATCAAATATTGGTTTTTATAATGCTGGTATTAGATTGGGTTATAAATTACATCCAAATTGGGGTTTGTATGCAACAGCCAATTATTTGTCAGCTTTTTCTGATGGAATTACTGCCATAGATGGTCGTAAACAATTTATTGATATTAATAAAGATGGTGTAATAAATGAAGTAGATATTATTAGACAAGATGGAACGCAAATTGAGTTCAAATACACCGAAAAAAACATCCAACCACAAGTATTTAATTACGGTTTTGGCGTAAGCTATAATTTTGGCAAAAAGCTTACCACATCTAATAAAAATAAGAAGCAATCATCAAGAGAGAATTCAAACCCATATTTTGTTTCTAATGAATTAAAAGATAAAATGATTGCTAAAAATAGTGGCTCTGTTGTATTTACCAATCCTTCAAAAAAAGACAAGAAACAACAAAAAATAATTGGTGTTTTACCAAAAAATAACAGTGTTTTTAAAAATTCAAGTGAAATTAAAAATTTTACTTGGAAAGTAATTGGCACTAAAATTTTAAACCCTCAATACATTATTGAAGTTACTAAAATTGGAAATAACCAAAAATCACAACGTATATATATTGAAAAAACTTCAAGTACATCTTTAAATACATTGCAAATTTTTAAAGATCACCAATTAAGTGATGGTCAATACCGATGGAAAGTTACTGAAACATCCACAGGAAACTCATCAGCACCAATGTTTTTTACTTTCAGTAATTGCGAAATAGATTTTACCATTTCAAATGAAGAAATTGAATGTTTAGGATATGAAGGCGAAAACAGAAAATTTAAAATTTGTTTTGATTCAACTTATTCAAGTACATCAGGTGATTTAACATATACAAACCCTAGTTCAGGTTTATCTGTTTTCGACCAAACCTATTCACCTTTATCTTATACTTTAGTGAGTCCAAATCCCACACTTTTAACTCAAATTGGAGCAAGCACCACCACAATAAGCTACTGTTTTGAAGTAACTGTTTCTGCAAGTGTAACCTCAATTGGTTTTGGTTTACAAGGAGATGATTTAGATCCAAGTCCTATTTTATGCCAACCAGGCGTTAGTGTCAATTTTGATGAATTACCTAATTGCATTTGCGAAGAATGCGAAGAAATGGATCTTTCTTTTGATAATTTTAATATTTCATTGAATGGAACAAATGGTAATCAATTTAATTTTAATGGCGATATTAATGTAAGTGTTCCTATATATGGTATTGAATTTCAAATACAATCTTATAGTTATTCAGCCAACCCTTCAGCTTGTTCAAAAGGTGTTAGTACTGTTGAAGAATCGGGCATGTTTTTAATGCCAGGAACCACCATTAATGGATCAACATCTTTACAGCTTATAAATGAAACTGCTTCTGGAAGCCTAAGTTCTAATAACAATGCCACAAAAAACGTAAAATATACAAGTAATTCGATCTTAACAGGTGCAATTCCTGTAAACTTAACTATTGGTTTACCAGGCCCAATCTCTGGTTTCGATCCAAGTTGTTGTGAAATTGAATATACCGTTTGTATAAAAGTTAAAGTCTTTTATGAAGAAAGCAATTGCAAATCGTGTGTATTTACTCATTGTTTCACCTTTAATAACCAATAAAAATTACTATCATGAAAAATATATTATATCCATACAAAACATATATGTTGCTAGTATTTTTATTTGCAACAACCATAATACAATCTCAAATTGCAGTAAATACTTCACCTAATACAAATACTTGCAATTTAAACGGTGACAATGTTACAGTTTCTGTACCAACAGAAGCTTTAACAGGAGACAACATCCCTTTAAACATTACTTTACCAGGAAGTTATGATGCTGGCTGCGTAAAAACGGTTAGTATAACCAATTCATCGAACTTAATATTTCAAAGTTCTGGTGCCATTCCTTTTACTGATATGGGAGGAGGCACCTACCAAAATGCACCATCCCCTACTTTAAACGGTAATGATGGTCATAATTTTAATGTATTTTATAAATTTCCTGGTTATATAACTTGTAATGGAACTGTTGGAACGTTTGATGTTACAGTAACTTTAGATTGTGCTGGTGTTATTACTACGTGTACAACTTCTGTAAATGTTATAGCAAGGGCTGCAAATTATTGGTCAATTTCTAAAGAATTTGTAACTGGTGATTTAACTTGTGGGCTTTCCACTTGGAAAATTAAACTACATCATAATAATCCAAATGGGTCTGGTTTAGGAACTTATAAACTGTCAGGAACCATAACAGAAAGTCCTTCTGTACCTGTAGTAAGTGGAGCTGTACATACGGTAAATTATTCAATGGCTAGTAACTCTTTTTACACTAAATATATAACGCTTCAAAATTGTGCACCAGAAGGTTCAATAATTACTAATGTTGCAAATTATAATTTTACCTTAGGAGATGGAACTTGCGGTACAATGTCTGGTTCCATATCAGCCAATTCAGATCCGTTAGTTTCTCCAAATACAGATTTATCTTTTGTAAAATATGCTTACGATAATAATGGATATCCATATACACATCCATATTTTAACATTCCTCCTGGGTGTGCTGGAAAATATCGAATTCAGGCTAAAAACAATGGAAATGTACCTTGGACAAACCTTGTTATTACAGATAACTTTAATATTCCCGGAATAACAATTACAGGAATAAGCCCACCTATAGGATGGTCTGTTACACCTTCAATACCACCTTATTCAAACATCTTTTATACATTTACAGCGCCTTCTGGTTTTATTTTAAATCCTGGCGAAGAAATTAATATATGGGTAGATTTTGAAGTGAATTTAACAACTAGTTCAGGTACAACAATTTCAAATTCAGCTAATATAGATTATCAAGCAGTTGGAACAGGAGGTGGAAATGGTTCTGGAGGAGGTTCATCTCCTTGTCCAGCTATCAACTGTCCTACCATAGATACCTCGCTTCAAAATAAAACAACTTCTGTAGATTTTGATGTTGCTACACCTGAACCAAGAGGTTCTATTAAAAAATGTATTTTAAATACTCCAAGCACCATTGTTCCACCAATTTATCAAATTGGAGATATCATTGAATTTAGTGTTATGATTGGAAATTCTGGCTCAGGTAATTTATCTACAACCTTAACCGATGTTTTTGGTATGCCAGGTCAAAATTTAGAAATACTACCAGGAACTATTACGTATGAATATTATGCCGACCAAAACAGAGGCTATAGAAATAGTTGCAGCCCCCCTTTTGGAGCTCCAATTTCACCTCCTTTTCCAGTAACAGCTAACACCACAGATTTACAAAATCCGTTTTGGAATATTACCAATATGCCTGGTATTTGTGATTACAACCGATCAAATTTCTTAATCATAAAATTTAATGCTGAAGTTTTAGCACAACTTTATGGAACTAAAACTAATGTTGCAAGTATTCCAAGTACCACCGGTTTTGGGACACATTCTAGCGCTGTAAATTATACAATAGATCAAGTTGGTATTTTAGGTATTTTTAAAAAAGCTGATACAGAGATTGTTGAAAATGGTCAAACATTTAATTATACCATAACTGTTTCAAATAATGGAAGTGTACCTTTAGATAATATTGTAATTACAGATATATTACCAGATTGTGTTTCAGTAAATGGACAATTAACAATAGAAGATGCTACTGCAACCTCAATACCATTTACAACTTCTGGAGGATTGATCATAAACATCAATCCAACTACTCAAATATTTCCTGGAAATGATTTTACCATCACAATTCCTGTAGTTAAATCTGGCGGAGGAAACTGTTGTAATGAAAGTGTTTCGGTTACTGCTAAAATGATAACTTCTGGAGTAGAATTAAACGCCAACTATGGAAGTGAAGAAGCCCCTGCTGCCTGTGTAACAGGAACTGAATGTTGTGATGTTGAAGATTTTGAGGCAACAATACAAGAAAACAATGAAACTTTTAATATAACTATCAATGGTGGAAGTGTACCTTTACAAGAAGTAGAAATTTCTATGGTAGACTATCACATTGAATATTTAGAAGAAGATTGTAAACCAGAAAATTTAGGCATATTTGGAACCTTAACTACTTCAACTACAAATCTGGGTAATTTAATTTTAAATACTGGAGATAATGGTACCAGCAGTTTAACTTGGCAACTTGGAAATCCATCCATTATAAATGGAGCAGTTAATTTAGATATTTTGTATCCAGAAGTTTTAAATTTAGACTGTTGTGATGTTGAATTTTATTTCTGTCTAAAAGTTAAAGTTAAAGATGTAAATTGTAATGTTTGTGAAAAAATAATTTGTTTTTCATCAGACAATCAACAAACTGAACCAGATCCTTGTGAGATTGATATCAAACCGTTCAATCAAGGTCAAAAATATTGTGCAGGAGATACCATTAATTTAAATTGGTCAGGTTCAACACCATCTAGTCAAGTAACTATTTCTTTATTTGACAATACAAATGGTACAATGTATACAGTATTAGCCACTGGAATACCAAATACTGGATCATTTACCTACACAATTCCAACCTCATTACCTTGTGACCCACCTAGATCTTGGTCATTTATTGTTGAAGATGCTGAAAAATTATGTTTTGATAAAAGTGATGCATTTATTATTGAATGTTGCTCACAACATGGGGATTGCGAATGTGGTGAATGGATAGAAAACAGTGTTTCTATAAAAGGATATCATAAAAAAATTCCAAAAAACCCAAAACAAAAAATCAATTTTCAATCAAATTTTGAGAAAAAAATTGAATGTGGAAATGAAATTGAATTAAAGCCAACCATGAACTACACATTTACAGCACCAAATTATGTTTGTAATCCTGAAAATTGTGATGTTGAATATAAATGGACAGTTGTAGATCCAGATGGCATTATACTATCTGATAATGGTAAAACTTTTAATTATACTTTTACTAGCTATGGAACTTACAAAATAATATTTACACCAATTTGTGGCGGAAATGAATGTGAACCTTGTGTAATTTATATCAATATTGAAAAATTCATTTCACATGAACCCGGTCCAATTATTGGAACATCTCATGAACTTCCAACAGGAATCATTCAAGATGTTTACAATCCAAAAACAGGCAAAATTTGGATGAATAAAAATTTAGGTGCAACCCGAGTGGGTACTAGTCCAACAGATTCTGCTGCTTTTGGTTATTTATACCAATGGGGTCGTTTAACAGATGGACATGAAAAAAGGTCAAGTAATACCATAGGCACTTTAAGCAATTCTGACATCCCTGGACATGGGAAATTTATAACAACAAGCAATTCACAATCTGATTGGCGAAGTTCTAAAAACAACGCACTTTGGCAAGGCTCAAATGGAACTAACAACCCTTGTCCATCTGGTTATAGGCTACCTACAGAAGCCGAATTAAATGCCGAACGTTTAACTTGGGTTACCAATGATGCAGCTGGAGCTTTTGCCTCTCCTTTAAAATGGGTTTTGGCAGGTGCACGTAACAAAAATGGGTCTTTAGACACCTCAAACAAAGGCTATTACTGGTCAAGTAGTATAAGTGGAAACGATGCTAAATCATTACGTATATTTAATGCGAATGCTAATATTTATGGGGGAATGGTTCCTAATCGTGGCGCTGGATTTTCTGTACGTTGTATAAAAAATTAAAAAAAAGGATTGGTTCGTTTTAAATGAACCTTAAATTAACTAAATTAGTAGTTTATAATTGTTTTAAAAGAGTCGAGAAATTTCTCGACTCTTTTTACGTTTTACCTTAAATTAGCAACTTCAAAAAAATATCAAATGAATTTCGAAGTATTATTTAAAACAAAATGGTCTGATTTTGACCCAAATCGTCATATGAGACATACAGCGTATAATGATTATGCTGCTGAAGTTAGAGTTCGGTATTTTCAAGAACATGGGCTGTCTATTAATGAATTTGCCAAACTAAATATTGGTCCTATTTTATTTAAAGAAGAAACTTCTTTTTACAAAGAAATTCATATAGGTGAAAATATTACAGTAAAAATGGAATTAGAAGGAGTTTCAAAAGAGATTGAACGTTGGCGTTTTAATCATCAAATTTTTAATGAAGCTGGAAAACTTTCTGCCGAAATAAAAGTTTATGGTGCTTGGATAGATTTAGAAAAACGTAAATTAACTTCTCCTCCTGCTGAATTTGTAAAGATTTTTGAAGACTTACCTAAAACTTCTAACTTTAAAGAAATTCCATTAAAAAGTGAAAAATAGGAAAACTATTTATGCCATAATTGCATTGTTATTTGCATGTATATTATATATCTATGATAATTATGATGTGGAAGAAAAAAACATTTCTTTTTCTTCAAATTTCAACTATTTACCTACGTCAACCACTGGACAAATAATACATCACAATTATTATTCTCTTTCTTATAATGAAAAATTTGAACAAGCTGAATGGGTTGCTTATGAATTAACTTTGGAACATCTTTCAAACCAAAATTTTAAAAGATCGTACTTTGAAAAAGATTCAAAAGTAAAAACTCAAAGTGCCAACTACAAAAATTATAAAAACTCTGGTTATAACAAAGGTCATTTATGTCCAGCTGGTGATCGTAAATTTTCAAAAGAAGCCTTTAACGAAACTTTTTTAACTTCTAATATTACTCCTCAATTGTATGAATTTAATGCTGGTATATGGAACAGATTGGAGCAAAAAGTACGTTATTGGGTACAAAAATATGATAAATTATATGTGATTACTGGTGGAGTTTTATCTAAAAATTTAAAAACAATTGGCAGTGAAAAAGTAGCTGTTCCAACACAATTTTATAAAATTATATTAGATTACCATCAACCAAAAATTAAAGCTATTGCTTTTTTAATTCCTCACAAAGCTTCAGAAAAAGGTTTGTATAACTTTGTGGTTACTATTGATGAAATTGAAAACTTAACCGGAATTGATTTTTTCCCAGAATTACCTGATGAAATAGAATCTAAACTCGAAAAATCTTCCAACTACACTAATTGGAATTTTAGAAATTTTTAAAAATAGGGTAACAAATTTTAGTATTTGTTGATATAATTAAAACAAAAGCTGAATAATAAAATTCTTATACGTTTAGATATTAATCATCCCCCAACAGAGGCAGAAATACCATTATTTTTAAATATTGAAATAATATTGGTTATTTCATTTATATTAGGAGCTTCAAATACGTGATTGTTATTTGGAGTTCCTAATTTTTTATATTTATTTTCAGCAATATTATGGTAAGGAAGCAGGTTAATAACGGTTCTGTTTCCTTCTAAAGAATTCATAAATTTTGCAGTTTCAATAATATTTTTTTTAGACGTATTTACTCCCTTAATTAAGGGCATTCTAAAAATTAATTCACAATTAGTTTTTGCTAATTCTACAATATTGTAAAGTATTTTTTGATTAGAAACACCTGTAAACTCTTTGTGTTTCATAGAATCCATTACTTTTAAATCAATCAAAAAAAGTTCCGTGTGTTTGGCTACCTCCAACACGGTTTCTAAACTTGCAAAAGCAGTAGTATCTACTACCCTATGATACATTCTTTTTCCACATTCTTTTAGAGCTTCCAATAAATATGTTGAATGCATTAAAGGTTCTCCTCCAGAAAATGTTACACCACCACCTGATTGATCAAAAAAAATTGCTTCATTATCAATCTTCTGCATCAAATCAGAAATTGAAATTGTAGAACCTAACATTTCAAAAGCTTTAGTTGGACAAACTTCAGCACATTTACCACATAAATTACAAATAGTATAATCTGTAACTATACCCTCTGAAGTCATTTTTAGAGCATTATTTGGGCAATTTTTAATACAGCTTAATGCTCCAATACATTTTTTAACATTGTACATTTTTTGCACTTTTGGTGACATACTCTCTGGGTTATGGCACCATTTACACTGCAAATTACATCCTTTAAAAAATACGGTTAATCGAATTCCAGGACCATCATTTATAGCATATTTTTTAATATCAAAAATTAGACCTGTGCTCATTTAAAACGATTCGTTTTCTGTTCTATCAATTACTTCTTGTTGTAAATCGGCATTCATATCGTTAAAATAATCGCTATAACCCGCCATTCTAACTAATAAATCTTTATAATCTTCAGGATTTTCTTGAGCCGCATATAAGGTTGCTGTATCTACAATATTAAATTGAATATGATGCCCTCCTAAAGCAAAATAACTCCGTACTAAGTTACCCAGTTTCATAATATCTTCATCACGCTTTAATAAACTCGGTAAAAACCGCTGATTTAATAAGGTGCCTCCTGATTTTACTTGATCAATTTTGGTTAATGATTTTATAACTGCTGAAGGTCCATTGGTATCACAACCATGTGATGGAGAAGTTCCATCTGAGATAGATTTGTGAGCTAACCTACCGTTTGGTGTTGCTCCCATTACTTTTCCGAAATATACATGACAAGTTGTTGATAACATATTTAAATGAAAAGTTTCTCCTTTTGTGTTTGGCTTTCCGTCAATGGCATCGAATAAATCGTTATATACTTGTAGCGCAATTGAATCGGCATAATCATCATCATTTCCATAGAAAGGAGTTTTATTCAATATCGTTTGACGCAAAATTTCTTTTCCTTCAAAATTTACTGAAACTGCATTTAAAATGGTATCCATTGATATATTTTTATCTTCAAAAACGTGTTTTTTTAACGTGGATAAACTATCGGTTACTGTACCTAGCCCTGTACATTGTATATAATTGGTATTATAACGAGGCCCTCCATTGTAATAATCTTTCCCATTGGTAATACAATCGTCTATAACTACTGATAAAAAAGTTGCAGGACTATATTTTGCAAACATCCTATCGATATAATTACTTACTAAAATCTTCTGATTTACAATATAATTTAGTTGCGTTTTAAAAGCTTCATACAATTCATTATAACTTTTAAAATCTCTTGGATCTCCCGTTTTAATACTAACCTGTTTACCTGTTAATGGATTTACACCATTATTCAATGTGATTTCAATAATTTTTGGAACATTTAAGTAGCCTGTTAAAATATAGGCTTCTTTTCCAAAAGCACCTACTTCAATACAACCACTGCAACCTCCTTCTCGAGCATCTTCTAGAGATTTTCCTTGTCGTAACATCTCAGGAATGTAAATATCTGGATTAAAAATGGAAGGATATCCGTGTCCTTGACGAATTACTTTACATGCTTCTTTTAAAAACCGATCTGGAGTTCTAGAACTTATATGTACCGAATTTCCAGGTTGAAGTATGTGTAACTCTTCAATTATTTCTAACATAATATACGAAACTTCACTAACACCATTTGAACCATCACTTTTAACTCCTCCAATATTAATATTAGTAAAATCGTTGTATGTACCGCTTTCTTTGGCTGTAATTCCTACTTTTGGAGGTGCAGGATGGTTATTTACTTTTATCCAAAAACAACTTAATAATTCTTTTGCTTCTTCTCTTGTTAAAGTACCTTCGGCTAATTCCTTTTCGTAAAAAGGTGTTAAATGCTGGTCAAAATGACCAGGATTCATAGCATCCCAACCATTTAATTCTGTAATAGTTCCTAAATGCACAAACCAATACATTTGTATGGCTTCATAAAAATTACGAGGTGCATTTGCAGGCACCCACCTACATACTTCTACTATTTTTAACAGTTCTTGTTTTCTTTTCGAATCAGTTTCTACATTCGCTAGCTTTTCCGCTAAATCGGCATGTCGTTCGGCAAAAATAATGACTGCTTCACAAGAAATTTTCATTCCTTCTAATTGTTCTTTTTTATCAGTAGCTTCTGGATCATTTAAAAAATCTAAACGATTTATTTGTTGTTGTATTTCTTTTTTAAAATCCAACATGCCTTTTTTATAAATTTTTCCATCCAAAGCTGTATGTCCAGGAGCTCTTTGCTCCATAAATTCAGTAAACAAACCTGCTTCGTATAATTTACTCCACTGTTTTGGAACATGACTAAAAATTCTTTCGCGCATTGATTTCCCTTTCCAATAAGGAATTACTTCATTCTTATAAGTAGTAATATCTTTTTTAGAAATAGTGTATCGTTGCATTTCTCTAGTGTTTAACACGTGGAAATCTTCAACACTATGACAGGTAAGTTCAGGAAATGTTGGAACTGCTTTTGGCTTTGGACCTCGTTCACCTACAATTAATTCATCATTTCCTAAATAAATACTTTTTTGTTTACATAGTTCTAAAAAATTTAACCCTCTTAGTACAGGGGTTGCATATTTTCCAAAATTAGCTTTATAAAATTTTGTTTGGATTAATGCTCTTTCTATTGATAAGGTAGGTTCGGTTTCAAAACTTAATTTTCTCAGTTTTTGAATTCGTTCATTCATCCCTGGGCCAATGTTATTATTTATTGGTTGATAAAAATTACCTTGAACTGAAGCTGGTCTTTCTGGTTGTATAAATACAGATTTGGATTTCATAATTAAAAAGTATTGGATAAGGTCTCTAAAAAAATGCTTGAGGAAACTCTAAAAATAATTATGAAATGACAGTAAAAAACATAAGGCACTCAAATAACTGTCTGTAAGATTTTGTATGAGTAGTGCTATTTTTAAAAGTTTTCATATATAAAAGATGAATTCATCTCAAATATACAAAAAAAGAGCTGACAACTGCCAACTCTTTTTTAACTTAAACTTATATTATTATTTCCAAAATAGTGAATAAAGAACAACTAAAATTATCATCACTGCAAAGGCTCCAACGTTAAATATTGGGCTTGTTTTAAACAAATTTGAAGTAATAGCAATTCCTTTTTTATCATCTGCTCCTTTGTTTTGAAAATAACTTACAAGAGCAATAACTATCATGGTAATAATTAAAGTATATGCCATTTGATCCATAAAAGGAACATTTACAAAGATTGAATTTGTTGACCAACCCTTTGGAGCAACTTTAAAATACATTGCTACTGGAATTGAAGTTAGAGCACCAATAATAGCACCTTTATTAGTTGTTTTCTTCCAAAATAATCCCAACATAAATACCGCTAAAATACCTGGACTCACCACTCCAGTATACTCTTGAATAAACTGGAAAGCTTGATCTATACCACCTAACAAAGGAGCCATAATGCAAGCAATGATTAATGCAATTCCAGCAGAAATTCTTCCAGTATTAACCGTTGCTTTATCGCTTGCTGTTTTATTAATATATTGTTTATAGATATCCATTGTAAATATTGTTGAAGTTGAATTTAGCATAGAGGCTAAAGAAGATACAATAGCGGCTGCCAATGCAGCAAAAGCAACACCCTTTAAACCTGTTGGTAAAAATTGTAACAACCAAGGGTAGGCTTTATCAGCCTGCTCTGCCGAAGGTAAATTTTGTAATCCTTCAGCTCCAAGTCTCATCATAATTTCAGGATCATTTACCATTACATAAGCTGCAATTCCAGGAATTACAACAATTAAAGGAATGATTAACTTTAAAAAAGCCGCTAACAAAATCCCTTTTTGTGCTTCTTTTAAAGATTTTGCAGCCAAAGTACGTTGAATAATATATTGATTGAACCCCCAATAATATAAATTTGCTACCCACATTCCTCCAACTAAAACTCCCAGTCCAGGAAGGTTTTTAAATTCTGGATTTGATTCATCTAATATCATTGCAAATCTTTCAGGTACTGCATTGTAAACTGTTTTAATTCCTTCTACAACTCCTTGTCCATCAGAAACGGTGTTTAAAGCTAGATAAGTTGTAGCTAAACCTCCTAAAACCAAGAACACTACCTGAATTACATCGGTCCAAGCTACCGCTGATAAACCGCCATATAATGAATAGGCCGCTGCAAAAAGAGCTAAACCAATTACACCATACATCATAGGAATTCCCATAATTGTTTCAAGTGCTAAAGAACCTAAATATAGTACCGACGTTAAGTTTACAAATACATATAGCGCAATCCAAAATACTGCTAATATGGTTTTTAAATTGGTAGAGTATCTTTTTTCAACAAATTCAGGAATTGTATACAAGCCTTTTTCAATAAAAATGGGTAAAAAGTATTTCCCAACAATAATTAATGTGATAGCCGCCATCCACTCATAAGAAGCAATTGCTAAACCAGAAGCAAATCCTGAACCAGACATTCCAATAAACTGTTCTGCAGAAATATTAGCAGCTATTAAGGATGCTCCTATTGCCCACCAAGGCAGCGATTTACTCGCTAAAAAGTAATCTTCAGCATTTTTTTGATGTCCTTTTTTATCTTTTGACACCCATAAACCAACACCTAAAATTAATAGTGCATAGATTATAAATATGAAATAATCTAAAAATTCAAAATTTGCGGTCATAAAAATATATTTAAGTTTAGTTAATTTTTAATAGATGTTCCTTTACTAGGCATAACTTCAAAAGCAGTTAATTTAATATTAAAATTATTAAAATAAGCCTTCGAAATATCCTCAATAAATTGTTCAATTTTATGTTCATGTATGATATTAATAGTACAACCTCCAAAACCTCCGCCCATCATTCTGGCTCCTAAAACCTCTTTATAATCTTTTGAAAATTCTACTAAAAAATCTAACTCAGGACAACTTACTTCATATAGGTTTTTTAAGCCTTCATGTGTTTCGTAAATATGCTTTCCTAAAGTTGTTAATTGTTTGTTCTTTAATGCATTTACAGCCTTTTTTACTCTTTCATTTTCTTCTATCACATATTTACATCTGTTAAAAACGGTTGGATCCAATGTACTTTCAAATTTATTTAATAGATCTAATGTAACCTCTCTTAAAGATGCAACATGTGGATGTTCTTTTTGAATTATTTTTACTCCAGTTTCACATTGCACTCTACGTTTATTATATTCTCCCGAAGCCAAATTATGAGAAACATTCGTATTTAAAAGTACTATTTTATATGGTTTTATTGAAACAGGAATGTATTCAAATTCTAAAGATTTGCAATCTAACAAAATTACATGGTCTTTTTTACTCATTACAGAGGCAAATTGATCCATTATACCGCACTTGGTACCTACATAATTATGCTCAGCTCTTTGCGATAATTCAACAATTAATTGTTTCGAAAGTTTTAATTTAAAAAGTTCATTTAAACCAAAAGCTAAACCACATTCTAAAGCAGCTGAAGAGCTAACTCCTGAGCCAATAGGGATGTCACTTTCTATAACACAATCAAATCCTTTTAAATTGTTTGTAAGTTGCTGTAGCTCAAAAACAACTCCTAAAATATAGTTTTCCCATTGATGTTTACTTGGTTCAACTTTAGTTAAATCAAAAGAAAAACTTGCATTAAAATTAACACTACGTACATTACAAATTGTTGAATTTTCATTTTTCTTAAAAGAAAACTTTATTTTTTTATCTATGGCTGTTGGTAAAACAAATCCGTTGTTATAATCTGTGTGCTCTCCAATAATATTAATACGTCCTGGAGATTCTATACATAAATCGTATGTTGAGTTCATAAAGTTACGTTGTCTTTATTTAATTATATGTATCATTTTAAAATTATAATGATCTTAATTTTTCAGCCGCTAATTCAGCCGTAATGTCTCTTTGAGGCATGGCAAACATTTCATAGCCTACCATAAATTTTTTAACGGTAGCTGATCTAAGCAATGGTGGATAAAAACTCATATGCCAATGCCATTCTTCATAATCCATTTTATTGGTAGGTGCTTGATGGATCCCTGCTGAATATGGAAATGATGTATTAAAAAGTGCATCGTATTTTTGTGTTAAAAGTTTTAGCTGTTGAGCAAAACTATTTTTTTGATTATCTGTTAAGTTTTTAATATTTGGCATTGCTTGTTTTGGTATAATCATAGCCTCATACGGCCAAACAGCCCAAAAAGGAATCAATGTTACAAAGTGTTTATTTTCGGATATAATTCTAGTTTGTTCCTTCAATTCTTCCTCAAGGTAGGTTTTTAATAAACTAGTACCATTTTTCTGATAAAACTCTTTTTGTGTGGCTGTTTTTTTCTGAATTTCAGTTGGGATAGAGTATTGCGCCCATATTTGTCCATGAGGATGCGGATTACTACAACCCATAATTGCCCCTTTATTTTCAAATATTTGAACGTAATTAATATTTTTAAGATTGCCTAATAAAGAATATTCTTGTTGCCAAGTTTCAATTACTTTTTCAATTTCTGAAATCTCTAAATCTGGTATTGATAGGGAATGATTAGGCGAAAAGCATACAACTTTACATATACCTATTTCTCCTTCAGCCCTTAACAGACCTTTTTTATAACTGAATTTTTCAGAGTTGTTCATAAGCGCACCAAAATCATTTGAAAAAACATAGGTGCTTTTATAATCGTCATTTTTCACCCCATTAATACGCTTATTTGTAGGGCATAAATAACATTCTGAATCATACGAAATTTTATCTTTTGGTTCAGTGACCTCTTGTTTTCCTTGCCAAGGTCTTTTTGTTCTGTGCGGAGAAACTAAGACCCATTCTCCAGTTAAAATATTAAATCTTTTGTGCGGTTGCTCTTTTAAATATGTTTCCATTTAATTTTGACATAATTTAAAAATAATAAATGTTAAATATACGTTTATTATTCAATATAGTCAAAATAATACATAATTATTTAAAGCTCAAAATTATTACCTTTAGCAACAAACTCTTTATACTTCTCATTATCAAACATATATAGAAAAGCTCCTTTTTTTGATCCCGATTTATCTTTTTCTGTAGTTTTTGTTAAAATATCAAATGATAAAATCTTTTTTCTAAAATTCCTATCGTCTAGTTTTTGTTGATAAACGCACTCATAAAGTATTTGTAATTGTGGGATGGTAAATTTTTCTGGAAGTAATTCAAATCCAATGGGTTGGTATATGGCTTTAGATCTAAGCTTAGAAATTGCATCTTTTACCATTTCATTATGATCTAAAATTAAGTTAGGAATATTGTCAAAATCGAACCAATGAGCATCATATTTTTCAACATTCTCAATATCGAATTCATTAATTCTAATCAAACTAAAATAAGCAACAGAAATTACTCTTTCACCAGGATCTCTATCTAATTTACTATAGGTTTTTAATTCATCTAAATATACATTAGATAATCCTGTTGATTTATATAATATTTCCTTAGCTGCATCTTGTAAAGTTTGTTGATTATTAACGAAAGATCCAATTAATGACCATTCTCCTTTGAGAGGTTCTACTTTTCTTTTAAATAATAAGAGTTTTAGTTTGTGTGAATCAAATCCGAAAATTATACAATCTACTGCTAGTAAAATTTTTTCTTGACCGCTATATAAAATTGAAGTATTGATTTTATGCATGTATAAAATATTATTTTTAATTAAAATGTAGCAATCTACTTTTTAATATCTGTAAATTTAAAAATAAACCAATACTAATTAAAAAAATATCAATGTTATTCAAATCAATATTGAAGAGCTTTTCAAAAAAATCATTTCTAATACCTACTTCATAAATTTCATTAAATTTGAGGCAACAGAATTATTTTAAGGAACAATTGAAAAAAACAATACTATGCAAAATTCAAATTCATTAATAAAACCAGGCTTTTGGCAATCTGCTGGCAAAAATCCGTTTTGGATAAACGTTGTTGATAATCATGTGTTTTGGTTAGGAATGAATCAAAAAACTAACGATATTAATTTAGGCGAAAACTGGTGCCATGTGGGTCATGGAATAATAAATGAAGATAAAATAGAACTCTCATGGGCAGATATTCCTGTAGGTAAAGACAAATTGT
The DNA here is from genome assembly GCF_042676885.1 of Lutibacter aestuarii. NCBI lineage: Bacteria > Pseudomonadati > Bacteroidota > Flavobacteriia > Flavobacteriales > Flavobacteriaceae > Lutibacter > Lutibacter aestuarii. The sequence goes on from NZ_JBHTIC010000005.1 coordinate 394,682, forward strand.
ATGGGAAAATAACCATAAAAATAATTGACGAAACACATATTAAAGTAATTGAAGATTCGGGTAATTTCGGAAAATCTGAATGGGAATGGGTTCATCCAATTAAGAGTTTCTCAAGCTTACAAAAATAAATTTCATCAAGAAGAAATTAAACGTTCCATTACTTGGTGTTTATAACTATGACCAATAGGAATCTCAATTTTTCCAATTTCAATATCGTGCTTTGTAAATGCTGTAATAGCTTCCTTATTTACAATAAACGATCGGTGAATTCTTAAGAAGCGATTATCAAGCAATTCATGAAAGGCTGTAATGCTATATTTGGTCATTACGTTACGGGTCTTATAATGTATTTTTATATAATCCTTTAAGCTCTCTATATACAAAATATCATCAAATTTTATTTTGATATTTTTTCTGTTTGCTTGAACAAAAACATAGTTGCTTAATTCCGATGCTTCTTCCTTGATTACTTTTATAGTTTTTGGTTGAATGCTTTCCAAGAATTTTTGTATGGATTTAAAAAACCGCTCAAAAACTATAGGTTTAAGTAAGTAATCAACAGCATTAAGTTCAAACCCTTCAATGGCATAATCTCGGTAAGCGGTTGTAAAAATTACTTTAGGTACATTACTAAGACTTTTTAAAAAATCGGTTCCTTTAAGTACTGGCATTTCAATATCTAAAAATAGCAGGTCAATGGAGTTAATTGCTAGTATTTTAGTGGCTTCCAAAGCACTTTCACAAGATGCCACTAACTCAAATTCATCAAATTGAGAAAGATGTGTTTCTATTAGCTCCCTAGCAAGTTCTTCGTCATCTACAATTACGCACTTGTACTTCATGCTGTCTTAATTTTTAAATCTACCTTATACTTTTGATCTTCATTACGCACCACTAATTTATGATTATTTGGATAAAGTAACTCAAGCTGTTTTTGAACATTACTAAGCCCAATTGCTTCCCTACTCTCTTCATCATGTTTATGTGTGGAAATTGTATTTTCAATACTAAAATAAATCTTACTACCCTCTGTTTTTAATAAAGCTATAATGTTGGCTTCTCTTATTTCTTGGCTCACCCCATGTTTGAAAGCATTTTCAAAAAAAGTGAGTAAAAGTAAAGGTGCTATTTTTACCGTATTATCTACATTACTTTCAAAACTTATATACACCCTTTTTCCATACCTAATTTTCTCTAGTGCTATGTAATTATTCAACAACTTAACTTCATCGCTAAGAGCTACGAACTCTTTATTACATCTATAAAGGGTATAATCTAAAATTTCAGACAATTTTGCAATCACCTCTGGGGTTTGGTCTGATTTTTTAATAGCCAATGCGTACAAATTATTAAGGGTATTGAATAAAAAGTGAGGATTAAGCTGATTTTTCAATGCACTCAACTCTGCAACTTTTTTTTGTTCCCTTAACTCTAGTGCTTCACGCTGATGCTTGTAATAACGAACTGACATAAGTATAACAGCAGGAAAAAGAAACCAAATAATATTTTGGGCAAAATAATGAAAATCTGTAGCTCGCCACCAAAAATCAACTTTACGAGATAAACGATAAAACTCAGGAAAAACAATTTCAAAACCATAATACCTAAAAAAAGTGTACAGTACAAATGCTAAATAAAGTAGAACAAACACACTTATTCCGAAAAGAATTTTTCCATATCGATTAAGCACATATGGTACTAGCACATAAATCATTACATAGGCAACCATCATTTGTGGAATAATTTTAGTTGCATACGCAGCTACGTAAGCTAGCTTCATGCTTTGATACCCCAATGTTGGTAGCACAAAAAACAAGAACAATAGTACCCAAAAAATGGCATGACTTACAACTGTATTCAGTAAGTGTTTTTTATTAAGTAGCATCAGACAAATTTACACCAAACATCTAACATAAAGAATTTTCTTTTATACCACTACTTTAGTAGACAAAAAAGCATTTAAGGCAGATAAAAACATAGTTTACAAAGCTGAAAACCATTTTTATAAGAATCCCCTTTTCTGTTGGTTAAAATCCCTTATTTATCTACTTTTTATTTTTGAATGACAATATAGGGTTTATTTGTATTTCATTAAATACTCACAAAATGATTAAACACATATCATTACTAATAATAATTTGTTTTAGTTTTGGACTACAAGCTCAAAACCAAAACAATAAAAAATACTTTAGACATATTAGGTACAATCATGTATCACCACACGTACCCATTTTGGGAATATACCCAATATCAAAACTGGAGGCAGATTCCTCTTCTCATTATGTATTTACATATAAAAACAAACAACTTGTAGAAATTATTAACCACCACTATCACACACAACAGCAACATCCGCTAACAACATTTGGTGCTTACAGAATTGAATTTTTGTATAACAACCATATGGAGATACGAACATTTTATGACCCCAATGGAAAACGTATAACTAACGATAGAGGAGTTTATAAAGAGATCTTTACAAAGGATAAAAATGGTTTCATTACCGATTTAAATTTTTACGACCTAAAAGACAATCACATGCAATCCAATTGGGGGATTTCCCATTACCAATGGAAGAAGTATAAAAAAATGGTGGTTGAAAACCGGTATAATTTAAATGATTCCACAGTAACAATTTCACCATACTTTAAGTTTGGTACAACAGGAATAGTTTACGATAAAAAAGGTTATCCTAAAGCCAATTACAATCTGGACAACAATTTTAAGCCTATTGAAAATGCAACAGGTGTCGCCTCTTATCATGACACTTATGACGAAAATGGAAACCACATTAAATATGAGTATCACAATAAAGATGGTAAATTAACTTTAAATCAATGGAGATTTGCTTACGGCGTGAAGAAGTATGATACTAACGGAAATCAAATTGGCAGAGCGGTACATGATGTTGACAAAACCTTACTCAATGAAAGAATAGATTTCTCCAATGTATATACCAAGTTGGCTTCTCCTATCTCTAAGAAAGATTCAATTGAAATTAAGCGAATATCCTTGGGCTATTTAATCGCATTACAAGAGTTAAAACCTAAACTTATGAAAAAGGTAATGCACGAACAACTAGCAAAGCGTACCATCGAATTCGATTTTAAAAATAAAAAAGAAAAAATAAGAGAAACTACCTATAAACAGATGCTGGATTTTGCCGAATCGTGGAATAAATCTGGAATAAAATTTCCAACAAACCCGAAAAATGAGGTTACCATTTTAGATGCATATCAAAAGGCAGCTTCTGTAAAACTAGTATCAGACAACTGGTATGAATATTTACACCTTATCAAAATTAATGGACAATGGAAAATAGTAAATTTGCTATGGCTCTATAAAGATTCTAGGAAAAACATTCATTAAATCTCTTATATCATGAATAAATTTATTTTTACTGCTTTTTGTTTGCTTACAATTATAAGTACTAACTATGCACAAGAACACAATCCAATTAATATAGGGTTTAAGGATAAACTCTACTCCCATACACTTAACGAAACAAGAGAATTTTGGGTAAGTCTTCCTGATTCTTATTACGAGGAAGGTTCATCATATAAAAAGTACCCAGTATTAATAGTGCTAGATGGACATGTTCACTTTAAACCTGTAACAGGTATGGTGAACTATATGAGTTCCGGATACAATGGCAACCTGAGAATTCCTGAAATGATTGTAGCGGCAATTCAAAACGTTAACAGGCGAAGAGATTTTACACCTGATAAAATTATTACAACAAGAAAAAACGATTCTGGTGGTGGAGAAAACTTTTTAAGTTTTATAGAGGAGGAACTTATTCCTGAGCTGGACAAGAAATATAGAACAGTTCCCTATCGCATACTTTTTGGACATTCACTAGGTGGTTTGTTTGTTACTCATGCCTATATGAAAGAACAAACACTTTTCAACTCTTTTATTGCTGTTGATCCAAGTTTAGGTACTTGGAATGCAGAAACGATGGATAAAAAATTAACAGCTGTTACTGAAAATTCATTCAAAAGATTTCTTTACATCGCCTCAGCCAATTGGGGTAAAAGAAATATTAGAAATCGCGATCGACATATAAGATTATATGAATCTTTAAATAGTAAATGTAAAGGAGAGTTTCCTGCCAAACTAGAATATTTTGAAAATGAAAACCACGGATCTGTACCTCCCATTGCATTTTATAAAGGTATAACTGCAATTTTTAATGGCTACGGAATATCCTATCGTAATATCACAAGTAAAGAACAACTACTTCAACATTTCAATCAGGTTTCTGAACGACTTTCATGGGATTTTAGCCCTCCTGAATCACTTATAAATCGAATTGGATACCATATGTTACAAAGTAATCGTGAAGATGATAGAAATAAAGCAATTGAGATATTTCTTTTAAATACAGAACTTTATCCTCTTTCATATAATGCATTTGATAGTTTGGGTGAAGCCTATATGGTTAATGGAAACACCGAACTAGCTATTGTGAATTATAAAAAATCACTGGAGTTAAACTTTAACAATGAAAATGCAAAAGCTACAGTAAAAAAACTAAAAAAATAACCACGACTATGGGTATTAAAGTAAAAATTATTTCCTTTTTCAGCTTAATCATATTAATTGTCCAATGCGCTTGGTCAACAAATACTAACTCCAATTTTGTAGTAACCTCTATTGCTGAAAATGTTTATAGTATTATATCACCATCCATTGGATTACCTACTCCTGAAAACAAAGGATGGAATTCCAACATTCATTTTGTGGTTACTAAAAGCGGGGTGTTACTTTTTGATACAGGATCTTCTGAGTTAATTGGTAATAAAATTAAGAAAGCAATTAAATCTATTACAAATCAACCTGTTCGTTGGGTGGTTAATTCACATAGCCATGCAGATCATTGGTTAGGCAATGCAGCATTTGCTGATGCTGAAATTATTGCCAGTAGTCAAGCCCTGGAAACAATGAAAAAGTATGGTCAAGATGATGTAGCGTTTTATTCCAAAGTGACCAAAGGCACAATTGGTACTACGCATCTTATTTATCCTAATTTATTATTGAATTATCCTCAAAAGCGTACTTTTGGAGGTGTGGAAGTTGAGTTTATTTTCGCTAATAATGGACATTCTCATGGAGATATTTTAATGTGGCTACCTGAACAAAAAATTATATTTGGAGGTGATGTGTTGAGTTCAGATTGGATGCCAATGATTACAAGTGATGGAAATGTTCTAGGGTTGATCAACACACTTAATACCATAATAAAATTAAACCCAACTATTGTGTTAACAGGACATGGTAATGTAACTACGCTAAAGTCAGTGATACGAGACGCTAATTTATTATCAAGTGTTTGGAAACAAGTAAAATTAGATTATAACAACGGCTTGAAACCTAATGAAACTCTATTAAATCTGAGAGTTAAACTAGTGTCAAAATATGAACCTTTATACAAGGATTTTGAAACGGAAATTGATCGTATTGTTAAACTGATGTACCAATTCCAGCAAAAAAATCATTAAGAAAATAAATGGCAAAATTTAAGTGCTTAAAAAATTATTAGTACAACATAAAAGTATCTAAGAATTTAACTTCGTAAACGATAATTATACACTCCTTAAATTAACTTTCTCCTTCTTATCTTTAAACATTTAGTTAAATAATTTGTTAAATTTTTTAATAAAAACAAAACTTATTTTGAAAATTAAAATTTAGTTGTTACGTTTGTTAACTAAATGGTTAAACTAATTAGTTTATATATGAATTTAAAAAAACATAGCTCAACAGAATCAAATATTTTAAATGCAGCTAAAGAAATATTTGAGCGTAAAGGAATGGCAGCTGCTAGAATGCAAGAAATTGCAGATGAAGCAGGTATTAATAAAGCAATGCTGCATTATTATTACAGAAGTAAACAATTACTTTTTGAAGCTGTTTTTAAAAAAGCGTTTTCAACTTTAGCTCCACAGTTAAATGATATTATAAATGCAGATAATAGTTTATTTGATAAAATAAAAAACTTTACTCATAATTATATAACATTTATTATAAAACACCCTTATCTCCCAAATTTTATTATACAAGAACTTAATAGAAATCCAGAATTTATTGAAAAACAACTTTCAAATAAATTACCCAATATTGAAAAGTTTAGAAATCAAATTGAAAATGCAGTCAAAGACGGACATATAAGACCTATAAAGGCTGAGCATTTATTTATTAATATTATAGCATTGAACATTTTTCCATTTATCGCTTCACCGCTATTAAAAGGATTTTTAAAAGTTGATAAAACCACTTTTAAAGAATTAATGGAAGAAAGAAAGACTGAAGTAGTGGATTTCATTTTAAATTCTATAAAAATCAAATAGATGTTTTGTCAAACAAAAAATAATTATAAACAGATGAAAAAAATAGCTACACTCCTAATGATATTTTTTGCTATTAATTCTTTTGCGCAAGAAAAAATAAGCTTAAAAGAATGCTATATACTAGTCGAAAAGAATTATCCTTTATCAAAACAGAATAACCTTTTGACAAAACAAAATATTTTGGAAAAGGAAATAATTAAGACTGGTAAATTACCACAAATTGACTTCGAATCAAAAGCTACTTACCAATCCGAAGTCATAGAATTACCCATAAGTTTACCAGATGTAAACATTACACCACCTAATAATGATCAATATCAATTAAATTTAAACGTAAATCAACTAATTTATGATGGTGGGCATACAAATGCAGCACTTGAAGAAAAAACAGCTTCTTTAAAAACTCAACAAAAACAAGTTGAAGTAAATTTATATCAACTAAAAGAACGGGTGAATCAACTTTATTTTTCAATTTTATTGTTGCAAGAAAAGAAAGCCTTATTACTCGCTAAAAAAAATGAATTAGCATCAACATTAAAAGAGGTTAATGCTGGTGTAAAATTTGGGGCCTTACTCCCAAATTCTGAAAGTGTTTTAGAAGCCGAACTACTTAAGGTAGATCAACAATTTATAGAGTTAGATAAAGATAAATTTAGCTACATCAAATCTCTCTCTCAATTAATTGGAGAAAACATTTCTTCAGAGATTACATTAGACAATCCTGAAATTTCATTAGATTTTAATACTGAAATTAATCGTCCAGAATTAGATTTATTTAAATTGAAAAAAAGTCAAATTAAAGCTTCAGAAAAATTAATATCTAAAAAAAATAGTCCAAAACTTTTAGGTTTTGCCACAGGAGGATATGGAAATCCCGGATTAAATATGCTCGACAATTCTTTTCAAGCTTACTATTTAGCAGGAATAAAATTAAAGTGGAACGTATTTGACTGGAATTCTAATAAAAAACAACTTAAATCATTACAAGTAAATAAAGAAATTATTGATACCGAACAAGAAGTTTTTGAACTTAACACCTCTATTGAATTAACAAAACATGAATCTGAAATTATTAAAATATCAGAAATTATTGAGTCCGATAAAGAAATTATAAGCCTAAGAAAAAAAATATTAAAAACATCCGCATCTCAATTAAAAAACGGTGTTATTACCGCTTCAGCTTACATTACTGAGTTAACTAATCTTTATGAAGCTGAAAATAACCTAAAAGCACATTACACACAACTGTTATACTCAAAAGCAAATTATAATACCACTAAAGGAACTAAAAATTAACACTTATGAAAATTAATAAAAATATATTTGGACTATTTCTAATTGGAACCTTTCTTTTAAGTTGTAACAAAAATGAAAAAGCAGATGGATATGGAAATTTTGAAGCAACAGAAATAACGATTTCAGCAGAAAATAGCGGAAAATTAATTCAATTTACTGCAGAAGAAGGACAAATTCTAAAAAAAGGAGCCTATGTTGGTTTTATAGATACAATTCCATTGAGTTTGAAAAGAGATCAATTATTAGTGCAAAAAACAATTATCAGTTCAAAATCAAGTAATGTACTATCTCAAATTAGCGTACTTAATGCTCAATTAAAAACTGCAACAATTAACAAAAATAGGATTGAAAATTTAGTTAGAGAAGATGCAGGAACTCAAAAACAATTAGATGATATTAATGGTGAAATTGAGGTAATTCAAAAACAAATTAAAAGCATTCAAAGTCAAAATTTACCAATAATTAATGAACTTAAAAGCATTGATGTACAACTCAAACAAGTAAATGACTTACTTCAAAAAAGCTATATAATAAACCCAGTCAATGGTACAATTTTATCAACGTATGCTGAATCTAAGGAAATCACATCCTTTGGTAAACCTCTTTACAAAATAGCAGATTTAACCAACATGCAATTACGCGTTTATATTAGTGAAAATCAACTATCTAATATTAAAATTGGACAAGAAGTAACCGTTAAAATTGATGAAAAAGATACTATGAAAAATTACTCTGGTATTGTAAGCTGGATTGCTTCAGAAGCTGAGTTTACGCCAAAAATTATTCAAACCAAAGAAGAACGTGTAAACTTAGTATATGCTGTAAAAGTTGATGTAAAAAATGATGGCAGTTTAAAAATTGGAATGCCAGCAGAAATGTGGATAACTAATAAATCCGAATAACAATTTTATTAAATTATTAAATAAATGAAATTTAAGTTTAAAATAGCATCAATATTAGCCTTTATTTTAGGGTTGCTATCAATAATAGCAGGTTCAAAAGTATTATTTGAAATTGACATAAAAGCATACACCGTTATCAAATGGCTGGTAATATATAATGTTGTGTTTGGATTTATTTCAATTATAACCTCATATTTAATTTGGTCAAAACATCAATTATTAAAACAAGCTGTTCTTTTTATACTTATATCACATAGCTCAATATTGCTATACCTCTATTTTTTAAATAAAAGTGTAGCCTCTGAAAGTATTAAAGCTATGCTTTTTAGAGTAGGAGTTTGGCTTATTATTTTTCTCTTAATTATTAATCATAAAATTAAAAAACCATGAAAAAATCTATTCAACTATTTTTAGCAATAACCGTATTTTTTAGTGTAATTTCTTGTAAAAATTCAACAGAAAAAAAGTCTAAAATACCACCAAAGCAACCTCAACAGACAGAGGAACATCAGCACACTAATTCAGAAGAATTACAATTAAACGATGGAGAATTATGGAAAGCCAATAAAGAAACAACTGAAGGCATTCATGCCATGCTCCAAATAATGAGCAACTTTACAGAAAAAGACAATCCAGAAGCTTACGCTCAGCTTAAAAAAAGTTTAGAAACAGAATTTAGTACTATTATAACCAAATGTACTATGACAGGTGAAGCCCATAACCAATTACATATTTTTTTAGTTCCGATGAAAGATTTATTTGATGGTTTAACAGCAGAACCTATCAAAATAAACAAAGAAAGTTTTGAAAAATTACACACACATTTAACAGAATACAAAAATTATTTTGAGTAAGGTTTATGAGTATTATCGTAAAAAATATCAATAAATCATTCAATCAAGTAATCGCGGTAAATGACGTTTCTTTTGAAGTTAAAAAAGGTGAGTTGTTTGGGTTAATTGGACCTGATGGAGCAGGAAAAACAACTATTTTTAGAATACTTACTACTTTATTATTTGCAGATATGGGATTTGCCAAAGTTGCTGGATTTGATGTTATAAAAGACTATAAAAAGATAAGAAGTAATGTAGGTTATATGCCTGGTCGGTTTTCATTGTATCAGGATTTAACTGTAGAAGAAAATTTAACTTTTTTTGCTACCATTTTTGGAACAACCATTGAAGAAAATTACGATTTAATAAAAGACATTTATATCCAAATTGAGCCTTTTAAAAATAGAAGAGCAGGGAAATTATCTGGAGGAATGAAACAAAAACTGGCTTTATCCTGTGCATTAATCCACAAACCCAAAGTGCTGTTTTTAGATGAACCAACCACAGGTGTTGATCCAGTTTCAAGAAAAGAATTTTGGGAAATGTTAAAACGCTTACAACAAAAAGGCATTACAATATTAGTGTCTACACCCTATATGGATGAAGCCGCTTTATGCGACAGAATAGCCTTAATTCAGAATGGCAAAATATTACAAATAGATGACCCTAAAGAAATTGTAAAACATTTTCCAACAACAATCTATGATATAAAAGCTAATAATATTTATAAACTGCTGTTAGCTTTAAAAGAGTATAAACATAGTTATAGTGTTTATCCCTTTGGTGAATTTGTTCATTATACCGACAAAAGAGATGCTTTTGACACTAAAGAGCTTTTCCAGTTTTTAAAAGACAAAGGACTAAAAAACATTATTATTCAGCCAACAGAAACTACAATTGAAGACACCTTTATGGAGTTAGCTAAATAAATCTAATATCTAAACATCTACTTGACATAAATTAAAACGATGATAGAAACTAATGTAATCCAAGTTGAGAATTTAACTAAAAAATTTGGCGATTTTATTGCCGTAAATGCCATTACTTTTGAAGTAAAAAGAGGTGAAATATTTGGTTTTCTTGGCGCCAATGGGGCTGGTAAAACTACAGCTATGAAAATGCTTATTGGAATTTCAAGCCCTACTTCTGGAAATGCAAAAGTAGCCGATTTTGACGTTTTTACGAATTCTGAAGACATAAAGAAAAATATTGGTTATATGAGTCAAAAATTCGCTTTATATGACGATTTGACTGTGAAAGAGAACATCACATTTTTTGGAGGAATTTACGGCTTGTCTCGTAAGAAGATTGAAGAAAAAAGACAATTGTTAGTGGAAGAATTAGGTCTACAGAATATTGTGAATGAACTAGTTGGATCTTTGCCATTGGGCTGGAAACAGAAAATAGCATTCTCTGTAGCGTTATTACACGAACCAAAAATTGTTTTTTTAGATGAACCAACAGGAGGTGTTGATCCAATCACTAGGCGGCAATTTTGGGAAATGATCTATAAAGCGTCCAACAATGGCACTACAGTTTTTGTCACCACACATTATATGGATGAAGCTGAATATTGTGATCGTGTTTCAATTATGGTTGAGGGAAAAATTGAAGCTCTAGATACTCCCAAAAAACTAAAGGAAAAGTTTAAAGTAAATTCTATGAATGATGTGTTTTTAAAATTGGCACGAAATATCGAGTAAAAATAAAGAAAAATAATAATTGAAATGTCATTGAGAACTTAACATAATGAAGTTTGGCAATCTCCTATTTAAAAATTTAGATTGCCCTTCGTTTCAATCTAAATGATAACAATATAGCTATATGAAACGATTTACCGGATTTATAAAAAAAGAATTTTACCATATTTTTAGAGATACGCGCTCATTATTCATTCTTTTTGGAATGCCTATTGCACAAGTAATGCTTTTTGGTTTCGCTATTACTAATGAAATTAACAACGTTGATATTGCGTTCTTCGACAAATCAAAAGATGTCACTACTCAAGAAATTATTAATAAAATTTCAGCTTCAAAATATTTTACCAATAAGCAAATCATTAAAAATGATAAAGAGATTGAAACGGTATTCAAAAAAGGAAAAGTAAAAGCTGTTTTAATTTTCGATAAGGATTTTAGCGAAAAGCTAACAAAAGAAAATAAAACTACGGTTCAAATAATTACCGATGCAACAGATCCAAACACAGCTAACACTATTAACAATTATCTTAGTTCAATTTTGAAAAACTACCAATTGGTAATTAATCATCAAATTAAACATTCTCCTCAAATAAATCCTGAAACTAGGCTAATTTACAATCCAGAGCTAAAAAGTGTTTTCACATTTGTACCTGGAGTAATGACAGTTATATTAATGTTGGTTTCGGCAATGATGACTTCAATATCCATCACTAGAGAAAAAGAAATGGGTACAATGGAAATATTGTTAGTATCTCCAATAAAACCATTTCAAGTTATTTTGGGTAAAGTATTCCCTTATATATTTTTATCAGTAATTAACGCTGTAGTTATTGTTTTACTCAGTATTTTCATATTTAAAATGCCAGTTGAAGGAAGTTTGTTTTTACTGGGGTTTGAAAGTGTGTTATTCATCATAAATGCATTATCGTTGGGGATCTTAATTTCTACAATCTCTTCTACACAACAAACTGCTATGATGATTTCATTAATGGGATTAATGCTACCTGTAATTTTACTTTCAGGGTTCATTTTTCCAATTTCAAGCATGCCTTTCCCATTACAAGTTATTAGTCATATAATTCCTGCAAAATGGTTCATCATCATCATTAAAGCAATTATGCTTAAAGGAGTTGGGTTGAGTTTTATTTGGAAAGAAACTCTAATCATATTATTTATGACTCTAATTTTTATAACTATAAGCATTAAAAAATATAAAATTAGACTGGAATAATATTGACTTAAAAGAATAGAGAGAACTATTTTCTCTATTCTAAACAAATAATTTCAAGAGAAAAATGAATACAATTTTATACATCGTTCAAAAAGAATTCAAGCAAATATTTAGAAATAAAGGGATGTTACCTATTATTTTTATATTACCTCTACTACAACTATTAATCTTATCAAATGCTGCAACTTTTGAAATAAAAAATATAAAATTTTCTTATATTGATAATGATAAAAGTTCAAATTCAAGATTGTTAATTGAAAAATTTGATGCTTCTACATACTTTAATGTGATATCTAATTTTTCTTCAATAAAGGAAGCTAAGGCGGCAATGTCAAAAGGAGAAGTCGAAGTAATTTTAGAAATTCCAATTAATTTTGAACGTCAATTATCAAATCATAAAGATACAGATCTTTCCATAACAATAAATGCAATTGATGGGGCAGCAGCAGGAGTACAAAGTGTATATATCAATCAAATTGTACAAACATTTAACAAAAATATTACCATATCATTATCAACCCCAACAGAAAACAAAAGTTCTACTAAAATTATTGAGTCTATTCCTTCCTTTTGGTATAACATTACATTGAATTATAAAACATTTATGGTTCCTGGTATTCTGGTTTTATTAGTTTCTATGATTACTTTATTTCTATCTGGAATGAATATAGTAAGAGAAAAAGAAATAGGAACATTAGAACAAATGAACGTAACGCCAATAAAAAAATCTCAATTTATTATTGGTAAGTTGTTCCCTTTTTGGATTATTGGATTTGTTTTATTAACCATAGGACTTATTATCGCAAAAATCATATTTAATACTCCTATAACTGGAAGTCTTTGGTTAATTTATTTTTATACAGCAATTTATCTTTTGGTTATTTTGGGTATGGGACTATTTATCTCAAATTTTACCGATACTCAACAGCAAGCCATGTTTATTGCCTGGTTTTTTATCGTAATTTTTATTTTAATGAGTGGGCTTTTTACTCCAATTGAGAGTATGCCGTATTGGGCACAAATTTTAACTGAATTTAACCCAATAAAATATTTTGTAGAAATTATGAGAATGGTAATGCTAAAAGGATCAAATTTTGTAGACATCATACCTCTATTAATAAAAACACTCTTTTATGCAGTAATTATGAATGGTTTAGCTGTTTGGAGTTATAAAAAAACGAATTAAAAATAAAAAAATTATTTATTTTTCTATGCTACTTCCGTTGTTTTTACTTGTAATAAATTCACAAGAAAAAATAACCTTATTCTAAAAAAAGAAAAGATTCCAGATTATTGGGCGTGTTAACATCACAAGTAATTATTTAGAATGTATAACCAAGATTCTCACCCTATTATATTCCCCTAGATTCCTAAAATTTCATTTTATTACTTAATTGAAAACAAAAAAATCAAAGAACAAAATTCTTTTTTTGGTAGAATTTCACATTATTCAAATGGTCAATATAGAGATTTTTAAGATGAGAACGGAAAATTAACTTTGTTATACCAAAAAGAAAAGCCACTCAATATTGAGAGGCTTTTGTGCGGCTGAAGGGAGTCGAACTCCACGCCTTGCGGCACTAGATCCTAAGTCTAGCGTGTCTACCAATTCCACCACGCCCGCTTTTTCAATATTTTATAAACTTTTACTTGTCTAATTCCTAAGGCTAGGGTATTTTATATTTAAGCCTAGAATAGCAAGAATTATAAGGGTAAATGGATTATTTGCTAGGAGAGGACGTAAATTTAAAGTAACTACAAATAGCAATCGTAAATACCCAATAGCAGCTAATATATTAAATCAAAACTTTGAAGTCTTTAGAAAAAATCAAGTATGGGTCTCAGATATAACCTATATAGAAACCAAACAAGGCTGGATGTATTTAACAGTGGTTATAGATTTATTTAATAAAAAAATAGTTGGGTGGTCTATGAGTGATAATTTAACAACAAAGGATACTATAATACCAGCTTAGAATATGGCGGTTAAATCCAATACAATTACAAAAGAACTCATTTTTCATTCTGACAGAGGTGTTCAGTATGCTAATAGTCATTTTACAAATACTATTAAAAATTATAAAGGTCTAGTGATACAGTTTATGAGTAGGAAGGGGAATTGTTGGGATAATGAGGTACCAGAATCCTTTTTTAAAAGCTTAAAAACGGAATGGGTATATAAACACAGTTACAATTATAGATCACAAGCTGAATTATAAATCTTTAGTTGGATTGAAACATGGCACAATAAAAGAAGGATACATTCTACCTTAGGATATAAAACTATTAATGAATTTGAAATAGAAATGTATAATCAAAATGTAGCTGCTTAAGTCTCTCAACTTATTGTACAGTTTTTTGTTGTAAGTCCAAACCTTTTCTATAATTAAACCAAGAAAAAAGTAGACACTGTTATTATATATCAATGTCTCATTAGGTTCTAAAAAGAAATCTTGTTTCTCAACCTAAAAAAATATTAAAATTTAATATCTAGAGGCTAATTCGGTATTAGTTAATTTTTGGATACATTTTGCCCCCTTATAAGCACTGTATTTTTGATTTTTTGGATAGTTTCCTCTTCTCCGCTGAGTGAGTTTCCAAAACTCACTAAAAGCCGATAAACTCTATGTTTATTGACTTTTTTAATTTCTTTACACCATAATATACATTAAATCAAATATGAAATGTGTCTAGTTAGGTGTCACTTTTAAAAAGTAACACCTAATCACCTTTAAAGTTCTTATTTCATTAGTGCTATAAAAATTATTATTAAATTATTTTTTATATATTTGAAGGAAACTTATTAATTGCCACCAATGCAAAATCTATTGTTATGAAAACAAAATCTATTTTATTAATTTTTATTTTAATCTTTTGTAGCTGTGTTGCAGATGAGAATGAACAATTGATTAATAATCAATATCTAAATAAAGACCAACAATTTCAGTTAAAAAATACAATTATAGTGCCAAATCATGATATACTTCAAATCCCTAATTTAGATAGTGAGGAAATACTAGGATTTTCAAATTTAATTTTTATCGGTAAGGAATTTTAATTTTTTCAAATTAGGACTTCTTTATGTTTAACCCTTAAATATGACTAAAGGCTAAATTGAATTTACGCTAATAATTTATATAAAACTTTTGAGGGAATATAATTATAATTTGATATCTTTTGTATAGCTTTCTGCTTTCAATTCTAATTCTGGTATTTTTTTCAGTTTGCAGATAACGGATTTTTATAAGATTTATGCGACTGGAAAATCACAGATTTTTCTTACATAAGCTAGAAGCAACAATAAAATATGTCTATTGTTACCTGCTGGCTATACAATTTTAATATGTTATAAATAATTATTAAAATTTCACTTATATGAAATATTTACTATGAAGAAATAGTGCAAAAATTACATATAACTAAATTTCCTATATATTATCTTCACATTCTAAAGCTATATTTATTTCCCATATGCAATATTCATTAGGGCTACTAATTTTAGGGGTGACTTTTATTATGGAGTTCTGTGTCTTATATCCAAAATAACAATAAATTTAAAGTTTCATTCCAAGTAATTGGAGATGTACAATATCAGACACAAAGACAAGATTTACGCCTTTGATTCTTATTACTACTTCCGGAAGAGGAAGAATGTCACATAATAAGTAATTACTCTATGATATTTTATTTAGAATTACAGCTAACCGCAAATAATATCTATCATATAAAATTATTTTTGAAAGTTTGCATCAATACTATTAATAGGCTTTGTGTTAAATGCAATCATCAAATTATCATTTCTAAGTATTATTTTTGATTGCTTAGTCCCAATATTGTTAATAGATTTTATACTAAATGCAAAAGTTAAATTATCATTTCCAAGTATTATTTTGGATTGTTTAGTTTCAGTATTTTTATTAAATTTAATATCTTTAAATTCCTCTATTTTATCATTATTAGTACTGCAACTTATGAAAAAAAATGGCAAACTAATTAATAAAATTAAAATAGACTTCTTTTTTGCTTTCATAATTCAGTAAATTTTAATATCAATAACAAATATAGATTATTTTTTTAGTAGAAGCAACTAACAAAAATGGAGAAAATTCTCGAACTATTGTTTTAAAATATTCCCTACAATTTTCTGTAAACCTTAATTACTTTGGCATTTTTTATATAATTACACAATCTATGTAGTTTTTATTCAGGACAGGTTTACTATTTAATAAAACTTCAAAATAAGCTAAGTTGAATTTTAAAAATACAATTAATAAAACAATAAACTTTCAACTAACATCAGTCTTTTTTGAATCTTTGACTATAAACAAAAAACCTTATAAAAAATTAAATTTATAAGGCTTTGCATAAAGATTAACACATAATATCTATTCTAACTCTTCTAACATTTCAGGGTATAAAACCAATTGAGTTATGTTATTTGGGTTCAAGTATTTTTTGGCTTTCTTATTAATCTCTTGTATTTTTAAATTATCAATTCTTTCATCAAATTTTGTGATTAAATTGATATCCTTCTTATAAAGAACAACACTTTGAAAATAATTTAACCAATAAGAATTTTTTCTCAAATTTAATTGATGTTGTCTGATTTTTTGATTATTGAATTTTAACAAATCATCTTCATCAAGACCTTTATTTTTTAAATTTTGAATTTCTTCCTTAGTGGCTCTAATTAAATCGTCTACTCTATTTGTTGCACAATTGAATGATATCGAGAATGAGTAATAAGGTCTCGGGATTTGAACTAAACTTAAGTTAACTGAAGGGCTATATACACCACTTTCTTTCTCTCTTAATCGCTCTAATAAATTATTTTCCAAAGTAGCTTTTAAAGCACTCAAAACTAAAGCATTTTTCTCAGAAAAATTAAATACATCATGATAGGATAATACAACTGTAGCTTTATCCTCAAGCCCCTTATATACATTTTTAGCTATTTTACCAGACAATGGTTTTATTCCAACATCTCTATATTTTTCATTTTCTTCATCACTTGGTAGTGAGCCTAAGTATTTTACTATTAATGGAATTAAACTATCTTTCTTAAAACTACCTGTGAATATAAACGTAAATTGACTGGCATCAGCAAATCTTTCTCTATAAAATTGCTCCACATCTTTTAAGTTAATTTTTTCTAAATCAACAATGTCTAAATCTTTTGCCCAAGCTCCTTTACCTTTCATGACATAATTAATCGTATCTTGAAATACTGAAATTGGATTAGATGACTTGCCTTCTATTGCAACCTTATAATTATTTTTAAGTGTCTTAAAAACTATAGAATCTACTCTAGGTTGGGTCATGTATAAATGTACTAACTGCAAAGTAGTTTCTATATCATTATTATTAGAAAATCCTTTAATTCCTTCTGAATACATGCCTATGTATGGAGTAACACCTAAGGTTTTACCTGATAACATTTTTTGAAGCTGAGTTGCTGAAAACTTACCAACTCCCGAAGAGTTTATAATATTATCTGCTAGTTTAGCAGAAGCTACATCATTTTTATTTGCTAAAGAAACACCTCCTGAACTAAATCCTGAAAAAAGTATTTCATCATTTTTAAAATCTGTTGATTTCAGGATAACACGTACTCCATTAACAAGTTTAATTTCTGTAGATTTTGTTTGTTTTTGTTCTTTTACTGAAGTAATATTTCCATTTAAATTTTCAATATCTAAAAGTGGTTCATCTATAATATCATCCACATAATCAATTATATTGTTGTTACTATTATTCACCCATTCTTTTAACTCTAATTCACTAGGTAATATTTCCTTATCTTTTTCTGCTCCTTTTAAAAGAATAATTTGATTGCTTTCAGAAACCCAAGTTTTAACCATTTTGTTTAGGTCATTAACTGAAATTAACTCTAAATTATCACTATAAAATGTATATGAATAATCCATAGATATAATAGACTCCCCTTTTAAAAAATGATTTAGATATTGATTGATAAAAACTTTAGAAGAAATTTTATCTTTTTCATGGTACGAATTTGTTATAGAATTTAGAAAACTCTTTTTAATTCGTTCCCATTCAGTCTCTTTAAAACCAAACTTTATCATACTATTGACTTCTGACATGATGCCTTCTATAGCTAATTTTATTTTAGAAGCTTCCTTAGCAACAACCTGTATACTAAAAGCATCTAGGTCCCCTATTCCTCCTTGAAATGAACTATAACTAGCACTCGCATTTAAAAAAGGAGCGTCTCCTTTCTCAATCAATTCTTGTATCCTAGCTGAAAACATACTATTAATAGCTGCTTTTTTTATAGCGTCTATCAAATCAGCTGACGTTTTTAAAGTTTTTGATGGATGTTTATATAAAACTGAAATTACAGAATATGGGAATTCGGAATCCGTAACAATTTTAATTTTTGGTTGAATATTATCTGGAATACGATACTTCTTTGGTTTAAGAAAAGTAGATGTAGACTTAAGTTTTGAAAAATACTTATTGATATATGTTTTTATTTTTTCTTTATCAAAATCTCCAACAACTAATACTCCTTGCAAATGAGGCACATACCACTTATTATAAAAAGCTCTTAAAGTATCTTTATCAAAATTTTGAATTATTTCAGTTTTACCAATAGGAATTCTATCTGCATACTTTGAGCCCTCTAACAAAACTGGGATGATTTTTTTATTAAAGCGATCATTCACATTTTTTCCTCTTTGTCTCTCTTCCTCAATAACAACTCCCCTTTCACTTTCAATTTGAGTATCGTCAAAAGTAATAGCACTAGCCCAATCAGAAAGAATTTTAAAACCAGACTCTAATAGTTCATCATCATCAGTTGGTAAAGGCAATTGATAAACTGTTTGATCAAAACCTGTATAAGCATTTAAATCTGCTCCAAATCTTATACCTGCTTTTTGTAAATAATCAATTAATTCATTTTTTGGAAAGTTTTTAGTTCCATTGAAAGCCATATGCTCTGTAAAATGAGCCAAACCTTGCTGATTTTCCGTTTCTTGTAACGAACCTGCTTTAACAACCAAATACAACTCTGCTCTTTGTTGAGGCTCCTTATTTTCTTTAATATAATATGTCAACCCATTGTCTAAGGTGTCTATTAGCACACTCTTATCTAGAGGAATTCGTTGATTTAAAGGTATTATTTTTTGACCAAAAGTGTATACACTAATAAATAGTAGTATAAACGTGATTAAATATGTGTTTCTCATTAATATCTTAATTTCTTTTTCTTCTTATTAAAACAATTGCACCAAGTATTACTACAATAATTGGAAAAATAGCTAGGTATATTCCTTTAATCCATAAGATTTGAGTTCTTGATACTTTAATTACAGTATCAATTGCTTTTTTTCTTGATGTATTTACTGGATAGACTCCATCATTCAACCATTTAAATAATCTAATCGTAAATGAACTATTAACAGTCGTTAAATTATTTCTTGTCATCTCAGAATTGCTTAGAAAATCTGAATCAGCAACTATCATTATTTTTTGTTTTTTTTGATTTACAGTTCTTTCTAAAGCTACAGCAATAGGAATTTCAATTTTTATATCAGTTTTAGGATTAAATTTTATCTGTTCTGTTTCTAAATCAAAAGGTTGTTTTTTATTCCAAACATATTCTGCATTGGACTTGAGTATAGTATTCACTCTAAATTTTGAAGTATCTTTTATTGTAATACCAGATGATGTAGGGGTAGTAACAATTGCTTTATCATAATAAGAAAAACCAAAATTTTTGGCCTCAGAAGTGAATTTTGCTTGTACTAGATCTAATTGATAGTTCTCAGTTTCTTGTAGTAACACACCATCATTTATTACTAACCCTATAGAATCTAATAATGAATTTATAAATTCATGTCTATTGGGTTCTGAAGTAATTAACATATTTCCTCCTTCCTTTAAATAGTCCAAAATTTTTGACTTTTCACTTTCTGAATAAGCTTTTTTAGGGTCAGCTATGACTACTGCTTTTAATGAATCTGGAATTTTACTAATACTATTTAAATCAATTTTTATTGGGTTAAACCCCTGGTTAATTAATGAACCTCGAATATTAGTGCCATTTGTAATAATTTTGTACCCCTCATTTTCTAGACTTTCAATACTCCTTTCTGAATTAGAAGCTAAAAACCCAACATGAGTAGGCTCAAATAGAAGTCTTTTTATAGCTACTGATATTTCAGCTTCTTTAGGGTATACAAACATATCATCAAACATTCGAAGTGGTGTTTTTTTACCTTTGTACTCAACTATCCTAACCAATCTGTTATTTTCAGGTACAAGGTTTATTTTTGCTCGAATTTGATCTGGTGACAATACATCATCAAAGTTAATTTTATATACAGATGCCGCTGTTTTAGCTTTTTCTAATAGTGTTTTTGTAGTATCTCTATTATATGCTACAGTATCGTAATAAGTAATGTAGTTCATCTTCATTTCAGGAATGAATCTTCGATATATTTCAAACCTACTTAGGTCTTTAATCCTGTTTTTGGGAGCACCATAAGAAGCACTATAATGAACAAGGTTTACATAACTAGTAATATTTATAGGTTCTTCTAATTGATTAATTAAAGATTTTGAATTCTCAGTTAATGTCCTGTCTTTGAATCTAGTAGTATCATAATATTTATTTAATTTTGGATGTGAAGAAAAATATCCTACTGAAGTTACGACTATTAATAAAAGAAGGTATCTCCCTAATTTAATTACAGCATTTCTGTTTTTGCGTTCATCATTAAGTTTTAAAAAGACCAACCCAAGAAACAAAACGACTACCAAAATAAAGTATATAATATCTTTACTACTAATAAGCCCATTTACAAGGTTATCTGCTCTACCAGAAATTGAAAACCAATAAGTTATATCTCTAATTAAATCATACTCTTGGCCAATAGTACCTATAAAATTTAAAATTGCTAAAACAGCTAAAGTACTTACTGCTGCAACTACTTGATAATTTGTAAGGCTAGACATATAAAGCCCTATTGCTGAATAGGCTGAAATAAGCAGAAAAATACCTAATATCCCTCCTAGAACAAATTTAACATCAATAGCTTCTATAGAAATTGCTCCGGTTAAAATATAGGTAGTTAAAATTATACATAAAAGAAACGCATACACCAACATTGAAAGGTATTTACCTAATATAATTTGTAATGATGTGACAGGTGATGTTAATAAAAGTTTAATTGAACCACTACTAGTTTCTCTACTGAACAACCCCATCGTTAGTATTGGGATATATAAATATAATGTTCTCTGAACTTTTGCTAATACACCATCTTCTCCAGCAAAAAGCACCTTAGATAAAACATTTAAAGGTCTTCCTAATTGTTGATTAGTTTCTTGACTATAAAGTAACTCTGTAAACGTAATACCAGTTTGAATAATGAAAAGAACCAAAACTAACCATGCAATAGGGGAATAGAACATAATACTTAGCTCTAAACGTGCTATTTTGAATATTTTTTTCATAAATATGATAAGTTTTTTCTTTTAATTTGATTTTGTTTTTCCTGATAACTGAGCAAAAACGCCATCTAATGATGTTTTTTCTAGATAGATTTCATTAAGTGACCAGGAATTATCTACACTCTTTTTAATAAGTTGTTGAGTTATATTCTTATCATTCGAAAAAACCACTCTTATCTGGCTATTATTTATAATCTCAATATTACTGACACCTTCAACCGACTTAACCTCTTCTAGGTCGGGTAAATGAGTCATTTCCATGATTAAAGAATTAGGTTCTATATAATTGTTGAAAGCATGCATGGTATCTGCAAAAACAATCTTTCCATTTTCTATCATTACAATATTATCACACGTAGCTTGCACCTCGGGTAATATGTGAGTAGATAAGACAACAGCTCTTTCTTCAGCTATTTCTTTAATCAATTTCCTTACTTCCAGTATTTGGTTTGGATCAAGCCCATTGGTTGGTTCATCCAATACAACTAATTTTGGATTATGGATAATTGATTGCGCTAAACCAACACGCTGTTGATATCCTCCAGAGAGGTTCCTAAGAACTCTTTTACTAAAGTGAGTTATTCCACATTTTTCTTTAGCATATTCAAGGGCTGTTTTTATACTTGAAGAAGGAATAGACCTTAAATGAGCACAATGAATTAAATATTCATCAACTGTTAACTCAACATGTAATGGAGCTTTTTGTGGTAGAAACCCGATTAGCTTTTTTGCTTCCACAGGGTTAGTTCTCATATTTATCCCATCAATAAATGCATCTCCTTCTGTTTGATTAACTACGCCACAAAGAATGTTCATGGTTGTAGATTTACCTGCTCCATTAGAACCCAAAAGTCCTAATATTCCTTTATTGTGAACTTCAAAATTTATATTTTTAATAGCCCAATCTCTACTATATTTGTGAGATAAATTTTCAACTTTTGCTATAATTTCTGTCATATCGGTCGTATTATTGTCTTTTTCTTTTTATTAATAATACAATACAAAACACCCCTAGTAAAATTGGGAGTATTGCTATAAAAAGAAGTCTAATATTTTTTATATTCTTTTGATTTATGATAATTTTATTATCATTAGGCTCAGGTCTAGAAGTATTAACTGGAAATTCATTATCACTAAACCATTTAAACATTTCTGTTGTAAATTGAGTATTTTTTGTACTAAGATTAAACCTCCCTAGCTCTTTATTACTCATAAAATCAGCATCACCAATAACCATAATTTTTTGCAGCTTATTTTCAATTGTTCTTGTTAAAGCCACTGCAACTGGTATTTCTAATTTACGTTCAATATCTGGATTGAATTTTAAAGTGTCAGTTTGCAAATTTATTGCTTCAAGTTTATTCCATACTTTAGTGCTATCCGTCTTAAGAATCGGTTTAAAATTAAACAGGCTATCCTCTATTTTTAAAATACCCATCGCTCCTGAAAAACTAATAATATCATCTGAATTTAATGTAAAACCAAAATCCTTAGATTCTTTTGTCGCTGTAGCTTGAATTAAATCAAGTTCAAATTTTTCAGATTCTTGAAGTAATATTCCGTCAGAAAACTTTAATCCTAAAGTCTTTAAAATTGGGTTTAAAATACCCCTTTTTTTAGGCTCACCGGCAATAATAATATTTCCTCCAGCTCTAATATATTCATTAATCTTTTGAAGTTGTAGTTCTGAATATGGCACAATTGGATCAGCTACAACAAGGACACTTATAGAGTCAAGTTCTTTAGCGTCTGTATTTAAATTTATAGAAAGAACATCAAATCCTTGATTGATTAATGACCTTCTACTTGTTGGAGTGTTTATGATATCTTTGTATTCTTTATCACCTGTTTTAGTAATTCTTCTTTCAACATTGCCAGATAAAAATCCTATTTTTGGAGGAGTTTGTAATAACCTTTTAATTGCCGCTGCAATTTCAGCTTCTTCAGGATAACCAATCATGTCATAAAACATGCGTAAACTTGTTGTCTTTCCTTTATAGGCTACTTTTCTAACAAAGAAATTATTTTCATCTTTTAAATCAATCTGTTTTTTAATTTCTGAAGGCTTCAACACTTTATCAAAATCAAAGCCTTGAGCAACAGAAGATCTTTTAGCAAATTCTTCTAGTGTTTTGAATTGACCATCTCTACGAGTAAATGTTGAATCATAATACGTAACATAATTCATTTCCAAATCTGGGATAAATCTGGTAAAATCATCAAATTTATTTAAATCAAATATTCTAAATTTTGGTGAGCCCAAATGGCTATACCCATTAATTACATTAACATAAGTAGTTATTTTAATTGGTTCTTTTAACTTACTAATTAATAATTGAGTATTTTTTGTAAGTGTTTTCTTTTTATACCTTGTGGTATCATAATACATGTCAAATGTTGGTAAAGAACTTATGTAACCTACACCTAAAACCACTAAAACTATAACCGTATATTTAATAATCAAATTAGGAAGCTTGATTTGTTTTCTTCCCTTATCAAATCTCATTACAGTAAAGAAAAGAAAAAGAGAAATAATTAAACCAAAATAAATTAAATCTTTACTACTTATTAATCCATTAATAAAGTTGTCGGACCTACCTGAAATAGAAACCCAATACGTAATATCTCTAACAAAATCTATACTTTGACCAACTGAACCAATAAAATTTAATGCAGCAAGTACTGCTAGAGTACTAATTGCTGCAACTACTTGATATGAAGTTAGACTAGACATAAATAATCCTATACTAGAATAAGTACAAATCAATATATATAAACCTAAAATTCCTCCTAACAAATATTTATAATCTAAATTTTCAATACTAAATGAAGCTATAATTACTATTAAAAATAAAACCATAACTAACAATAATCCATAAAGCATCATTGACAAAAACTTACCCAGTATAATCTGCTTACTCGTTAAAGGTGAAGAAAATAATAGCTTTATTGATCCGCTACTAATTTCTCTACTCATCAATCCCATTGTAAGCAGTGGAATGTATAGATAAAGCTTATCTTGAACTGAAGCAAAAAAGCCCTTATTACCTCCAAAAATACTTATTGTTAGGTTTTTAAGATTATTACCTAACTGTTGACTCATTTCTTTAGAATCTATTATATTGGTAAAAGCAACTCCACATTGTAATATAAATATAATTAATATAAGCCAAGCTATAGGGGAGTAAAACAGAATGTTTAACTCCACCTTAGCTATTTTAAATATTTTTCTCATTAGTTTTTCTTATAATTAACTACATTATTAGAGTTGGGTGGCCATTGCAGTGATACGGTTAAAACCTTCAAATACTTCTATATTACCTGTATCAATGTTACCAACACCCAAATTTATAATAGGCATTATATAAACACGTCCTTCATTTCCATCATACGTGGACATTAGTAAAGCATTGTTATTTAATGGTAAATAATCCTCAGAGCTTCTTAAAGGGTAATCTGCTTGTTGATATACTTGAAGAGTTGTAATAGTTTCTGAAGCCTCTGTAGTATAACGTTCTTCATAAATTGGTGTTCCTGAAGCGTATAATACTGCATATATTTTAGTGTCTGTGGCGTAATATAATACCTTTTGATTGTTTAATAATACAAACTGATTGGCTTGAGAAATATCAGGAGCGTTGCTTAAATCGTAAGATGCTATAGGTGCAGGTGGAATTGTATTTGGATAATTACTACCACCAGCATCAAAAACATATAATTCTACACTTCCAGTTGTCTCATCTTTTAATAAATGCTTAAACTCTCCTGAAGTACTTACTACAGCTGCTAAATTAATTTTATTTGCAATACTAGTAGGATTAAATGCTCCTTCTGCAGTTGCAGGTGCTGCATACATAGTATTGTCACCAAATTGTGTGATTGATGGCTGATACACAAATTGATCATTTACTTCGTCATAAAAGTTAATAACTACTGCTGGATTACTATTGGGATTAGCTGCTATAATACCTGGAACATAAAAGCTTGAATTAAAAGGAAGTCCAAAACTTCTTGAAGCCCCTAAATAGGTTGAGGTTAATTTACCATTACTTATATATAAATCTCCTTGGTAAACACCTCCTATAGCATCGGGAGAATATGAAGCTGCATTTGCATAAAACAAATCATTATTATTTCCTGCAAACGTATAATCTAAAGTATTAATTTTATAAATGCTTTCATCCGTAATCCCAAACATTACATCTACACCATAAACTTTTGCAAATCTCAATTGTTTTGTAATACCAGCGATATTTACACCATTAATAGAAGAATACACTTGATGTTTAACACTAATTCCTTCAAAATTGGTCGTTACTTTTGGACTCATAATATGACTAATATCAGTTGTAACATTATCAGTAGTTTCAGCAATTACAATTCCTTCTCCAATATTATTTAAAACTTTAACAGGCCAAGCCATTATATAGTCTAACCCATTAATTTTATCTGTAACCGTATAAACTAATTGATGAAATTTCCCTGAAACATTAGGTTTAAATCTTACTTCATAATTCAAATTGCGTTCTTCACTTATAATAGTGTATAGGGTATCGTTAGGCTCTAAATTTATTGACCATTGATATTCCAAATTATCTTCAGGAAGCCCCTCATGATTTAAATTAGGTTCTACAATCAATTTATCAAATTGATATACTGAAAATGAGCTATTACCAGTAGTATCAATTTCTACACCTGCTATTCCATTTATATCCAATGTACTAGTGTCATCTAGACAAGAAATAGAAATAATTAAGACAACAAAAGTTGCTAATATATATTTTATAAGTTTCATATTTTAAAAGTTTTGTTATTTAGGTATCTATAAATTTAATAAATAGGTATAATAGGCTCTCCTTGTTTAGGTCCGTCATCATGCAATAATGGGTTGTTTGGATGCTCCAAATTATAATTACGTATATAATCTCCAAACTGAACACCCAGCACTTTAGCTCCAGTTGGTCCTAATTCTCTATAATCTGATATTGTAAAACTAGTTCTTCCTGTTGCTGCAATAAATGCTCTATATGCTGCTTTACTAGGATATCTACAGAAAAAATATCTGTAATATGTCCATGCTGGTACAATAATAGTATTACTCCAAGTAAATGTAAAGTCTTCACTCTCAATATTGCCTTTTTTAAAGTCTTCTGAATCTATAATTTTCATATGAATACTAACTTCCAATGTATCTAATTTTGGTGCATTTTTAACATTTAAAAACAAAGCTCCTTCAAATTGCCCTGCCTCCACTTTTCCTTCTAAAATCTGATATAAGTTTGATTCAGCAGTTGTAATAGAATCATTTATAATTTCGACAGAAAAAAATCTATCATAATCCGTTGAATTCCCGATTATCTTAACTGGTATTTCTGCTATATAATCTGATGAAGTGTTTTGTATAAAGGAATAATCTGAAGAATTATTAATAAAATTTATAGCTGGCAATGCACTAAATGAATCTATTTCTTCTTCTTCACAAGAAGTAAATGATATCATCATTATGGTTAAAATCGCAATTAATATATAGTTTTTCATCTCTTAATATTTTTAAATTATCTATTTCCAAATTCTAGTTCATTATCAGGGTATGGCAATACGTATATATCATCATTTAATTCAAAAGTATCTGATAAACCTAGTATTTTTGAAGTCCCCGTTCTTTTATAAAAGAAAAATAATTGACCTTCACTCAAAAATTCTTTTCTATATTCTTTCATTAATTCTTTCTCTAATTCTTCTATAGTTACCGTTTCAGGTATGGTTTCTAAAATACCTCTGTGCTCACGAACCGTATTCAAGTATTGAACTGCTATAACTGGATTTACATCTAAATTATATTCAGCGACTATATAATACATCTCAGTAAGCTTCATTAAAGGCATTTGATTCAAATAATCATTTCCATCTTGTAATAATTTAAGACTTACTAAACCTTTAGTTTGAGTATCTAGAAGAGTATTATATCGAATATCTGTCAATCCAATATTCACATTAGATGCTTCAAATATTTCATTCATTTGTGTTTGAGTATAATACAATGCATCATAATTAGTTCCACTATCATCTGCTGTTAAAAATCTATTAACTATATCTGCAAAGCCTTCAACATCTAGGCTAAATAATATTTCAGGATAAAGTATTGGATCAGATTCAATGGGATAACTTGCGGGGTTAATTAGACTAGTAAAAGAGTTATTTATAACTGTTTGGGCTGCTATAGCTGCTTGCTCATACTTTCCTTGCCATTGGAATAGCCTTGCTTGTAATGCTTTAGCCGCATAATAATTCATTCGTTGTTCACGGTTATTATAAAACCCATTTCTATTAACTTCTAAATAGTAGTTTGCAGGTTTATTAGTTGCAAAAACGGGATCTTCTTCCAAAAGTTGAAGCGCTTCGTTCAAATCATTTTCCATTAGATTGAAAGTTTCAATATAAGAAAGCTGAGTAGTTAAATCTTTACCAAATTTTGTAACGTAAGGTATTGTATATTTGGATTTTAAATTTTCTCTTTCAGCTAAATTGCCATAACCATATAAACGCATTATATCTAAGTGTATAAACACTCTTAAAGCCAACAGTTCTCCTTTAATAATTGAATAATCAATAGCATTAAGAACATTTTTATTTCTATCTATATATTCTAAAGCTAAATTAATATTAGCAATTACATTATAGGATTTTATCCATAAAGCATCTATTTGATTGGTAGATTTAGTTGTTCTATATTCAAATTTTTGTACTTCATTATATTGAGCTAAATTAGGCAGAGCCACATATTGTTGACTTAGTAGATCAACAATATTATAGGTCATATCTCTAGAATAAAGATTTGGGGATGTCATCCCAATATAGACCCCTATTAATGCATCTTTAAAACCTTCTTCAGTTTTAAACTGTTCATCACTACTTATTTGTGTGCTTGAAGTTTCATCAAGCCAATCATTATTACAACTAGTTAAAATAATTAATAGAAATAATATTGATCCTATTGTTTTTATATATTTTTCCATAAAATTCATTTTAGAAATTTGCTGTTAAAGAAAATGACATCGATCTTGCAAAAGGGTACTGAGTTCCTCTTTCAATTTTGATGGATGAAAATTTATGAACTTCATTCATATTAAACATAAATCTAAGACGTTCAAAACCTAATGCTTCAGTAACTTTTTTGTTAAAATCATAGTAAAAGCTTACTGCAGCTATATCAATCTCATCACGATCTTGGACAAATCTGGAAGTTGCACGCGTTTTTTCTTGAAGTGTAGTATAAATATTATCTCCATCAAGGTCGACACTATAATTACCTAAACGTTTAAATAAAGCCTCTTGTCCCGGAAAACGCCACCTTCCAGTTAGAACACGTTCATCCACATTATATAGCATATCAACATTCTCAACTTTATCAACTAATGTTTGATTGTATAGTTGACCGCCACCTAAATACCTAGCAGTAACACTTAAACCAAAGCCTTTATATTCACCTGAAAATCCAACTACTCCTTTATATTTTGGACTACTATTACCTACCACAATTAGGTCATCAGCACTCCACTCATAAGTTGTGCTACCGTCCTGCTTAACATATATTTCATTTCCAGTCGCAGGGTCAATTCCTAAAGATTTAACTGCCCAAATAGCATTCATTGACATCCCATCTTCATATTTAAGAACAGGTTTGTTATTTCCTCTATCCGCAGCTATGGCTTCTTGTTTTTCATTAAAACTTTGCATCGCATCAGATAATTCTACAATTTTATTTTTATTTGTTGTAATACCAAAGTTAACTGTGAAAAAGTCTTTTCCTTTATTCCATACCAAATAACTTCCGTTTAATTCTATTCCATTATTTTTAACACGTCCTAAATTATCTTTAACACTATTAAAGCCTGTTGAATATGGAAGTGTAATATCAGTTATCAAATTTTGAGTATAGCTTTCATAATAATCAAAACGCAAACTTAGATTTTTTAATTTTGCATCAAAACCTGCGTTATAATCAAATTTTGTTTCCCATTGCAACCCAGGATTACCTACATTTAACGTATGTGACCCTGCAAAGCCTTGATATTGTGAATTCAGATAGTAACCATACGTAACAATAGATTGGTTTTCATTAAAGTTTTGGTTTCCAGTAGAACCCAATGATCCTCTAATTTTAAATTGTTCAATATATGATACATCATTCATAAATTGTTCATTATGTAAATTCCAACCTAAACCTAAACTCCAAAAAGTTGACCATTTTTTATCATTTCCAAATTGAGATGATGCACTTGTTCTAAATGTTGCATCTGAAAGCAATCTATTATCATAAGTATAAGAACCAACAGCAAGAAAACCAATATCCCTTGATAGACCACTTATTCCTATAGGTCTTGAACCTAGTGCATACTCCCTAGCAAAAACTATATCATTAAGTCTGCTACTTGGAAAACCTTCTGCTAGGTGAGAAACTTCTTTGAACTTTTGTTCACTTATGTTAAACCCAACATTACCAAAAAAGAAATTTTTATCGATGCTTTTAGAATATTGCAGATTTAAATCCCCTGATAAATAGCTACTTTCTCCATTATTAACTTGGTATGAACCTTTTCGATTATCATCTATAGTTGAATAGCTTTCAAACATGGTATGATTTGAAGGATAAAATTCATCAGCTTTACTCTTTTTAACGTCTATGCCTATTCTTGAAACTGCTTTTAATGAAGGTATGATTTGCCATTCTAAGTAAAGATTATTTACAAAATTAAAATACCCAGATTCATTTTTAGAATCTAGAGTTGAATTGTAAAGAGGATTAGTAAATCTTGTACCGTTACTAGCTATTTCAGCATAATATGGAATATTTCCATCAATGTTTATTGCTCTCCAGTATGGGTTCATAATTGCATATTCATTAAATGTTCCATAAGGAGATTCTTGTGAATTATTACTAATTACACTTGTTACATTTCTAAATTTTAAATCTTTAATCCTATAAAAGGTTGTGAAGTCTCCTCCTATATTTTCTCTAAATGATCCCTTCATCACTCCAATACTCTTCTTATAATTGAAGTTTGCTAATATTTTTAAATCATTACTCCCTAATTCTACACTAAGTGAATGACGTTGACCAACTCCATTTTGTAATGGCTTAGAAAGCCAGTCAGTATCTAGCCCCTCTTTAGCTAATTTTAATCTATAATTATAAAGTTGTAATAATTCTACATAACTATCTGAACTATTAGTAGATGGAGAATACAAACCATCTATTCTTTCAGCTTCTAGTTTCTGTAAAGAATTGGTAAGGTTATAACTTGATAAGTCAGGTAATTCTAAATCTACTCTAGTAGTATAGGTTACTAATGCATCCTCACCTGAGAATTTTTTGGTTTCAATAACAACAACACCATTTGCTGCTTTTGAACCGTACAATGCTTTAGAAGCTGCATCTTTTAGAATTGTCAATCTTTCTATTCTATTAAAGTCCAAATCAAATACCCTTTCAATAGAAACCTCAAAACCATTTAATATAAAAAGTGGTTGATTAGGGTTTTTCAGATAATTTCCTTTAAATGTATCGGTTTCTTCATTTTGAGGAAATGTAGATGTTCCTCTAATCTGAAGGTCTGGTAACGTGTTTGGATTAGATCCTAAATCAAAATTATCTAAAATTCCAATAGATGGATCAATGTTTTGTATAGCCTGAAAAACATTTTGACTACCAGTTCTTTTTAATTCTTCGCTTGTTATTGTTGCTGTTGAACCTGTATAACTTTCAGACTTTCTTTGAAAGACTCCGTTTATTACTACTTCTTTAAGCTCCGCAACAACCTCTAACATTTCTATATCAATATTAGTTCTTGAATTGATTGGAATTTGCAGAGTTTTATAACCTAAATAACTAAAAAGTAAAGTATCTTTTGGCTTGGCATTTATACTATAATCTCCATTAAGGTTGCTTATTACACCAAGGCTTGTACCCTTTATAATTATATTAACTCCAGGAAATGGTTCTCCAATTTGCGTTGTAATTTTACCTGAAACCAATATTTCTTGTTGATCTTGACTTAAAAGAGATGATTCTTTGTCTAGACTATTTTGATTTAACTTTTTTAAAATTATTTGTTCTCCAATAATTTTAAAAGTTGTTTTTGTTGACTTAAAAATTTTATTTAGGGCTGTTTTTAAATCTCCTTTCTTAATTTCAATAGAATGCACTCTATTTAAATCTACATCTGCAACATTATAAACAAAACGATAATCTGTTTTAAATTCAATTTCATCAATTATTTTTTTAACAGTCACATTTTGCAACTTAATGTTAAAAGGTTCAGATTGAAAATTTTCACTTGCAGCTTGAGTTACAAAAGTACTCGTTAAAAAATACAAAAGAAATAATTTAATTTGGTTTGCTTTTTTGAATAGATATTTAAATCTATTTTTGCACTTAAAAAGTTTTTCCATATATTTAGTTTTTATGGTTAATTTGATTTTCGCGGGTCAGATTAATTTTTAATCGGAAGATACATCGTTATTTTCCGATTATTTTAGTTAAATTTAGTTTTCATCCATTTATTTTATACTATTTAATTACTATTTTATCCCCTTCTATTTCATAGTTTATTTCTTGAATTTCTTTTAAATATTTAAAAACCATTTCAATTGATTCATCTCCAAAATTTGCGTTAAAAATTTCATCTCCTAACTGATTGTTTTTGTTCTCAATTGAAACATTAAAGCGTCTTTCAAGTTTTTTAAGGAGTTCATTAAACTTTACATTTCTTAATATTAGTTTTCCATCCATCCATGAAGTATATATATTTGAAATACCTTTTTCAACAGAAATTACTTTTCTATCATGATAAATACTTCCAAGTTGTCCAGGAACTAATAAAACAGGTGCTACTGCTTTATCTTCTTTTGTCAACTCAACCGATCCTTCCACCAAAAAAACAGCTGTTTGCAAATCATTATCATAAGCCGAAACATTAAATTCAGTTCCTAAAACTTCAACATCCATATTTTCAGTTTTCACGATGAAAGGATGATCTTTATCTTTAGAAACATTAAAAAAAGCCTCCCCTTGTAAATAGACTACTCTACTTTTTCCATTAGAAAAATTTGTTGGGAATTTTAATGAGGTACCCGCATTCATTTTTACACGGGTACCATCTGCAAGACTTAATTCAAACTTCTTACCGTAGGGGACATTTATGGTATTATATTCAATTAATGAATCTACCTTACTAACTTGGGCATTATATATTAATGTATTATTTTTTATTTCACCAATAACTTCTCCTTCCTTATTGGCTATTAAATTTGCATTTTGATTTATAACCTCAACTTCACCATTTGTTAATTCAAGTGTTACATTTTCCTCACTTATTAATGAATTAAGAGATGGATCTGAATTTATAAATGGGAAATAATTATTTAAAATAGCTAAACTAATTATACCCACAAAAACAGCTGCATATGCTAATATTTCAATTGTGTTTTTTGAAAAAATCTTAGTTGTTCTTTTATGAACTTTATTAAAATTAGTTGATTTTATAATTTTATTATAAATTTTCTCAGCTCTATCATCGTCAAGTATCTCTGGTCTTTTTAAAGATTTTAGTATTCTTTCAACATCAATATGACTTTCAGAAACTTTATTACTTTGAATTAAATGTATTATTTCTTCTATTTCAGCTTCACTACAGGTATTGTTAGCAAACCTTTCAATTAATTGTGATATCCTTTTATCTTCTGACATTCAAATAAAAAATTGTGATTTATGCTTATAATACATTTGAAAATAGTTTTTGTACTATTCAAAAATGATATTTATTTAAAAAATAGTAATTAAGCTAATTATAAATATAAAAAAAGCCTTATTTTAATAAGGGTTTAACAAATTATTTAATAAAATAAAGAATTATAAAAAAAGTAAGGTCTGTATTTAATTGTAGAAAATCTCTTATGGAGTCTAAAGCTTTACTCATTTGATTTTTAACTGTACTTATTGAAATATTCAATTCTGCACTTATCTCTTCATAACTTTTCCCTTCTTCACGAGACATTAAGAAAATTATTTTTCTTTTAGGAGGAAGTTCTTTAATAGCTTTTAATCTTAGAACCTCATACTCATCATTAAGTAGTTTGTCTAAAATATTATTGCTCAAATTACTAGTTTTATAAAAAATAGATTCTTTAAGTGACTTTTCATTTATGGCTCGTTTTAAAAAGTTAAGTGATGCATTACGCGCACAGGTAAAAATAAAAGACTTAAATGATAATTTAGGGTTTAGTTTATGTTTATTTTGCCAAATTTGAAGGTAAACATCTTGAAGAATTTCTTCAGCATTGTGCTTTGATTTTAACAAACTATAGCTAAAGGCATATATATCATCTCGATATTTATTGTATAAAGATTCAAAGGCTTTTTGGTCACCTCTAGACAACTGCTTTACTAATAAATTATCCTCAGTATTTATATTTTTGTTTGCCAAATATGGTGAAGTTCTAATTTATGAAAAAGTGCTTTTATTTCTAAATAATTATTTATAAAAATAATAAATATCAAAACAAATGTATATATTTTTTATTTAAACTAAAAAACATCAACTCTATTCATCATCCAAAAACTCTTCTCAATTCATAACAACTTTATTGTATTTTAACCCATTAAATTTGAATTAAAAAAGTCATATAAATTAGCTTATCACCTTGACAATGTTTAGTGTCATGTGTAGTGTCAGCTGAAAGTGAACTTTTAAAGAGTTAAATCTAAGAGATAGATTTAATCTATTTATAAACCTAAAAGCAGTAATTCCGTGTCACTAAAATATCATACCTCTTGGAAGCCTTATTTAATCTTAATTAGATGAAATTTTGAATAGTTCCTCTTTCTCTAAGATTTGAATAGTCTAATTCCTATCTCAAAAAATATTTTTATAAGAGGTTCAATAATTAAATTATTACTAAACTCTAAATAAAAATATACTTTAAATTAAAGTTGTACATTTACATTAGATGAAGCTTAAATTAGAGTATTGAATATTATAGTTGGTTCACAAATCGACAACAAAAAAATAGAATTTTACTAAGACCTTATAATCAAAAGGAATAAAATCAAAGGTTTGAGTCCTGTCGGATTAAGACCTAAACTTTAATAATTATAATTACAACTTCATTCTAATAATTTAATTAAGTATTAAAGATTAAGATTTGATATTAATTTAAATTAGAGTTCAAAATACAGCAAAATGTTGTACCTGAATAAAAAAAGCCACTCAATATTGAGAGGCTTTTGTGCGGCTGAAGGGAGTCGAACCCCCACGCCTTGCGGCACTAGATCCTAAGTCTAGCGTGTCTACCAATTCCACCACAGCCGCGAAATTGGACTGCAAATATACACAATACTTAGAAAATGCAAAGTAGTTATTCCATATTTTTTTCATTAATTTTAAATCAGATAAAAATGTGTATTTTTGAATAAAATAAATTTTAATTTTAATGGAAAATATTAAATCCTACGTTAGTCAACACAAAGACAGATTTATAAATGAACTTATTGAATTACTAAAAATCCCATCTATTAGTGCAGATTCTGCTTACAGTCAAGATGTTTTAAATACTGCCGATGCTATTAAAATAGCTTTGGAAAAAGCTGGCTGCAACCACGTTGAAATATGTGATACTCCAGGTTACCCAATAGTTTACGGAGAAAAAATAATAAATAAAGATTTACCTACTGTTTTGGTTTATGGGCATTATGATGTTCAACCTGCTGATCCTATAGAATTATGGACTTCTCCTCCATTTGAGCCTGTTATTAAAAATACAGAAAAACATCCTGATGGGGCCATTTTTGCACGTGGCGCTTGTGATGATAAGGGTCAAATGTATATGCATGTAAAAGCATTGGAATACATGACCAAAACTGGGAATCTTCCATGTAATGTTAAATTTATGATTGAAGGTGAAGAAGAAATTGGCTCATCAAGTTTGGCTTGGTTTGTAGAACGAAATCAAGAAAAACTTGCGAACGATGTTATTTTAATTTCAGATACTGGAATGATTTCAAATTCACAACCATCTATCACTACTGGATTAAGAGGGTTGAGTTATGTTGAAGTTGAAGTTACTGGCCCTAACAGAGATTTACACTCTGGTTTATATGGAGGAGCTGTTGCAAATCCAATTAATGTGTTAACAAAAATGATTGCTTCTTTGCATGATTCTAATAATCATATTACTATTCCTGGCTTCTACGATAAGGTTGAAGAATTATCGTCTCAAGAAAGAGCTGAAATGGCCAAAGCTCCTTTTTCATTAGAAAATTATAAAAAAGCTTTAGATATTGATGATATATATGGAGAAACAGGTTATACAACAAATGAAAGAAATTCAATTCGGCCAACTTTAGATGTTAATGGTATTTGGGGAGGCTATACTGGTGAAGGAGCCAAAACAGTAATTGCAAGTAAAGCGTATGCAAAAATTTCTATGCGTTTAGTTCCAAATCAAGATTGGAAAGAAATTACTGATTTGTTTATAAAACATTTTGAAAGTATAGCTCCAAAAGCTGTAAAAGTAAAAGTAACACCTCATCATGGAGGTCAAGGTTATGTTACTCCAATTGACAATATTGGATACCAAGCAGCTAATAAAGCTTACACAGAAACTTTTGGCATTCCTGCAATTCCTCAACGTTCGGGAGGAAGTATACCAATTGTTGCTCTATTTGAAAAAGAACTTAAAAGCAAAACTATTTTAATGGGATTTGGTTTAGATAGCGATGCCATTCATTCTCCAAACGAACATTTTGGGGTTTTCAATTACTTAAAAGGTATTGAAACAATTCCTTTATTTTATAAATATTTTACTGAAATGAGTAAATAAAAAATAAAAAAACCGTTCAAAAGAACGGTTTTTTTATTATCACATATTGACAATTATATTTATAACTCATTTACTAAATCAGCGCTGTAAAAACCACCTTTATTTTCTTTTCTAGTTTTGGAGAATTGCGTTATTAAATATGCAGTAGTAATAAGATTTCTAAGCTCACACAAATCTACCGATAGTTCAGAATGGTCGTATAATCTTTTATTATCTTCATACAAAACTTTTAATTTTCTTTCTGCACGTAATAATCGTTCATTTGAACGTACAATTCCTACATAATTACTCATAATTGTCTTCACTTCATTTCTATCATGAGTAATTAATATTTTTTCCATGTTTTTAACAACACCACTATCATTCCAAACAGGTATTTGCTTCGGAAATTTAATTTTTGAAAAACGTTTTTTTAAATTTTCAAAAGCATTATGTGAAAAAACCAACCCTTCTAATAATGAGTTAGAGGCTAATCTATTTGCTCCATGAAGCCCCGACCTAGTAACTTCGCCACTTGCATATAAGTTTTTAATGGAGGTTTTTCCTTTTTTATTAACATTTACACCTCCACAAATATAATGTTGCGCTGGTGATACTGGAATAAAGTCTTTCCTCACGTCAATCCCTAAACTCATACATTTTTCAGTGATATTTGGGAAATGCTTCTGAAATTCTTCAAAGTTAATATGTGTACAATCTAAATATACATAAGGAGCTCCACTTTTTTTAAGTTCACTGTCTATAGCTCGAGCAACAATGTCACGCGAAGCTAATTCTTCCCGTTCATCATATTTGTGCATAAAGCGTTTTCCATTAAAATCTCTTAAAATTGCTCCTTCACCTCTAACTGCTTCAGAAATAAGAAACGCTGGGTATTCTCCTGGATTGTACAGTGCTGTTGGGTGAAATTGTATAAATTCAACATCTGATATTTCAGCTTTTGCTCTATAGGCCATAGCAATTCCATCACCTGTTGCAATTACTGGGTTAGTTGTAGTAATATAAACCTGACCTATACCACCTGATGCCAACATTGTAACCTTTGATGAAAAAGTTTTAACAATGCTCTTTTTCTCATCTAATACATAAGCTCCATAACAAGTAATTTTCTCTTGTCTTTTTGTTTGTTTCTTTTTTACCTGATGCTCAGTTATTAAATCAATTGCATAATGGTATGTTAAAAAATTGATATTTTCAAATTTTTCAACTTGTTCAATAAGAGCTCTTTCTATTTCAGCTCCAGTAATATCTTTGTGATGTAAAATTCTATCTTGTGAGTGACCTCCTTCCCTACCTAAAGAATAGGTTCCATTTTTATCTTTATCAAATTTAGTTCCCCAATCAATAAGTTCTTGTAAACGTTTAGGTGCTTCTTTTACCACCATTTCAACTACTTCTTCATCACAAATACCATCACCAGCAATTAAAGTATCTTTTATGTGTTGATCGAATGAATCTACTGTTTTATCCCAAACTGTTGAAATACCTCCTTGAGCATATTTGGTATTGCATTCATTTTTTTCATTTTTAGTTACTATAGTAATTTTGGCGTCTTTAAAATGAGTTGCTGTTTTTAAAGCAAATGTAAGTCCAGCAATACCTGAACCAATAATTAAAAAATCAGTTTTATGTATCTTTTTTTCAGCATTCATTCATATAAATGGTTATTTGGAAAGCTCCAACATGCGTTCAATTGAGACTAGTGCCTTTTTACTTAGCTCTGGGTCAACATCAACATTAGGTAGTTCGTGTTTTAAGCACAAATATAATTTTTTCATCGTATTCATCTTCATATAAAAACACTCACTACAATTACAGCTATCGTCTTCTACAGGTGCAGGAATTAAAATTTTATCTGGTGATTCTTGACGCATTTTATGTAAAATACCAACCTCAGTTGCCACAATAAAAGTTTTAGCTTTACTAGTTTTTACATAATTTAATAATCCAGAAGTTGAGCCAACATATTTGGCTACTTTTAGTAAATGAGCTTCAGACTCTGGATGTGCTATAATTTCAGCTCCTGGATTTTCAGCATATAAATTTAAAATTTTATCAATTGAAAATGCTTCATGAACCATACAAGCTCCATCCCAAAGCAACATATCTCTACCTGTTTTTTTAATTAACCAAGCTCCTAAATTTCTATCGGGTGCAAAAATAATTGGTTGTTCTTTAGGTATCGAATTTATAATTTTCTCTGCATTTGACGATGTACAAACAATATCTGTTAAAGCTTTAATTTCAGCTGAAGTATTCACATACGAAACAACTAAATGATTTGGGTGTTGTTTTTTAAAAGCTTCAAAGTCAGCTGGAGGACAAGAATCTGCTAAAGAGCAACCAGCTTTTAAATCTGGTAATAATACTTTTTTGGTCGGGTTCAAGATTTTAGCTGTTTCAGCCATAAAATGAACCCCTGCAAAAACTATAACATCTGCATTTGTAGTCGCTGCCTTTTGAGCCAATGCTAAACTATCTCCAACAAAATCTGCAATATCCTGTATGGCATCTTCTTGATAATAATGAGCTAAAATTACTGCATTCTTTTCCTTTCTAAGTCTATTAATTTCTTCAACATAATTAATATCTTTTGGGGTTTCTACATCTAAAAACCCTTTTTCTTGTAACTTATTTTTAGCTTCTTCTAAGGTAGTCATAAATGGTATTTTACTAAATTAAAACCAATAAATATGCCAAACAATCGGATAAAAATCCGATTGTTTAAGCGTATGCAATGTATAAAAACTTATAATTTTAGACAAGATTTCTAAAAATGATTTGATTTATTTCACTTGAAATCTCCAACCAAATTTATCTTCAGCTTTATTTCGTTGAATATCTGTAATACTTTTTTTAATAAAAGAAGCGTAGCTATCGTCAATCTTAGGGAGTTCAAATTTTTCACCTTTGTGAGCAAATCCTAAAATAGGGCTAATTACCGCTGCGGTTCCAGCACCAAACATTTCTTTTAATTCACCTTTTTTAGCAGCTTCAATAATTTCAGTAACTCTAACTGGTCTTACTTCTACTTTTATTCCTTTATCTTCAGCAAATTGAATGATACTTTTACGTGTTACTCCATCTAAAATTCTATCACTTGTTGGAGCTGTTAATAAGGTATCATTAACTCTAAAAAACACATTCATAGTACCAGCTTCTTCCAAAAATTCATGATTTGCTGCATCGGTCCATAACACTTGTTGATATCCTTCTTTCGCTGCTAATTTTGCAGGATAAAATGATGCTGCATAATTACCAGCAGCTTTTGCATAACCAACTCCACCATTAGCCGCTCTACTATATTTATCTGCAAAAACAACTCTTACTTCACCTGCATAATATGCTTGTACTGGTGAACAAATAATCATAAATTTATATTTGTTGGATGAGGATGCAGATACACAATTCTCAGTTGAAATAACAAAAGGTCTAATGTACAATGAGTTGTCAGCTCCTTTTTGAACCCAATCACTATCCATTTTTATTAATGTTGTTAATCCTTCAAAAAAGTAATCTTTTGGAAAAGGAGGCATATCTAAACGCTCTGCAGACTTATTAATTCGTTCTTGGTTTTGGTCTGGTCTAAATAACCAAACATCATCATTATCATCTTTATAAGCTTTCATTCCTTCAAAAACAGCTTGTCCGTAATGAAATACTTTAGCAGAAGGATCAAAAGAAAGTGCTTGATAAGGTCTAATTTTTGGAGTTTGCCATTCACCATTTTCATAATCACATTCAAACATATGGTCTGTAAAAACCTGACCAAATTTTAAGTTGTTAAAATCAACTTCTGAAATTTTTGATTTTTCAATTTTTTCTATATGTAAAGCCATAACGCGTCTAAATTTAATTTAAACAAAATTACTTATTTTTTTTAATTAATAATTTCAAACCTCACTTAAGTTAATTGCTTATTTTTAATATATTTGCCTAAAATGTTGAATTTAAATAAATTGAAATGAGAAAAAATACCATATTAGTAGTTTTGGCTTTATTTTTTTTAGCTTCATGTAAAAATGAAAACAATAAAAATATTGAAAAACAACAGATTACCTACCTTTCTTTTGGAGATACAATTAATGATAGTAATGTGATATCGAAAGAGCAAATGGCAACCAACTATAAAGGGCTAAAAGAAGGAGATACTATCCATGTAAAATTTAGTTCTAAAATCAATTCTGTTTGTAAAAGCAAAGGTTGTTGGATGAATTTAGATTTAGGAAATAATCAAGAATCATTTGTGAAATTTAAAGATTATGGCTTTTTCATGCCTCTTAATTCAGATGGAAGAGAAGTAATTGTTAACGGAAAAGCTTTTGTAACTACTACCACCGTTGAAGAATTACGCCATTTTGCTGAAGATGCTGGTAAATCTAAAGAAGAAATTTCAAAAATTACGGAACCTAAATACACTTTATCTTTTGAGGCTAACGGTGTGTTAATGAAAGAATAATGAAAAAAGTTATTATTTTATTTATAAGTTTTGGACTGTTTTTGGCTTGTAACTCAAATAAAGCTAAAGAATTAAAAAATCCGAATGAGGAATTGGTAATGTATGAATTTTCTGAAATGGCTTTACTGATGGAAGAAATGTATAAAACCAATGAGACTCTTAAACAAAAGATTGTTAACAAAGAAGCTATTGGCGATTTTTCGATTAAATTTTTAGATATTCACTCTGCTGTTTTAACAAACCCTAAAGATAGAACTGAAAGTTTTGAAGTTTTTTCAAAAACATTTATTAAAAATCAGCAAGCTATTTTTACCGCTTCACAAGAAAACGTTAAAGAACAATTTAACCTCATGGTAAATTCTTGCATTGCGTGTCATAAAACAACGTGTACAGGTCCCATTCCTAGAATCAAAAAATTACTTATTAACTAAATATTGAAAAGAGAAATAATTATAACCTCTGATGGATCTTCTACCATTCACTTGCCTGATTGGGATGAGCAATACCACTCAAAACATGGAGCAATCCAAGAAGCTAAACACGTATTTATAAAAAATGGGTTGTCATTATTTTCCAAACAACACATTTCTATTTTAGAAATTGGTTTTGGAACTGGTTTAAACAGTTTTATTACTTTTTTAGAAGCACCTAAAACAGGTTTGGTAATAGATTACGTTGGTATAGAAGCTTACCCTGTTGCTCTTGATGAAATTGAAAAATTAAATTATGTTTCACAATTAAATGCCATAACATTTAATAGCATTTTTAAACAAATACACCAGCAAAAATGGGAAGAAAAACATCGCATCTCTAAATCATTTTCTTTAATCAAAAGAAAGCAGCTTTTTAATGAAATAAATGATAAAAACATTTTTAATTTAATTTATTTTGATGCTTTTGGAGCAAGAGTACAACCTGAATTATGGACAGAAGAAATTTTTAAAAAAATGTACAATGCTTTAAAACCTAATGGAGTTTTAGTAACTTACAGTGCTAAAGGAAGTGTAAGAAGGGCTTTACAAACTGTAGGTTTTTTAGTTGAAAAACTACCTGGTCCTCCAGGAAAAAGAGAAATGTTACGAGCAATAAAAAAGTAGTTATTAAATGCACATACTATGGAAGGTCAACGATTTAAAAAACGCAAAAAACCAAATTATAAAAGAGGGATGCTGTTGGTAGTATTATTAATTATTATACTTTATTTATGGTTTAATGCCGAAAGTATAATTACTAATTTATTTGAAGCCAAATAAACTATTTTTCAAACCGTCTTTCTTTCCACTTATATGTTGTTTTAAACAATGACATTAAAGCTATTAAAATAATAAAGAAAGGGTGAAAAACACTTATTAACGGATAATATATAAGAGATTCTGTACTTTTTAAAAAAAATGACGTTTTAAGAATTAAAATGCTATCTAAAACTAATTTTAAAAGAAAAAGTGTTAAAAAAAAGCATCCATAAATTGGATAAAATATTGCTAAAATCCCTAAAAATATTAATAATAAATTATTAAAAAAAACTACTAAACCAACTATTTTGGAAAATTGGTTTTTATACGCTGTTGTTTTGGCTGCCCAACGCAATTGCTGATTATAGAATAATTGTTCTTTTTGCTCTGACAAAGTTTCAACTGTAGCATCAAGCGATTTTAAATAGCTTATTTTTTTGGGGTAAGTTTGTAAAATTCTCTCCATTAAAAAAACATCATCGCCACTGGCTACCATTTCATTTCCTTTAAAACCATTTAATTTTATAAACATTTCTTTATTATAGCATAAATTAGCACCATTACACATTATGGGTTTGTTAATTCCAAAACTTCCTAAAGTACTACCTATCAAACTTAAAAAATTTAAGTTTTGAAAATGGTATAACAAACCTTTACCATTTTTAAATTTTACAGGAGCTGCAATAAACAGACATTTGTTTTTTTCAATAGTTTGATTAAATAATTGCAACCATAATGTTGGAACTTTACAATCGGCATCTGTAGTTACAATCCATTCAAATTTTGCAATTTTTATGGCTGTATTTATCGCATCTTTTTTAGGTGAATTTGAGTTTCTTTCATTATTAATTAAAGTGCTATCTATAAGCGGATGCTGTTTTATAAAATTGAACACTATCAATTCAGAATCATCTGAAGAATCATCATT
The DNA here is from genome assembly GCF_042676885.1 of Lutibacter aestuarii. NCBI lineage: Bacteria > Pseudomonadati > Bacteroidota > Flavobacteriia > Flavobacteriales > Flavobacteriaceae > Lutibacter > Lutibacter aestuarii. The sequence continues at coordinate 437,979 of NZ_JBHTIC010000005.1, forward strand.
AATTAAAATTATTTCAAACTTATTTTTTGGGTACTTTATATTTAAAATTGATTGTAATAAGTTAGAGAGATTGTCAGCTTCATTTCTAAAAGGAACTAAAATTGAAAAGTTATTTTTGGGAGATAAATCTTTATTACTAACATTCTTAATTTTATCAAACCCAATGATAAATGAAGCTATCAATAAAAAATAACTAAAAGAAATAATGCCAATAATATAAATCATTTGTTAGATATGGGTTTATAATTAAAAACAAAAATACTACCTATAATTGCAGGGATTACAAAATTTAGCAAATACATAAAAGTTGTAATGGTTACAATTGTAAGCTCATTTACTTCAACAAAACCAAAAACAAAAATTGCTACTGAACCTTTTATCACCCAATCAAAAATTGTTAAACTTGGTAAAACTGAGGCAATAAAATAAGTACTAAAAATTAAATACATAGCGGTAAAATAATCAACATTCAACTCAAATAAAATTATTAAAAAATAAAATTGATGTGTAAAAACTAAGTACCTAAAAACAGCTAACACCAGTGTTAAAAAGTATGTTTTTTTTGAAATTTGCCTTAAAAATAGTTTTGCTTTCTTAAAATTATCGTTTCTTATAAAAAGAATGACTAAAACAATTATAATTATTAAAATTAAGCTATATTGAATTGTTATTTTTGGAGTTTGAACCTTGAAATTGGTTAAAAAAAATACCAGTCCAACAACACCGAAAAAAGAGGTTGCAACCAACTGACTCAAATTTCCTAACAAATTTAATCCCATGATATTTTTTCTATTTGGACCTTTATAAAAAAGAGCTTTAGCTCCATATTCACCAATTCTATTAGGTGTTATCATTGATGCAGTTAAGGACGCAAAACATTGCTCATAAGCTTCAAAAAATGTGATTTTTTTTTCTACAGAAGCCAAATTTTGCCATTTTATTATTTCAAACAGCCAATTTAAATCTGTCAACAAAAGCAATAAAAGAAACATCCAAGCACTGTGAGTCCACAAAACTGAAACTTGTAACTTCAATTCACCAATAGTCAAAAGTCCATTATTCATCAACTTTTGATATATAAAGTAAAATGCACCAAATACTATGATTAGTTTTACAATAAAAAAAAGAGTCCGTTTATATTTATGCAAGATGTTGTACATTTGATTTTACAAATAAACAAATAATTGAGTTCAGAAAAAATCATATTAGGAATTGATCCAGGAACCACTATTATGGGGTTTGGATTGATTAAAGTAGTTCATAAAAAAATGGAATTAATTCAATTAGATGAATTAATGCTTAAAAAATACGATGATCATTACGTAAAACTGAAATTAATTTTTGAACGCACCATACATTTGATTGAAACTTATCACCCAGATGAAATTGCTATTGAAGCTCCATTTTTTGGTAAAAATGTTCAGTCCATGTTAAAACTAGGACGTGCTCAAGGTGTTGCTATGGCTGCAGGTTTATCAAGAGAAATACCAATAACAGAGTATTCTCCAAAAAAAATAAAAATGGCAATAACAGGTAATGGAAATGCTAGTAAAGAACAAGTAGCCAAAATGCTACAGAGTTTATTAAAATTAAAAAGTTTACCTAAAAATTTAGACGCAACAGATGGTTTAGCAGCAGCTGTTTGTCACTTTTACAACAGTGGGAAAATAACTGCTGGTAAAAGCTATACAGGTTGGACTGCTTTTGTAAAACAAAATGGAAATAGAGTAAAAAATAATTAAACTACAACATCACATTCAAAAGTTTCGTAGCGTTTATCAATTACTAATTTTCGATGCTCTCTAAAAAGTTGATATTCTTTTGACATCTCTATTTTTTCTTTGTCTTTTTTTGAATTCCAATATTCTACCAAAAAAAACCTATTTTCTTCATTTCTATCTTTAAAAATATGAAAATGATCTAGACCTGCAGGTTTTGCTTCGGTTAATTCTTCAAATTTTTGTAATTCAACAAAAGAAATCCCTTCTCCATCTTTTACTTTAAATGAAACTATATGTACATACATAACTATGGGTTTTAATCAAAAATACAATTCAGTTTTCACAATTTAGGTAACAAAAATCACCTTTTATATATTTTTTTAAAAACGTACATTTAACAACTAAAAACCACACCTCTTTTGTCTGGAATTTATTTACACATACCATTCTGTAAACAAGCGTGTTACTACTGCGATTTTCATTTTTCTACTTCTTTAAAAAGAAAAGAAGAAATGATGGCTTCTTTAATAAAAGAATTAATTTTAAGAAAAAATGAACTTGAAAATGATGAAATAGAAACCATTTATTTTGGCGGAGGCACTCCATCACTTTTAACAATTAAAGAAATAGAAGCTTTAATATCAGCTATTTATAAAAACTACAAGGTAATTAACAATCCTGAAATTACCCTTGAAGCAAATCCTGATGATTTAACTTCTAAAAAAATTAAAGAACTTGCCAACTCTCCTATTAACCGATTAAGTATTGGAATTCAATCTTTTTTTGAAGACGATTTAAAGTTTATGAATAGAGCGCATACTGCTGAAGAATCCAAAAAATGCTTAAAAGAAGTTACTCAATATTTTGATAATTTAACCATTGATTTAATTTACGGAGTGCCTAACATGAGCATTGAAAAATGGAAACAAAATTTAAATATTGCTTTTAAGTATAATGTTCCTCATATTTCAAGTTATGCGCTTACCGTTGAAGAAAAAACAGCACTACATACTTTTATTAAAAAAGGTAAAATTTCTCCAATTAATGAAAATTTGGCTTTAGAACATTTTAACCTACTGGTAGAAGAAACCAAAAAACAAGGTCTTATTCAATATGAAATTTCAAATTTTGGTAAAAAAAATTATTTCTCTAAACACAATACTTCTTATTGGTTAGGTAAAAAATATATTGGAATTGGTCCTTCTGCACATTCGTTTAACAAACTTGAACGCGCTTGGAATATTTCAAACAATGCAAAATATATCAAATCTCTTTCAGAAAACATTTTACCTTTAGAAAAAGAAACACTTACTATTGAAAACCGATTTAATGAGTATATTATGACAGGCTTAAGAACCATTTGGGGAATTTCTTTTGAATTAATTGAAAAAGAGTTTGGGAATTTCTATTTGGCATTTATAACTAAAAAATCAGTGCCCTTTATTAAAAAAGGACTTTTAGAAATTCAACAAAACAAGCAACACACAACTATTTTAACAACAACAGCTAAAGGAAAATTTTTAGCCGATGGTATTGCAAGTGATTTGTTTATTGTTTAATGAAGTTTCTTATCTTTGAATAACTTCAAAAAATTATGGAATTACTTTTAGGAACTTTATTTGGTATATTTCTTAGCTATTTTGGCTTTTCATTTTTTTACAAAAAGAAAGATTACGAAAAAACTGAAAAACAATCTGTTGTTTTAATTGAAAAAATTAAAAGTGTGTGTAAGCTAATTTCAGTTGAAGGAGACTTTGCTGAAATTTATCATTATGAAAACACAAAAAACCGTTTCTTAAATATTATTTCGAGCAAAAAGAAAGCTATTTTACTAATTAACGCAAAAGTACATGTTGGTTTTGATTTATCACAAATTCAATTAGAATCAAATAAGGATAAAAAAGAAATTATATTAACTCATTTCCCAGAACCAAAGGTTTTAACCGTTGAAACTGAAGTGAAATATTATGACAAAGTTGATGGCTTTTTTAATAAATTTAATGCAACTGATTTAACCGAACTCAATAAAGAATCAAAAAAGTTTATTATTGAAAAAATTCCAGAAAGCGGTTTATTAAACTCTGCCAAAAAAGAAGCCTTAGACACCATTTTAATGATTGAAAAATTACTTGAAACATCTGGTTGGAAACTAAATTATTCTCAATTGGTTTTACCAAATTCTGAAACAAATAAATTAAACTAACTATGAATATTGAAGAATTTAGAGAGTGTTGTTTAGCTAAAAAACATGTAACTGAAAGCTTTCCTTTTGATCAACAAACCTTGGTTTTTAAAGTTGCCAATAAAATGTTTGCTTTAGCTGGTTTAGAGCATCATCCTTCCACGGTAAATTTAAAATGTGATCCAGAAAAAGCCATAGAACTTAGAGCCCAATATGTAGACATTATTGAAGGATACCATATGAATAAAAAACATTGGAATACCATTACTATTGAAGGCAGCGTTCCTAATAAATTAATTATAGAATTGATCGATCATTCGTATAATTTAGTAGTAAAAAGTCTTACTAAAAAACTTCAAAAAGAGCTTGGGTTTATTTAATGTTTTTTTCTGTATTCTGAAGGTGTAATTCCTTTAATTGCCTTAAATTTTCTGTTAAAATTCGCTAAATTATTAAAACCCGATTTGTAAGAAATTTCGGTAATACTAAAATCATTATTACTAGCCAAAAGCTTACACGCATTTCCAATTCTAATATCAATTAAAAAATTCACAAAAGTTTTGGTGGTACGCTGTTTAAAATACCTACAAAATGCATTTGGAGTCATATTAGCAATATCTGCCACATCATTTAATGTAATTTCTTTTTGAAAGTTATCCATGGTGTATTGAAAAATATCACTCATTCTTTTACCTTCATTCCCTCCATATTTTTTTAAGTTAATTAAGGATGACAACGTATGTGTTTCAGCTTTAGCTATTAAATTTAATATTTCAATAAATGATGTAAATTGTTCATACTTAGAAATTTTTCTAATTCTAGTTAAAAGTTTAGCAATTTCACTTTTATTGGACAGTACTTCAAAACCAAGTACTGCATCGTTAAAAAATGGTTGAAAATGTTCAAATTCAGGCAATTTAAAAAACCCTTCTCCATAAGAGTTTTTTGAAAAAAAGATTGAAATCATTTCACAACTCCCTTCGCAAGATTCATCTCTTTTAAAAACGTGCGGTAAGTTTTCACCTATTACAAAAATATCATTCACTTTATAATCGCCCACACAATCTCCAATAATATAAGTTCCTTCTCCCTCTATTACCAAGCTTATTTGTATTTCTTTATGTTGATGTAACTTTTCATAAAAAGTTTCCCCTTTATAACGTTCGGTATATAAAGTAACATTTTCAGGTTTTGGTATTGTAAAAGGTAGAACTTTCATTATTATTCAATAAATAAGCTAATATTATTCTATTTTTATTCAAAAATAGTAAAATAAGTTAAAATAATACTATTATTCGATAAAAATCAGATTACTTTGGTTTAACTGTTATTCTAAATTTGTAAAAAACTACTAACTATGACAATACAATGGAAGGGTGTTATGCCTGCTGTAACTACAAAATTTACTTCAAACGATACATTAGATTTAGTTAATTTTGAAGTCAATATTAAAGCTCAAATTGAAGCTGGAGTTAATGGAATTATACTTGGAGGTACTTTAGGAGAAGCCAGTACCTTAACCGATGATGAAAAAATCGTTTTAATTAAAAAAACTATAGAAATTGTTGATGGAAAAATTCCTGTTATAATTAACATCGCAGAACAATCCACAAAAAAAGCTATTGAAGCTGTTCAAAAAGCTGAAAAATATGGAGCCAACGGATTCATGGTTTTACCTCCAATGCGATACAAAGCAGATACTAGGGAAACTACCACTTATTTTAAAAAAATTGCCAATAGTACTACTTTACCAATTATGATTTATAACAATCCTGTAGATTATGGTATAGAAGTTACTTTAGATATGTTTGCAGAACTAGCAAAGTGTAAAAATATTCAAGCGGTAAAAGAGTCTACAAGAGATATTTCAAACATTACAAGAATGCGTAATCGTTTTGGAAATCGTTTTGCTATTTTATGTGGTGTGGATACCTTAGCATTAGAAAGTATAGTTATGGGTGCTGATGGATGGGTAGCAGGACTGGTTTGTGCCTTTCCAAATGAAACAGTTGCAATTTATAAGCTAGCTACAGCTGGTAGAACAAAAGAAGCAATTAATATATACCGTTGGTTTTTACCATTGTTAGAGTTAGATATTAACACTAAATTAGTACAAAATATTAAGCTAGCAGAAGTAGCAACAGGAATAGGCACAGAGTACGTTCGTGAACCACGCCTACCCTTAATTGGTGAAGAAAAAGACCAAGTTTTAAAAATTATTAATAACAGCATAAAAACTAGACCAACATTACCAAGTTATTAAATTAAAAAAATTAACCTCTTTATTTATTAAAGTTTTTTCAATTAGAATTTAAAAGCATCGCTAGTTAAAAACATCAAGATTAAAACATAAAACTGCAAGTATGATTACAGGTAAAAATTATATAGGAAACGTACTATCATCATTAGGAAAAGTAACTTTTAAAACGTTCAATCCTCAAATAAATGCTGAAAATGAAATTGTTTTTACTGAAGCTTCTAATATAGAAATTGAAAAAGCTATTAATTTGGCTACTGAAGCCTTTAAAACTTTTAAAACAATTTCTGGCGAAAAAAAATCGCTATTTTTAAACGAAATTGCAAATGAAATTGAAGCTTTAGGCGATGAATTAATTACAACATACTGTAATGAAACAGGTTTACCAGAAGGAAGAGCTATGGGCGAAAGAGGTAGAACAGTTTTTCAATTACGAAGTTTTGCAAATTTAGTTAAAGAAGGCTCTTGGGTTGAAGCATCTATAGATACCGCCAATCCTAAACGTACTCCAATACCAAAAGTAGATCTCCGTAAAATGCTAGTCGCTTTAGGACCTGTTGTAGTTTTTGGTGCTAGTAATTTTCCTTTAGCTTACTCAACTGCTGGTGGAGATACTGCTGCTGCCTTAGCTGCTGGCTGTCCTGTAATTGTAAAATCTCATCCTATGCATGCAGGGACTGGAGAATTGGTTGCTTCTGCAATTATACAAGCTGCTGAAAAAACTGGAATGCCAAATGGCATTTTTTCAAACTTAAATAGTAGTGGTATTGATGTAGGTGTAAGCCTTGTTAAACATCCACAAGTTAAAGCTGTAGGATTTACTGGCAGTATTAAAGGTGGTAGAGCTTTATACAACATGGCAGCCCAACGACCAGAACCTATCCCTGTATTTGCTGAAATGGGAAGTATAAATCCCGTAGTTTTATTACCAAAAGCAGTAAAAAACAAAGGAAAAAATTGGGCACAGACTTATGCAAATTCCATTACTTTAGGTTCAGGTCAATTTTGTACAAACCCAGGGTTAATTTTAGGAATAAAAAACACTGATTTAACTAATTTCATTCAAGCTTTATCTGAAGAAATTGTAAAAATTGAACCCTCTTGTATGTTGCATCCAAACATTATTGGTAATTACGAAAATAACAAAGCTAAAATGCTCATTCAAAAAGGGTTACAAACAGTTGCAAATTTATCAAAAGAAGTTTCAACCAATTATGGGCGTCAAGCAATTACCACTGTTGAAGGGAGCACCTTTTTAACAAATATTAATTTACATCAAGAAGTTTTTGGTCCATTTTCAATGGTAGTACAATGTGAGAATATAGCACAGTTAGAAGAAATTATTTTAAAATTAGAAGGACAGTTAACAGGTACAATTTTAGCCGAAACTGAAGAATTACCTAAACATCAAAATATTGTTAACGCTCTTCAAAATAGGGTTGGTCGTATTATTTTTAATGGCGTTCCTACGGGAGTTGAAGTTTGTCCTTCTATGGTTCACGGAGGTCCTTACCCTGCTTCAACAGACAGTAGGTTTACTGCAGTTGGCATTAATTCCATTAAACGTTGGGTTCGCCCATTTAGCTTTCAAAACTGGCCAAATGAGTTACTTCCAAATGAATTAAAAAATGAAAACCCATTAGGCATTACTCGTTTGGTGGATGGAAAACTAACAAGTTCTAAAATTTAATAGTTATGAAATATATAGCCAAACTTGTACTACTAATGGTCATGTTTATTTCCTGTAATTTGGGTAATGAAACTGATAATTCCTCTTCAACCAAACTAAAAGCACTCATAAAAACTTATGAAGAACATATAGGTTACGATAAAGCTGAATATCCCTTAGGTTTATATACCAAAGAATTTTACAAATCTGAGGCTGATTTTGCAAACGAGCAACTTCAACAGCTCAATTCCATAAAGTTAAATGAGCTAACAGAATCAGAACAAATTTCAGTAGAATTATTAAAATTTATCCTACAAGATAAAATTGATTTTTATGATTTTGAAGCATATTTAAACCCTTTACTATCAGATAGTGGCTTTCATACAAGTTTACCTTATCATGTTAGAGATTTTTCAACACATCAACAATTTGTAAACTATTTAAATAAGCTTAATGCTTTGCCAAACTTTGTCAATCAACATATTGCTTTAATGAAAGAGGGGTTAAAAAATGGTATTTCGCAACCAAAAATTATTTTTAACAATTTTGAAGAAACATACAACAGTCAAATAGTTGATAATTATAAAGATAGCTTTTACTATTCGCCATTTAAAAATTTAGCTTCAAATAGTTCACAAGAACAGAAAGATTCTTTATTATCGGCCGCTAAAATTACAATTGAAACCAAAGTAATTCCTCAATTTAAACTCATCAAAGATTTTTTTGAAAATGAATATTTTATAAAAACCAGAGAAAAAGGAGGCGTTTCTAATCAACCAAATGGAAAAGCCTACTATCAAAATAGAGTAAATTATTATACCACTTCTACTATTACTGCTGAAGAAGTTCATCAAATTGGTTTAAAAGAAGTTGCTCGTATAAAAGCCGAAATGAAGAACATTATTCGTCAAGTAAACTTTAACGGCTCTTTTGAAGAGTTTTTACATTTCCTAAGAACTGATGAGCAATTTTATGCAAAAACAGGTGATAATTTATTAAAAGAAGCTAGAAACATAGCAAAAAAAATAGATGCGCAATTACCTAAATTTTTTAAAACATTACCTAGAAAACCTTATGGAGTTGCTCCAGTCCCAGAAGTAATTGCACCTAAATATACAGGAGGAAGATACAGCCCTCCAAGTAGTGAAACCCAACCAGGTTATTATTGGGTAAACACCTATAATTTGGCAAGTCGCCCATTATATATTTTACCCTCTTTAACTTTACATGAAGCGGTTCCAGGGCATCATTTACAAATTAGTTTAAACAGCGAGTTAAGTAAAACTATTCCTCAGTTTAGACGAAATTTATATCTCTCGGCTTATGGAGAAGGATGGGGATTGTATTCGGAATTTTTAGGAAATGACATGGGTATCTACACCTCACCTTATGAAAACTTTGGAAAATACACTTATGAAATGTGGAGAGCTTGTAGGCTAGTTGTTGACACAGGCATACATTCAAAAAATTGGACCAAAAAACAAGCTATAGAATATTTAAAATCGAATACAGCACTTTCACTACATGAGGTGAATACTGAAATTGATCGATATATTTCATGGCCTGGACAAGCACTATCGTATAAAATTGGAGAGTTAAAAATTAGAGAACTTCGCCAAAAAGCTGAAGAAATTTTAGGGACAAAATTTGATATCCGCCAATTTCATGAAATTATTTTAGAACAAGGAACCGTTACACTATCCATTTTAGAAAAAAGAATTGACAACTATATTGAGAAAGTGAAAAATGAGTAAAAAAACCTTTTTTTGTATAGATGCCCATACCTGTGGCAATCCTGTACGAGTTATTGCTGGTGGGGGTCCAAATTTAGTTGGAACTACTATGAGTGAAAAGCGCCAACACTTTTTAAAAGAGTTTGATTGGATAAGAACAGGCTTAATGTTTGAACCTCGAGGACATGATATGATGAGCGGTAGCATTCTTTATCCGCCAAACCATAAAGAAAATGATGTCGCTATTTTATTTATTGAAACTTCTGGTTGTTTACCTATGTGCGGTCATGGCACAATAGGAACGGTAACTATTGCTATTGAAGAAGGGTTAGTTAATCCTAAAACTCCAGGGAAAATTAAGATGGAAACACCTGCTGGCTTAGTTCAAATTGAATACCAACAAACAGGTAAAAAAGTAAATTGGGTAAAACTTACAAATGTTAAAAGTTATTTAGCAGCAGAAAACTTAACTGTTGAATGTCCTGAGTTAGGTAAACTTATTTTTGATGTTGCTTATGGTGGAAATTTTTATGCAATTATTGACCCTCAAACTAACTTTTCAGGAATACAAAATTTTACAGCTAGCAAATTAATTCAGTATTCACAAATTATAAGAAAAGAAATCAATAAAAAATACCCTAACTTTTTTATTCATCCTGAAGATGAAACCATTAAAAATGTAACTCATTTATTATGGACAGGACAAGTTATTGATCCAACATCATCTGGTAGAAATGCAGTTTTTTATGGAGATAAAGCTATTGATCGTTCTCCTTGCGGAACAGGAACTTCTGCTCGTATGGCACAATTATTTGCGAAAGGAAAATTAAAAAAAGGTGAAAAATATATTCACGAAAGTTATATTGGTTCAAAATTTATTGGAAAAATTGAACAAGAAACAACTTTAAATAATCAAAAAGCAATCATTCCGAGCATACAAGGTTGGGCAAAAATATATGGTTATAACACTATTGTTATAGATTCTGAAGAGGATCCTTATGCTTACGGATTTCAAGTAATTTAAAATAAAAAAAATGAAACGGATTTATTGTACACTAATTGGATTATTGATTGGAATAATTTCTATTCAAGCTCAAAAAATAACTGAAGATGATTACAAACGAGCTGTAAGTTTTATGTATGAAAATTACAACAATAAAACTGCTTTTAATTTAAATACAAATGTTTATTGGTTTCAAAACGGTTCGGGAATTTGGTTTGTAGATTATAGTAAAGAAGGAGCGTATTACAAAACAGTTTCATTTAAAGAAAATAAAGTAAAGCCACTCTTTAATCAAGCTAAGTTTGTTGAATCTTTTAATAAACTTTTAGGCAAAAATATTGCTAAAAATCAAATTGAAATATCAAATGTAGAGAGAACAGAAAACGAAAATCTTACATTTGAATTTGATAAAAAAACTTATTTTCTAGATTTAAAAACTTATAATATTCATCTAAAAGAAGAAGACCTAAAGGAGAAGAAAAATCAGTTTGAAACTAAGTCTCCCGATGGCAAATGGATTGCATATTCAAAAAATTACAACCTTTTTATAAAGTCAACAGAAAACAATGAAGAACATCATCAATTAAGTTTTGATGGAGATAAAGATTATGAATATGCCACTTACTATGGTTGGTACGATATTATGGAAGGTGAAAACGGGAAACGCCCTAAGCATTTTTATGTTAATTGGTCAAAAGATTCAAAATGGATTGCTACAAGTGTAGTTGATTTTAGCAATGCTGAAAAAATGTATTTGCTTGATTATAGTATAGATTCACTTTACAAACCCAAATTATTATCTTATTACAGGGGTTCACCAGGAGATACTTCAATGGTTCATGTAAAACCTGTTTTTTTTAATATAGAAACAAAAAAGGAAGTTAAAAGCCAACTTCCAAAAAACACTCATATTAACAGTGTTTCAACACAATGGTTACAGCAATCTGGTAGGTTACTTGCAAACTATGCCGAACGTGGTTTTAAAAAAGAGTATGTAAAACAAATAGACCTAAACAATCACACTGAAAAAAATTTAATTATAGAACAAAGCGAAACCAATGTGGATAATTTTGATTACAGATTATTAAAGAATCATAAACAAATAGTCTTTTTATCTGAACGAACTGGTTGGCGACAATTATATTTATTGAACTTAGAAACAGAAGAAATTGTTTCATTAACAAACGGTCAGTATTTTATAAATAATATTGAATATATTGATGAAAAAAAAGAATTTATTTATTTTTTAGCTTCAGGAAAGGAAGCAAATAGTAATCCTTATCATCAAAAACTTTATAAAGTAAATTTTAAAGGAAAAGTAACATTATTAACTTCTGAAAATACACATCACAACATTTCTTTTTCTAAAGATGGTAGCTATTTTATAGACAATTATTCTACTATTAATATTCCAACAAAAACAGTACTTCGAAGCTCAAAATCTGGAAAAATTCTAACTAAACTTACTTCAGCAAATGTAGATAACGCAATTGCTTTAGGATGGCAGTCTCCTGAGGTTTTTGAACTAACAGCTAAAGATGGTAAAACAACAATTTATGGTGCTATTTGGAAACCTACAAATTTTGACGCATCAAAAAAATATCCTATTATCGACCATACTTATACAGGGCCGCATACACAAGTTTTCCCTAAGTCGTTTGACAGGGGTTTTATGAATCAGTCGTTAGCTGAACTTGGCTTTATTGTTATGATGGTTGATGGATTAGGAACTTCAAATAGATCTAAAGAATTTCATAATTTTTCGTACAAAAACATGGAAAACAATTTGGAAGACCATGTGTTAGCAATTAAATATTTAGGAGAAAAATATGGTTGGATAAATATTGATAAAGTAGGTATTTTTGGTCATTCTGCAGGTGGATATGATACAGGAAGAGCTATGCTTGGATTTCCTAATTTTTATAAAGTTGGTGTAGCAAGTTCAGCCGATCACGATTTTAGAATGGAAAAAGCCTGGTGGCCTGAAATGTATCAGGGTTGGCCAATAGATTCAACATATCAAAAAGTTTCAAATATTACCAATGCTAAAAATTTAAAAGGAAAACTTTTATTAGTACATGGAGGAATTGATGATAATGTAAACCCTTCTGCAACTTTTAAATTAGCAGAAGCTTTAGTAAAAGCAGATAAAGAATTTGATTTATTAATTTTACCAAGTCAGCGACACGGATATCAAGGTTTGCATAGAAATTATTTTACTAAAAAAAGATGGAATTATTTTGTGGAACATCTTTTAAATAAACAACCTATTTGGGATTTTAAGTGGAATTACAATGAGTAAAAAAGTAGTGGTAATTGGAGGTGGAGTCATAGGTCTTTGTTCTGCATATTATTTAGCCAAAGAAGGACACCAAGTTGTGGTTATTGACAAAACTGATATGTTAGATGGTGCTTCTTATGGTAATGCTGGTATGATTGTTCCTAGCCATATAATTCCACTTGCTCAACCAGGAGTTATTCAAAAAGGAATTAAATGGATGTTCAATACAAAAAGTCCTTTTTATGTTAAACCTAAAGCTTCCTTAGAACTTGTTAATTGGTTGTATCAATTTTATAAAAACTCCACCCAAACTCATGTAAATAACTCCATGCAACACTTAAAAAACCTTTCATTTTTGAGCAAAGCATTGTATCAAGAATTTGCTAAAACCAATAAAAATTTCTTGTATCAAGAAAAAGGGTTATTAATGCTCTATCAAAATGAAAAAACTGGAGAAGAAGAACTAAAAACGGCTAAAATAGCACAACAATTTGGTATAAATGTTGACATTTTAGACAACAAACAGGTTCAAAATATAGAAAAAGGAACAACTGTACATGCACTTGGAGCTGTTCATTATAAAACCGACGCGCATTTATCACCTCATTTATTTTTAAAATTTTTAAAAGAAGAAGTATTAAAAATGAAGGTGAAATTGTTAGCAAATACAGAAATAATAGACTTTAAATTAAACCATACCACCATTCAAGAAGTTAAAACACCTATTGGCTCCATAAAAGCAGATTCGTTTGTGATGGCTGCTGGATCTTGGAGCTCTCAACTTTTAAAAAAACTGGAAATAAAATTAGCATTACTACCTGGAAAAGGCTATAGTTTTGATGTTTCAAGAACACAAAATTTGCCTTCGGTTCCTGCTATTTTATGTGAAGGAAAAGTTGCAGTAACTCCTTTAAACGCTACTGTACGTTTTGGAGGGACTTTAGAAATAACAACTACAAATGACAAAAAAATAAACCTTAAGCGACTTCTAGGTATTGTTGAAAATATTCATAGTTTTTATCCAGATATAAACCTTCAAACTCCCACAAAAGAAAAAGTTTGGACTGGATTTAGACCTTGTACATCAAGTGGACTTCCAATTATTGAACAGTCAAAAAAATTTAATAATTTAATCATTTCAACAGGACATGCAATGATGGGTTTAAGTCTTGCCCCCGCAACTGGCAAATTGGTAAGTGAGCTGGTTTCTAATACAAAAACTTCGATTGATATTTCTGCTTTTAAAATTAAATAAGCATTTTTTATGTAATTTTGGCGAATGACTTTTATTGATATTTTAATAAAACTACGAAAAATAGTACGCTCTATTAATTTAGAAAGCAAGCGTGTTGAAAAAGAGCAAGGTGTTAGTATCCCTCAATTATTATGCTTACAATTTTTGGCTGAACAAGAGGATTATAAAACAAATGCATCTAAACTTAAATCATTTTTAAATTTAAATGCTAGTACCATCTCAGGAATTATTAGAAGATTAGAAAAAAAAGGGCTAATTGCTAAACTACCAAAAGCTGCTGATAAAAGAGTTACACTTATATCTCTTACAGCAAAAGGAATGGAATTACTTCAATCAGCACCAATAACTTTTCAACAAAAATTAAGTGAAAAACTTCAAGCACTTCCACCTGAAAAATTACAAACTATTATTGATGGAATTGATATTTTAACCAATATTATGGAAGTAGATGAAATTGATGCTTCTCCAATAATTACTTCAGAGGAGTTTCCTTCAGAATAAACACTCCTCATTTTCAATTAATTAATTTTTATTTAATTATAAAATATTCCTACAGAAACTATATAAATAGTTAAAATATCAGCCACTATTTATAGATATACCTATATCTTTTTACCTCAAAATTAAAATAATTATAAAACATTATATAATTCATTAATTGTTTCTATAGAAACTATTTTGTATTTTAGCAGAAATTTAAATATTATATATGTTAATAATTGAAGTAAAAGAAGGTGAAAATATTGAAAGAGCTTTAAAACGCTATAAAAGAAAAACAAGAAATACAAAACTTTTAAACCAATTGAGAGAAAAAAAACATTTTACAAAAAAATCGGTTAGAAGAAGAAAACAAATTGATAAAGCCGCATATAAACAATATTTACAAGATCAGGAAAATCAATAAAAATGAATAATTTTAAAGTATACAACCAAGCTTCTAAACCAACAGGCAAAGAAAAAGATGAAGTTGTACAATTTTTATACAAGCATTTAGAAGAATATGGTGATGAAAAAGAAGATATTTTAAAGTGTTTAAATTTTGCAGTAAAAGATTCTAAAAATTCATTAGGTGGTTTTGTTTTAGTTTTAAAAGATAATGAGGGTATATTAGGGGCTACCATTATAAACCATACAGGAATGGGAGGGTATATACCTGAAAACATATTAGTATATATTGCTGTCCATAATAAAACTAGAGGAAAAGGTGTTGGCAAAAAACTAATGCAAAAGGCTATTGAAATAGCTGAAGGTGACATCGCCTTGCATGTTGAACCTCACAACCCAGCGAAACATTTATATGAAAAACTTGGGTTTGAAAATAAATATTTAGAAATGCGCTTAAAAAAATAGCAACTATTTTTTATGGAAATTGCTGACATAATTGTCTTTACAATATACATGATTCTAGTTCTTGGAATAGGTTTTTACTACTTCAAGAAAAATAAAGATGTTAAAGATTATTACATCGGTGGAGGTAAAATGAGCAGTATGCACATAGGGCTTTCTGTTGTTGCTACTGATGTTGGTGGGGGATTTTCCATCGGTTTAGGCGGACTAGGATTTATGATGGGTATATCTGGTTCTTGGATGCTTTTTACAGGGTTAATTGGCGCTTGGATTAGTGCCGTTTTCTTAATTCCTAAAGTGGTTAAACAAGGAAATTTACATGGTTTTTTAACATTTCCTGAATTTTTAAAACATAACTACGGAGTAACTGTAGCAATGGCTGCAGGAATTATCTCATTTATAGGTTACTTAGGGTTTACTTCCTCACAATTTTTAGCAGGCGCTAAATTAGCAATTGGTACATTTCCAAGTTTAGACCTATTAGATGCCTTATTAATTATGGGAGGTATTGCTCTACTCTATACTGTTTTTGGAGGTATGAAAGCCGTTATATATACTGATACTTTTCAATGGATTATACTAATGGCTGGGCTAATTTTTATTGGAATACCAATTGCTTATAATTATTTAGGAGGGTATCAAGAAATTATTAATGTATTACCAAAGGAATTTTACTCTTTAAAAAATGTATCTTGGGTACAGTTAATAAATTGGTTTGTTATAATTGTCCCTATTTGGTTTGTTGGAATGACTCTTTATCAACGAATATATGCTTGTAAAAATGAAAAAACAGCCAAAAAAGCTTGGTTTATTGCAGGTTTATTTGAATATCCAATTATGGCATTTATGGGTGTAATACTTGGGCTTTTTGCTAGAGTAGCAGCAGCAAAGGGTTTATTTGCTGCTGAAGGTTTTGAAAATGCCCTAATGATGGATCCTGAAATTGGAATGCCTTTATTATTAAAAAAAATACTTCCTGTAGGTTTTATGGGTTTAATGCTATCAGCTTATTTTTCAGCTATTATGTCAACTGCAGATAGTTGTCTTTTAGCGGCATCTGGAAATTTTGTAACTGATATTCTAGGCTTAAAAGATTTGAGTCCCAATACCATAAAAATTTCACAAATTACTACATTTTTAGTAGGAGGCACAGCAATATTAATTGCAAGCAGTATGCAAAGTGTTTTAGAATTAATGCTACTCTCCTATTCTTTTATGGTTTCAGGGTTACTTATACCCGTACTTGGTATTCTTATTTCAAAAAAAAGAAAGCCAAAAGCTGCTCTTGTTGCTATGCTATTAGGTGGTTTTTCAACACTCATATTAACCATACTAAAAACACCAATTCCATTTGGTTTAGATCCAATTTTAATTGGAATTTCTCTTTCTTCAATTAGTTATTTATCAATTAAAAATTAACTCATGGCTTTTGTCACACTCAATAAAAAATCTTTAGAAACCAATTATAATTACTTAAAACAACTTTTTAAAAAACACGATAAAGAATGGTCTCCAGTAGTAAAAATGCTTTGTGGACATAAAGAATTTTTAGAATTTTTACTTTCATTAGGAGATGAACAAGTTTGTGATGCTAGACTTACCAATTTAAAAATTATAAAATCTATAAATCCAAAAGTTGAAACTATTTATATTAAACCACCAGCAAAAAGAAGTATTAAAAATGTGGTTAAATATGCCGATGTAAGTTTCAATACGGAATATACAACCATAAAATGGTTGTCAGAAGAAGCCATACGACAAAAAAAAATTCACCGCATTATTATTATGATTGAATTAGGTGATTTACGTGAAGGCATTTTAGGGGAACACTTACTGGAGTTTTACAAAAAAGTATTTGAATTACCTAACATAAAAGTAGTGGGTATTGGAGCCAATTTAAACTGTTTAAGTGGTGTTATGCCAAGTAAAGACAAATTAATTCAGTTAAGTTTATACGAACAATTAATTGAAGCAAAATTTGGTAAAAAAATTGAAAATGTTACCGGAGGCTCATCGGTAATGATTCCTCTTTTGCAAAAAAAACAAATACCTAAAGGAGTTAACCATTTCAGAATTGGAGAAACATTATTTTTTGGTATTGATTTATTTTCAAATAAAACCATTCCAAAAATGAAAAATGATGTTTTTCTATTGCATGCAGAAATTATTGAAATTACTGAAAAACCCATTGTACCTTATGGGGATTTAGAGGAAAATCCATCAGGAGAAATGTTAGAAATAAATCCTGAAGACTATGGGACTACTCATAAAAGAGGAATTCTAGATATTGGTTTATTAGATATTTCAACAACTGATTTTTTACAACCTGTAGATAAAAAAATTACTTTTATTGGTGCTAGTTCAGATATGCTGGTAGTGGATTTAAGTAATAGTAGAAAAAGATATAAAGTTGGTGATGTGGTTTCATTTAAAATGAAATATATGGGAGCTTTAAGAATTATGAATTCTAGATATATTGAAAAAAAATTAATTTAATTTTTTAAATATCTTCCCAGTTTTCTTTTGAAGATTTTTCTAAATTCTCGGTTTCTATTTTCTTTATTTTAAATGTTTTATTTATAGCAGTTCTTCCATCAGTAAAACTATAAATTAAATTCGCTGAGTGTTCATTAGTATCTTTAAATGAAAAACTTGAGATATAAATTTGAGTTCCTTTTATAGGTGTAAATACATCAATATTTATATTGTCTACTTTAAAATCAATTTTACCACTTGGTAAATTATCATCGGAACTTATAGTTATTGAAAGTTCTAAATAATTAACATCAATTCCATTGGCTTTCCATGACAGTGTTGGTGTTGCTAATTCTTTTTCACTTGGAATGTCATTATCTTTACTGCAAGATAAAATGCCAACTACTGCTAAAAAATAAATACTTATCTTTTTCATTTTTAAAATGTTTTAGTAATTTTTTTTCCTTCAGAAGGAATTTCTACAACCCACATTCCAGCAGAAACATTATTAATAATTATTGCTTCACCAATTTTAGTTGTATATGTTGCTTCAAAATTGTTAGGTCCTTTCACTATAATTTTGTGCGTATCGGTATAAGCAATTATTTCAATTCTTCTACTTAAATCACCTGTTGCAAACTCAATATTGTTTTGTGTGTATATCGATTTTGAGGTAATCCATCTTATTTCAGGATAATTAATTTTTTTAAATACTGTAATATCAAGTTCTTCAAAATCGGATAACTCATTTGTATCAAAAGCAATAACTTTTAGTTTATGATTTCCAATAGTTAAATTTGTAAAAGTATGGTTGTAAGGTAAGTATTGTATTGTTTTAACAAGTGTTTCATTAAAATAAAACTCTACTCTATTTATATCTAAAATACCATTTGGATCTGTGATTGATGTTGTTAAGGTTACAGCTGTTTTTTCTTCAAAATTTGTATTGGTTAATGGCGCAGTAATTTCAACTACAGGAGCCAAATTATCAGCTATAGATATTTTTATACCGGTATCAATTAAATTTTGTTCTTGCCATAGTGGTTTTCTAGCAGGGTGTTCTAAAGATGCTACAACTCTTTCAATTTGTCCTTGAGTAAACATTTTATAACAACCTTTAGCTCCATTATAACCCATATAATTTTCGTAATTAACATAAACCCCATCACAATTTGTTCCTAAAGAACATTTAATATCATGGTTTCCGTCTTCTTGGGGAGTATCATCAACATAATCTGTTCCAGTACACCCTCCATCAAAAGTATGTATTAAATTTAACCAATGTCCAAACTCATGCGTAAGTGTTGAAGCAAACTCTTTATCTGTATTGGTTCCTAAATAAGCGCCATTATAAACAATACGAGCTGTGTTATTGTCTGACATCTCTGTGCTGGGATACCAAGCTACTCCAGAGTTATTTGTAACACCATCATCATATAAATCATTTTGAATGTATATGTTCATGTATTTGTAATTATCCCACGCATCTCCAGCAATTTCTTTTTCCATAGAGCTGTTTCCATAGCCATTTCTAGTTATATGATTAACAATACCATTTGTAGGGTTTCCATCAGGGTCTTTTCTAGCAAGTTTAAATTCAATATTTAACATTCCTTTAATATTGGTAAACATACTATTAACGGTGTTAAAGTCATCATTTAAACCTTTAAAATCTTTGTTAAGTTCAATCAACGCATTTTCAATTAAAGATTCAGTAACAGCTTTACCATTAAAATCGTTTCCATATACATGAAAAACTACAGGAATTACATACACTTCTTCAACGCCAGTTTTATTAAAAGTACCTTTTGTGTATTTTACTTTTTCATTAAACTCTAAATATTCTTTATAAGCAATTGGATTATTTTTGAAATAAAGATTATTAACTTCTGTTGTACTACATTTTACTTGTAAGTTAGTATTCTGAGAAATTACTATTTTAGTAATTAAAACGAATAAAATCAGTATTTTTGATTTCATATCAGTATTGTCATAAATATTTATTTTCAAAAATAGCTTTAAAAAAAATTAAAAATTAAAAAAAATTATCAATTCCTAATAATATCTTATCATAAAAGAACAATTAAATGCGATACAAAAGTTTACCTTCCTCCTTATTTATAAAAAACAGACAAAACTTTGCAGCAAAAATGGATCCCAATTCCATTGCTATTTTAACCTCTAATGATGTTATGCCTAATAATGCAGACGATGTTATGGGGTTTACACAAAACAATGATTTATTTTATTTGAGTGGCATAGATCAAGAGGAGTCTATTTTGGTTTTATACCCAGATGCTGCCTTACCTGAAAATAGAGAAATTTTATTTGTAAAAGAAACAAGTGATCTCATTAAAATTTGGGAAGGTGAAAAGTTAACCCAAGAACAAGCCTATACCGTTTCTGGCATTAAAAATGTAAAATGGTTGCAAGATTTTGAATTAACTATTCAATATATGGCTTTTGAAGCTGATGCATTTTACTTAGGTCATAATGAACATAAAAAAACGCTAACTTCTGAAATTAATACCCGCCAAGATAGAATGATTTCTTGGTGTAAAGAAAAGTACCCCCTTCATAATTATAAAAGAGCAGCTAAAATTACTCGAGAATTACGTCAAATAAAATCTAAGGAAGAAATAATCCTGATGCAAAAAGCAGCCAATATTAGTGTTGGTAGTTTTAAAAGAGTTTTAAAAACTGTAAAACCTGGACTATTTGAATACGAATTAGAAGCTGAATTAACTTATGAGCTACTAAAAAAAGGTGCTAAAAGAAATGCTTTTATGCCCATTGTAGCATCGGGTAAAAACGCTTGTGCATTACACTATAACACTAACGATAGTATATGTAAAGATGGTGAAATGGTGTTAATGGATTTTGGGGTTTGTTATGCAAATTACAACTCAGATACCACACGCTGTTTTCCTGTAAACGGAAAATTTACTAAACGCCAAAAAGAAGTTTATAAAGCAGTGTTACATTGTTTAAAAGAAGGTTCTAAATTACTAAAACCAGGAATAGTTTCTGCTGATTATGAAAAACAAATGGTTAACTTAGTTGAAGAGCAATTGGTTAAATTAGGTCTATTAACCAAAGAACAAATTAAAAATCAAGACCCTAAGAAACCTTTATATAAAAGGTATTATATGCACGGTTCAGCTCATCATATTGGTTTAGACGTTCATGATGTAGGTTTATATACAAGACCATTTGAAGTTGGAATGGTATTAACTTGCGAACCTGGAATTTATATTGCTGAAGAAGGAATTGGCTGTCGTTTAGAAAACGATTATTTAATTACTAAAAACGGTGTTAAAAACCTTACAGAAGCTATGCCAATAGAAATTGAAGAGATTGAATCACTAATGACTAAATAATAAAGTCCACTTATCATTATTGATAAAATGTTAGGTATTAACGTTAAAAAAGTACAACGTATTCACCAATGCAATAGGTATCTTTAAACTTTATAAATTACGCTTTTTCTTATGAAATTTTACAAATCACTCTTGTTTTTTTTAGCTTTAAGCTTTTCTATTATTAGCTGTAGAGTTAATTTAGAACCTATAGAAATATTAACTTTTAAACAACAATTAGAAAAACTTTTCCCAAAAGCTGAAATTACTAAACTTGATCCAAAAGATCATTTTACAAAAGCGTTTCAAATTGTATTAGAACAACCTCTTGACCATAAAAACCCAAATGCTGGAACATTTAAACATTATGTTTATTTATCTCATATAGATGAAGCAAAACCTACGGTTATTATTACTGAAGGATATAATGCAACACCCAGAACCTATGAATTAAGTAAAATATTTAAAGGAAATCAAGTACAGGTAGAGTATCGATTTTATGGCAAATCTAGACCTGATTCAATTCAATGGCAATATTTAAAAAATGACCAAGCCATTGAAGATTACCACAAGTTAGTCAACAAATTAAAAAGATTATATACCGGAAAATGGATTTCAACTGGAATAAGCAAAGGAGGGGAAACCGTATTAATTTATAAAAGTAAATATCCTTGGGATGTAGATGTTGCTGTTCCATATGTAGCACCACTTATTAATACTCCAGAAGACATTAGAACTCAAGAACATATAAATACTGTAGGTTCAGATGAATGTAGATTGAATATAACTAAGTTTCAACGCTTACTTTTAAAAAATAGAAAGGCTGTTTTGAATGAAATTTCTAAATATGCAGAAGAAAAAAATATGAGTTTTACCGAGCTTTCAGCTGAAGAAGCTCTAGAATATGCTACTTTAGAATTTCCTTTTTCTTTTTGGCAATGGGGCGGAAAATGTGATGAAATTCCAAATGAAAATGCAAGTCCAAAACAATTATTCGAGTATGTGAATAAAATTGTAGGGATTAGTTTTTATAATGATACCACTTATTACGATTTATTACCTTCTTATTATCAACACATGACTGAGTTAGGATACTATGGCTTTGATACTTCACCTGTAAAAGATTTATTAAAAGTAGCTTTAAAGCCTACAAATTTAAGATTTGCACCTAAAAATGTAGATTTAACCTATAATCCTAACTATATAAAAAATGTTAGAGATTTTATTGAAAATAAAGGAAAAAAAATCTTATATATTTATGGCGAATATGACACTTGGGGTGCTTGTGCACCAACTCCAAAGCCACATGTAGATGCTCTAAAAATGGTTCTGAAAAAAGGATCTCATAGCACTAGAATCAAAAATTTTAGTTCTGAAGATCAACAAAAAATTTACAATAAACTACAAAGCTGGCTTGGATATAGCGTAACTATTTACCCTTTAAATAATTAATTTTTTTATTCTTTTTTTGACATTAAAATAAGAGCTGTAATTGACAAAATATTCCACCATAACTCTGTAAATAAAATCTAGTTTTAACTAAAATTAATAGTTAAAACTAAACCTTATTTTAGATGAAAATAATTTATCGAAGCCTACAATTTATCATTCTTACAATGTTAATTTCTATTGCATTTTCTTGTTCCAAAAAAGAGAATGAAATTGAAGAAATTATTATTAACCCTGAACCTATAGAAGAAACTTTTAATTATACTTCTTCAGAAAAATACAATCTTAATATTGTTTATTTTATACCATCAGATATTAAAAACCTACCAAATTCTCATAAACGACTCAGTGAAATTTTTTTACACGGACAGCAATTTTATAAAAGCAATATGAATCATTACGGTTTTGGAAATAAAACATATAATTTATTAACTGACAAAGAAAAAAATAGAGTAAAAATAATTTATATCAATGGTAAATACCCAACAAGCAACTATCCATATGAAGGAGGTGGAGCTATAATTAAAGAGGAAGTTGATGCATATTTTAGAACAAATCCTGAAGAAAATAAAAGCGAGCATACCATTGTTGTTGTGCCAGTTAAAGATCAAGATAATCCAGATGTACCATTTTATGGATGGGGAAAATGGTGCTTTGCTCTAGATTATGAACACATGGATGTCAATTATTTTAAAGATGGAACTAAAAAAGGAGCAGATGCTACAAAGTATATTGGAGGATTATTGCATGAATTAGGACATGCTTTAAACTTACCTCATAACAAACAAAAAGTATCTGAATCTACTTTAGAAAATAAAGGTACTTCTCTTATGGGATCTGGTAATTACACTTATGGTAACTCGCCAACTTTTTTAACTGAAGCTAGTTGTGCAATTTTAAATAACAATCAAATTTTTGGTAGTTCCAATATAGAATATTACACTGGAGCAAGTTTACAAATTACCTCTATTAAAGCAACATATAATAATGGTTCATTAAATTTAAATGGCACTTTTCAAAGTGATGTTGATGTAAATTATGTAGGTTATTACAACGATCCAGCTGATGATAATGCCGATTATGACGCTGTAACATGGGCAGCTCCAATTTCAGAAAATAATACATTTAATATTGATATGCCCTTAAATGAATTGTTTAAAAAAGACAATACACCTTATGCGCTAAGATTAAGGTTCTGCCATATAAACGGTGAAATTACAACCTATTCTTATGCATACAAATTTGTTGATAATGAACCCATTATTGAATTTGGTGATAAAGAATATTTAGATAGATCAAACTGGGAAATTGAATCATACAGTTCTCAAGAAGATGATGCATTAGCATCTTATGTTTTAGATAATAATCCTTCAACCTATTGGCACTCTAAATGGAAACAAAATGCAGCCTCATACCCTCATACCTTAACAATAGATATGGGAGAAAACAAACTAGTTAACGGGTTTTCATTTTTACAAAGAGATGGTATGAGGAAAATTAAAACTATTGAAATTTTAATAAGTACTGATGCTACAAATTGGGAAAATAAAGGCACTTATGAATTGAAAAACATCAACACCATTCATCATATAAATTTAACAAATGAGTCAAACTTTAGGTTTTTTAAAATTATTGCAAAATCGGCTTTTGATGGGGATAAATTTGCTGCAATGGCTGAAATAAAATGTTACTAAAAATTTAAAGTATCATTTTTAAAAAGAGATGATATGTTGATGAAAATATTAACTTATCATCTTTTTTTGACTTTTATAAAAAGCATCTGCTTGTTGTTGTAAAAGCTCACGTGCTTTTTGCTTTTTATAATTATAAAGTTCATCTTCTTCTGCCAAATCGTTGTATATATTTTGATTGACTTCTCTGTCTGTTGCTAAAACCATAGCTCTTTGTTCTTCTTTTTGAAAAACCCAACTTTTAACAGAACTTTCAATATCTTGAAGTTTTAAATCGTATTCTCCTTGAGGTGAAATAATTTTAGCGAAAATTGGGGAGGTTTCTATAGCTAAAAATAACAGGAAAATAAAAAAAGATGGCAACCAAGGTAATTCTTCCAAGGCATTAATTCTTGCCATTAAGCCATCAAAACCATCAATTATTGGTTGAGTTATTTGCTCTTGCTTTTTTTGAAGCGCAACTAAAGAAGCAATTTGAGTTTCTTTTGTGCTTATTTTTTCTTTATTTTCAATTTTTGCTTGCTGTAATTCTGCTAAAGCTGCATCGTGTTTTTCTCTTTTCTCTTTATAAACTGGTCCTTTCCCTAAGATTTTTGTTCCTTTTCTACCTTCAGCTTCTGCAATATAGGTTTCATACAAGTTATTTGTAGTTTCTTCTTTTAAATCAATTTCATTTTTTAAACCATTTATCTCAGTTTGAAGCTTGTCTATTTCAGGTGTAAATTGAGTGGCTATTTGATTTTTATTCGCTAAGGTTAAATCGTTTTTTTTAGTTAACAATACTTGATTAATTTCTTTTTCAAAAATTTTCATTTCCAAGGGTTTAGAAATTACAACTGCAATAATAACTGCTAAAATAATTCGTGGAGTAGCCTGCCACAATTCTCTCCATTTATGGTTTTGTTTTTTTATTGTTGAAACAATAAACCTGTCTAAATTAAAGATGAGTAACCCCCAAATTAAACCAAAAAATATTGCCGTAAAATAATTGTCAAATACAGTAAACAATGCATAACTTGAGGCAATAGAAGCCATTAGGGCAGTAAAAAAAACGGTTCCTCCTATACCTGCATACTTAATTTGTTCTGCTTTTGAACAAGTTTTTAAAATATCTGTGTCTGCTCCAGAACACATCCAAAAGAAATTTTTAAACATAACATAGTAGTTTGTTATGCAAATAACGTAAAATCAAAAAAAATATTGTATCTAAGTTTTTATTAAAGAAACGCTAAAATTAATCCTTAATAATTTTAAGAATATTTGGTTTAAAATAATTAGGCCCTTTCATCACTTTCCCATCTTCTCTATAAATTGGTTTACCGTCGGCACCTAATTTGCTCATATTACTTCGTTGAATTTCATTAAAAACTTCTTCAATTTTATGTTGCATACCGTGTTCTAAAATGGTTCCACATAAAATATATAACATATCTCCTAAAGCATCTGCAACCTCAACTAAATCATTATTTTTAGCAGCTTCTAAATACTCCTCATTTTCTTCAGCCATTAAATCAAATCGTAATTTCAATTTACTCTCCGCTAATTTTGCAATTGGTTTATGTTTGATTCCTAGACCAAACGACTCATGAAATTCTTGTACAGCCTTTAATTTATTTTTCATTATTTAGTAGTATTATTTGTAGGGTTTAAAAGTAGGAAAATTTATAGTTTTAGATATTTAAACTGTATAGAAACTTTACTTTACACTATTATTTTTTTGTACTTTTGTTGTTAATAACACATCTAAAATATGTTTAGTAAAGGACAATTAATTTTTGCTGCTTGTTTTGTAATTGCATTTATATTATTAATGATTTGGAGTTACAGAAAAGATATTAAAATTCATAAAAAGTATTACAAAAATACTTTTATCATTTTAATAACTATCTTTTTAATTATTGCCAT
Organism: Lutibacter aestuarii; assembly: GCF_042676885.1. Classification (NCBI taxonomy): domain Bacteria; kingdom Pseudomonadati; phylum Bacteroidota; class Flavobacteriia; order Flavobacteriales; family Flavobacteriaceae; genus Lutibacter; species Lutibacter aestuarii. Next base: position 464,306 of record NZ_JBHTIC010000005.1, read on the forward strand.
TTTTACTTTAATCACTTTTTCTTTGCATTAAAAAATCCGTTCCAAAATTAATTGAAACGGACTTTAAAATTTGTATTTATAAATTCTTAATTAACACTTGGTAATGTGGTGTATTTTTGAGCATACGCTAACATTTGTTCAGCAAAACTTGATGGTTGCACTACTTTAATGTCTGTAATATTACCTTCTGTATCCATTTCAGGAGTTAAAACAGGATTTACAAAACCACTGTAAGGCGCAGATTTAAATTTACTATTACGCTCTAATACTTCTTTATGAATAGCTTGATCCACTTTAACCCCATAAGTTTCAACTAAAGCTTTTCCAGCTTCAAAATCACCTTCAGATTTAATTCGTTGAATTTCACGTAAAAGTTCACCAAATAAGGTTCTTAATTTTACATAGTCTCTAACTACAAAATACGTTTTACCTTCTTTAACAACTTTTTCTATTACATTATCTTTAGTTCCTTTTTCAAAAGCCCAAGCAGCAACTAGCTGTCTATTTCTCATATGAGCCTCTTCAACATCGTCTCCAAGATTTAATCGAATTAATTGGGTCATCAATCCATTCCTAATATAGCCATCGTAAGCAGCTTTACCTATACCTTCAGCGTTTGGTGAAATTCCCATTTCTACTAATTTAGCATCAGGCAGATAATATAAACCAACCAAATCAGCACGAGCTTCTTCTAAAGTAGAAGCGTAATTTTTCATCGTTTCTTTTGGCATTCCAACACCTGGATTTATTTGTCCACTTGCATGACCAATAACTTCATGTAAAGCGGTATGTAATTTATCAGCCAACTTTCCATATGCTATTTCAGTTTCCACTTCTGCTTCATCAAAAGCAAATTCATTTAATCTACCTGTACCTCCTGCGTTGTTGTAGGCATTGATAATATTACCTAAAGAAACTGATTTAGATCCATGTTGCTGACGAATCCAGTTATTGTTTGGTAAATTTATTCCTATTGGTGTAGAAGGTGAAGCATCTCCAGATTCGGAAGCTACATTTACCGTTTTATAAGATACACCAACCACATTTTTCTTTTTATGCGCATCCATTAGTGTTGAATTATCTTCAAACCATTGCGCATTTTCAGATAAAACTGCCATTTTTTTAGACATATCAAAGTCTTTAATTTGAACCACAGATTCATACGATCCTCTAAAGGCTTTTGGGTCGTTATATACTTCAATAAAACCGTGAATATAATCGATATCACCTGCTGTATTGGTTGCCCAAGCTATGTTGTATTTATCCCAGGTTTCTAAATTTCCTGTTTGGTAATATTCAATCAACAATTTTAAAGCTTCTGCTTGAGCATCATTTTCTGCTACATCTACAGCTTTTTGTAACCAAAAAACCATCTTTTCAATAGATTCACCATACATACCTCCTACTTTCCATACTTTTTCTTCTAAAGTTCCGTCACTATTTTTTACCAATTTTGAATTAAGTCCATATTCAATTGGAGTAGCATCATTTTTATCTATTATTGATGCATAATATTCATCTACTTCTTCTGCAGTTATATTTGAGTCATAAAAATTTACTGCAGAACCTTTTAATAAACCTTTACTTGCATCTAAATTTACTTTTTTAGCATCTTTATCATTAAAAATAACCTCATAAGCTTCACCTGAAAGTTCTGTATTGGTTGCTTGCAATAAATTATTTAAATATTCTTTAGAAAAACCAGCTTTAAACTTATCGTTTGAATAATGATGGTGAATTCCATTAGAAAACCATATTCTTTTTAAATAAGTTTCAAAGTTTAACCACTCATCCGTTGTTTTATCTCCCTCATAGTTTTGGTAAATAGCTTCTAATGCTCTTCTTATGGCTAGGTTATGACGATAATTTTGATCGTACATAATATCTCTACCAGCCATTCCAGCTTGAGATAAAAAATAAACTAATTTTTTTTGCTTCAAACTCAGTTCTTCAAAACCCGGAATTTGATAACGAAGAATTTTTACATCTGCAAATTGTTCTACTACATAATTAAAATCTTTTGGAGCAATTTCTTTTTTAGTGAGTTCCTCTTTTTTTTCTGAATTGCATGAAAACAAAAAAGAAAAACTTAATAGCACCAAGACTAAATATTTAAATTTCATATTTTGATTGTTTTTTATTTATAAGGTTCAAATTTAATAATTTAAAAATGATTAATTTAGTAAAATTAAGTAATGTAAATCACTAAATTTTAGTTCCCATGAAAGCTTTAAAATATTTTTTTTTCTTACTCTTAATTTTAGTAATAGGGTTATCAATTTATATAGCTACACTTGATGGTAATTATGATATAAAACGCTCAAAAATTATAAAAGCACCTATTGAAGTTGTTTTTAACACAATTAATGATTTTAAAAAATGGGAAAATTGGGGGCCTTGGTATGAACTAGATTCTACTATTGTTGCATCTTATCCTAATAAAACTTCTGGAGTTGGTGCATCATATACTTGGACAGGCAAAGATGGCACGGGAACTATGAAAACAATTTCACTTATTCCAAATAAAGAAATTATTCAACAAATAGATTTTGGAACAGGTAATGTTTCTGAAGTTTATTGGAGATTTAATGAAATTGATAACCATACAGAAGTTATTTGGGGTATGAAAGGTAAAAGCAACTTTGGAGAAAAACTTTTTTGGTTAACACAAGGGGGAATTGAAAAAAATATGACTCCTATGTATAATAGAGGTCTAGAGCTTATAGAAAATTATTTGATTAAAGAAATGGATAAACATTCATTTACCACTATTGGTGAGGTAGATTTTGGTGGCGGGTATTATTTGTACCTAACCACATCTAGTAAAATTGAAACAATTGATGCTAAAACTAAAGAAATGTTTCCAAAAATACTTGAGTTCATAAATCAAAATTCAATCAAAGCATCTGGACAACCATTTTTACTAACTCATCAATGGGATGAAATAAATAAAACAACCATTTTTTCAACTTGTATTCCTGTTAAAGAAAGAGTAATTACAACAGGTGATGTTTTAACTGGTTTTTTACCGCCTCAAAAAACATTTAAAACTATTTTAAAAGGTGATTACAAATATTTATACCAAGCTTGGGAAAATGCATATAAAACTTTAGTTGAAAAAGGATATACTGCCATTGAAAAAGGCGAACCTTTTGAGGTTTATACCGTTGGCCCAAATGAAGAACCAAATCCAGCTAACTGGATAACAGAAATTTATATTCCCATTCAATAATTATGATACTTGATGATATCTAAAGCATTCGGTTATATGGTCATTTACCATCCCTGTTGCTTGTAAATGAGCATAAATTACTGTTGAACCTACAAACTTAAACCCTCTTTTTTTTAGATCTTTAGAAATCAGGTCTGAAAGCTCAGTAGTTGCAGGGACTTCAGATAAAATTTTCCATTTATTTTTAATTGGTTTTCCCTTAGTAAAATTCCAAATATAATTTGAGAAAGAGTGAAACTCTTTTTGAACTTCCTTAAATGCAATAGCATTAGAAATTGTAGCCTTAATTTTTAACTTGTTCCTTATAATCCCTGAATTATTAATAAGTTCTTCAAACTTAGCCTCATCATATTTAGCAATTTTATTATAATCAAAATCATCAAAAGCTTTTCTAAAGTTTTCTCTTTTTTTTAAAATAGTTATCCAACTTAAACCTGCCTGAAAAGTTTCTAAAATTAAAAATTCAAATAGTTTATCATCATTATAAACTGGCACTCCCCATTCTGTATCATGATATTCTATATAAAGCGGGTCATTCCCACACCAACCACATCTTTTTTTTTCCATAAAATATATTTTAATAACCTGCAGCTTGTCCGTCTTTTCTAGATTCTGAAGCTCCAAAATAAACCTTATTTTCAGCATCGTACATAATTGCTTGGTAACCTCCAAAATAGCCACCATAACCTACTTTATGTCCTCTGGCAATTAATTCTCGTATCACCTCAAATGAAATTCCACTTTCTAGCTTTATTTCACCCCTATCAACTGCCTTAACTCCAGTTGGTGTTGAAGAACCAGTATGTTCTATTCTTGGTGCATCACCAGCTTCTTGTAAATTCATACCAAAATCTATCAAATTCATTACAATTTGCACATGACCTTGCGGTTGAAAATCGCCTCCCATAACACCAAAACTAACATATGGTTTTCCGTCTTTTGTTATAAAAGCAGGTATGATCGTATGGAAAGGTCTCTTTTTTGGTTCGTAAGTGTTAAAATGTCCTTCTTCTAAATTAAATAACTCCCCTCGATCTTGCAACATAAAACCTAATTTTGGCGGCACCATACCAGATCCCATTCCTCTATAATTACTCTGAATTAATGATATCATATTACCTTCTTTATCTGCTACGGTTAAATAAATAGTTTCTCCAGCGCTAATTTCACCAGCATTGTATTTCCCTGCTCTATTGGTAATTAAATTTTTTCTTTTTTTAGCATATTTTTTATCTAATAATTGTTCAACTGGAACTTTTGCAAAATCCATATCAGCATAATACTTGGATCTATCTTCAAAAGCTAATTTTTTTGCTTCTGTTACAATATGAATATGTTCAGCAGAACCAAATTTAATATTTGAAAAATCATATTGCTCAATAATATTTAACATTTGTAACGCTGCAATTCCTTGTCCGTTTGGTGGCAGTTCCCATACATCAAAACCTCTATAATTAACAGAAACTGGTTGTACCCATTCTGACTTATGCGTTGCAAAATCTTTGTAGGATAAAAAACCTCCTTGTTCTTGAATAAATTTTGAAATGATTTGAGCTATTTCTCCTTTATAAAACGCATCCCTTCCTCCTTTGGCAATTTTAGAGTATGTATTGGCTAAATAAGGATTTTTAAAAATTGTTCCTTTCGAAGGAGCTTTTCCATCTACAGTATAAGTATCCAGTACATTTGGAAATTGAGATCCTAAATAAGGGACTGAACGTTGTAAATAATACCCTATCAATTCAGTTACTGGAAACCCTTCATTTGCATAAGTTATAGCGGGCTCTAAAATTTTACTCATCGGTAATTTACCAAATTTAGAATGCAATTCAAACCAACCATCTACACACCCTGGAACACTTACAGGTAAAGGCCCTAAAGAAGGTATTTTTTTATAGTTATGGTCTTTAAAATATTTTAAAGTTAAGTTCTCTGGAGATCTTCCGCTAGCGTTTAAGCCATATAATTGTTGAGTTTTGGAATCCCAAACAATTGCAAATAAATCCCCTCCAATACCACTACCTGTAGGCTCCATAAGTCCAAGGGCGGCATTAGCAGCAATGGCAGCATCTATTGCCGACCCTCCTTTTTTTAAGACATCTAATCCTATTTGTGTTGCTAAAGGATGCGAGGTTGCTACCATCCCATTTTTTGCAATTACCTCAGATCGAGTTACAAAATTAGTTCCAGTCAATCTATCTTGAGAATGTACTTGAATAGAGATGAACAGCGTGAAAATAATAAATAAATATTTCATTTGTTTAATTGTAATTGATTATTAACAAATTTAATTTAATTATTTAAAAACTAACATTTTAAACCTATAAAATTGGAATAGTTTTTGTACATTTATTTAATACTAAAATACCTAATTATGAAACATTTATTGTATTATTTAGCAATTGGGTTATTTATTGTTGGATGTTCTTCAACAACTAAAACCACTACTAATAAAGATACTAAACTTCCTGAAGGCGCTGTGAGAATAGCAAATGATGAATTGGAGTACGAGATTATTATTATAGATCCAGGATTTGAAACCTATTTATATTCTATTGCAAAACCAGCCAATTTTTATTCGCAAGAGTATTATGAAATTAAAAATAAATTTTATGTTACTGAATGGAATATTAGAGCTGGAAACCCTTTAAAATACAATCCAAATATTTATGAAAATGTGATTGATTATGACTTTAATATTGATTATGGGTTGGATGTTAATTATAAATTATACAACTATTTTAAATTTGTAGAATATAAATACCATCAAAGTTTTTAACCTGTAGTAACTTTAGGTTTTAATGTTGAACGTAAAATTATATATCCTAAAATCCCAGCAACTAATGAGCCCAGAATAATTCCCATTTTTGATGCAGAAATTAAATTTTCTTCTGTATAAGCTAAATTAGCAATAAACAAGGACATGGTAAACCCAAGACCTCCTAAGAAACTTACTCCTATTAATTGTCCAAAATTTACATTTTCTGGTAAATCGGCTAACTTCAACTTAATACCAATAAAAGACATCAATAATATTCCAATTGTATTCCCTAAAACTAAAGCCAAAGTGATGTTTACCACTATATGACTTGAATCCTCCAACCCATCAAAACTGATGACTACACCCGCATTTGCTAACGCAAAAATTGGCATAATTATATAAGATACCCATCCATGCAAATTATGCTCTAAACTTTGTAAAGGTGAATTAACTTTTTCAGTAATTCCTTCTACAGAACCTATTACTTCCAATTGTTCTTTAGTTAAAATTGTTTTTGAAGGAGTGGCATCTTCTTTAAAAACGCTCAATTCTTCTCTTATCAGTTTTACATATTCGGTCAAATTAGCTTTTCGTTTAATTGGTATTGCAAAAGCCATTAAAATTCCAGCAATTGTTGGGTGAACACCTGATTTTAGGAATAACAACCAAACAATAACTCCTAAAACAAAGTATAAATATTTTGAATAAATTTCTTTATAACTTAAAAAAGATACAAAAGCAAAAATCAACATGCCATAAGTTATTAAATCCCATTGAATGTTTGCACTATAAAAAATTGCAATTACTAATACCGCTCCAATATCATCAACAATGGCAAATGCTGTCAAAAATATTTTTAACCCTAAAGGAACTCTGTTTCCTAAAAGTTTAAGTATTCCTAATGTAAATGCTATGTCTGTTGCCATAGGTACTCCCCAACCTTCAGCTCCTATTTTTCCGTTATTTAACACTAAAAAAATTAAAACTGGAAAAGCCATTCCACCTATGGCGGCAAAAATTGGAAGAGATGCTTTTCTTAAAGTAGTTAATTCTCCAGCCAATATTTCTCGTTTTACTTCTAAACCAATCACAAAGAAAAATATGGCCATTAAACCATCATTTATCCATAATATCAGTGGTTTGGCTAAATGAAATTTTGTATCAACAAAACCCAATATAAATTCACGACTCCATAAATCTTTATACAAATAACCATAGGAAGAATTTGCCCATAAAATAGCTATTATTGAACATGCAAAAAGAATAATACTTGAAGATGTTTCAAGGTTAATAAATCGTTTTAATGGATTACTGATAAATTTCATTGTGTTTAATTTACTTTTTAGGGCTGAAATATACAATTTTTAATTTTTTTTAAAAGAAAAAGCCTTCCAAAATGGAAGGCTTTAATAAAATGTTTATACTTTCTTAACTTATAATTGTGGTCCAGCTGCAACTAAAGCTTTTCCTTCTTCGTTATCTGTATATTTTTCAAAGTTTTTGATAAATAAACTAGCCAACTTGGTTGCTTTTTCTGTCCAATCTTCAGGGTTTTCATAAGTGTCTCTTGGGTCTAAAATTTCTGTATGAACTCCTGGTAAAGAAGTTGGTACTTCTAAATTGAAAATTGGAATTGTTTTAGTTTCAGCTTTTTCAATAGAACCGTCTAAAATTGCATTAATAATTCCACGTGTATCTTTTATAGATATTCTTTTTCCTGTTCCGTTCCATCCTGTATTAACCAAGTAGGCTTCTGCTCCATTAGCTTCCATTTTTTTCACTAATTCTTCACCATATTTAACAGGGTGCAGTGTTAAAAAAGCTGCTCCAAAACAAGCTGAAAATGTAGGCGTTGGCTCTGTAATTCCACGTTCAGTTCCTGCTAATTTAGCTGTAAACCCTGATAAGAAGTGATATTTAGTTTGCTCAGGAGTTAATTTTGAAACTGGAGGTAATGTACCAAATGCATCAGCAGATAAGAAAATTACTTTTTGAGCTGCTCCAGCTTTAGATACTGGTTTTACAATATTTTCAATATGATGAATTGGGTAAGAAACACGTGTATTTTCAGTTACAGAATTATCATCAAAATCTATTTTACCATTTTCATCAACTGTTACATTTTCTAATAATGCATCTTTTTTAATTGCTGCATAAATTTCTGGTTCTGAATCTTTATCTAAATTAATTGTTTTAGCATAACATCCACCTTCAAAGTTAAAAATACCTTCATCATCCCAACCGTGCTCATCATCTCCAATTAATTGACGACTTGCATCTGTAGACAACGTTGTTTTTCCTGTTCCTGATAGGCCAAAGAAAATTGCAGTATCGCCATCTTTACCAACATTAGCAGAACAGTGCATAGATGCAATTCCTCTTAATGGTAAGTAATAGTTCATCATTGCAAACATTCCTTTTTTCATTTCACCTCCGTACCAAGTACCTCCAATAATTTGGATTTTCTCAGTTAAGTTAAACAATACAAAGTTTTCAGAGTTTAACCCATGTTCTTTCCAATTTGGATTTGAAATTTCAGAGCCATTCATTACTACAAAATCAGGTTCTCCAAAATTTTCTAATTCTTCTGAAGTTGGGCGAATGAACATATTGGTTACAAAATGTGCTTGCCAAGGAACTTCAACAATAAAACGTACTTTTAAACGAGTATCTTCATTAGCTCCACAAAAAGCATCTACAACAAATAATCTTTTTCCTGACAATTCTTCAGTAACCAATCCTTTTAAATCATTCCAAACTTCTTGAGTTGTTGGTTTATTATCGTTTGGAGCTTGAGTTGAATTCCACCATAAAGTATCTTTTGTAACATCGTCTTTTACAATAAATTTATCTTTAGGTGAACGACCTGTAAATTTACCTGTCATAACATTAACAGCTCCAAGTTCTGTCAAATAACCTTTCTCATATCCTTCTAAATTTGGGTCTAATTCATATTTGTATAACTCATCATAAGATGGATTGTAAACTATTTCTTTAACATTTTTAATCCCCAAGTCATTTAATGACGTAACTACTGATTTTCTAAGAATTTCCATTAGTTGTGTTTTATTTATTAGTAATCTTTATTAATTATCTACAACAAATTTAAGCATTATTATAAGCTTATATTTATGACATTTATCAGTATAATCTGACTATTTACTAAAACGTTTTCCACTTGATAAAAAATTAAATATCAGTGAAATAATACAAATTTTCTTTTTACAAAAAATTACGAAAACGTTTTCATTTTTTGACAAAAAAAAACGTTTTTCATTTTTTCTTTCAATAAATTTTTGGCTAAAATATGGTTAATAGTTTAAGCCAACAAACATTTTAATATTCCAATTCTTTTAATTTCATTTTTCTTCTTTTTTTATTTTAAAAAAAGAATATGCAAGCTTAAGCCATCCTATTATAAATAATAAACCTCCTATAGGTGTGATAAACCAAATATTTTTTGGAGAAACTCCTAAAGTGATGGCATAAATAGATCCTGAAAAGAATAAAATTCCTGCTAAAAACAAATAACTAATTACATTTTTATTCTTTAAATTAAATCCTGTATACGTATTAACAATTAATAAAACAATTATATGAAACATTTGATATTTTACTGCAGTTTCATAACTCTTTAGTTCGTCCACTGTTAAAACTTCTTTCAAAGCATGAGCACCAAATGCCCCTAAAACAATTGTTATAGCTCCTAAAATTGAAATAATTACTAAATTTTTATTCATGTAATATTATTTTGACAGTAAAATTAAAAAAATTGATTATTTCTCAATCCATTATTTTGTATATTTATGTGAAAATAAAAAATTATGGAAGATCATAAAGATACATTAGTTACAATTTTAACTGCTAGCTTAATACACGAAATTCACATTGCAAAATCATTATTAGCAAACCAAGGTATTGAGAGCTATATTATTGACGAAAACATAGCAACTTCCATTGGAACTGCATTTATTGAAGGTTATAAACTTAAAGTAAATGCGGCAGATTTTATTAGAGCTAAAGAAATTTTAGATGCCATAGACCTTGAAAATAACAATTAACTTACAAAATAAGTTTTTAAATTTGTATTTTCGTCTACCATTTATAACAAAACAACAATGCGAAAAATTTTGGTTATTGGCGCTGGTCAATCTTCATCTTCATTAATAAAGTATCTATTAGACAAATCAATTTCGGAAAATTTACATATCACTGTTGCTGATATGTCTCTTGAGCTTGCTAAAAAGAAAATTCTAAATCATAAAAACGGTCAGGCCATTACCTTAAATATTTTTGATGATTTTGATCGAAATAATGCTATAAAAAATGCTGACATTGTAGTTTCTATGCTCCCTGCTCATTTACATATTAATGTGGCTAAGGATTGCTTAAAATACGGAAAAAGTATGGTAACAGCTTCTTATATTTCTAATGAAATGAAAGCGTTACACCAAGATGCAGTTCATAAAAACATAATTTTTATGAATGAAATTGGTTTAGACCCTGGGGTAGACCATATGAGTGCTATGAAAATTATTGATGAAATTAGAACAAAAGGAGGAAAAATGTTATTATTTGAGTCTTTTTGCGGTGGATTAGTAGCTCCTGAAAGTGATGATAATTTATGGAATTACAAATTTACTTGGAATCCAAGAAATGTAGTTTTAGCTGGGCAAGGTGGTGCATCAAAATTTATTCAAGAAGGAACCTATAAATATATTCCATATCATAAATTATTTAGACGTACCGAAATTTTAAACATTGATGGTTATGGAAAATTTGAAGCCTATGCCAATAGAGACTCTTTAAAATACCGAAGTGTTTACGGTTTAGACGATATTTTAACTTTATATCGTGGAACTATTAGACGTGTAGGTTATTCTAGAGCTTGGAATATTTTTGTACAACTAGGAATGACTGATGATAGTTACACTATGGAAAATTCTGAGAACATGAGTTATAGAGAATTTACCAATTCATTCTTAGCCTACAACCCTAACGATTCTGTAGAATTAAAATTACGCCACTATTTAAAAATTGATCAGGATGATATTATATGGGAAAAATTATTAGAACTTGATTTGTTTAATTCAACAAAAAAAATTGGCTTAAAAAATGCCACACCAGCCCAAATTTTAGAAAAAATTTTAAAAGACAGTTGGACTTTAAAAGAAAATGATAAAGACATGATTGTTATGCAGCATTTGTTTGGGTATGAACTAAATGGTAAAAAACATCAAATTGAAAGTAGTATGGTATGCCTTGGTGACAATCAAGTATATACAGCTATGGCTAAAACAGTTGGTTTACCTGTAGCAATTGCTACACTTAAGATTTTAAATAAAGAAATTACCACTCCAGGAGTTCAAATACCAATTAATAAAGAAGTTTATGAACCAATTTTAGTCGAGTTAGAAGAAAATGGTATTGTTTTTAAAGAAAAAGAAGTTTCCTATTTAGGTTACAATCCTGAACATGTAATAGGTTAAATTTATTACATTTTTAAATAAAAATCTTGTACTAAATTTTTATATTCTTCCGTATAATCATGTCTATTAATTTCAATAATCAATTCTTGAAATTCAATTTCATTTTGATGAAAAGAAAATTGCAATAAACTCCTTTTTATAGAAGCATTATAAGTTCCTTTTACTCTGGTAATTCTAGCTGGAAACAACTTATTTTGTGCCGCTAAATCAATAAATTCCTTTTCATTTTCAAAAGGAATTATAAATGCACAATTTCCGTTTGGGGCTAATAATTTTGAAGTTCCTTCAAGTAAATCGTAGTAAGGTAAACTTTTGGAATGTCTTGCCATAGCTCTTTCTTCAGAAATATTCTTATACGTTGAAGTATAAAAAGGAGGATTAGAAATTATTAAATCGTACTTTTCATCTATTTCTTCAGCAAATTCTTGTAAAGAAGCATGGTAACAAAACAAGCGATCTCCCCAATTACTTTGTTCAAAATTTTCAACTGTTTGTTCATAAGCATCGTCATTTAATTCAATTGCATCTATCACTTCGGCATTACTTTTTTGCGCCATCATTAAAGCAATTAAACCAGTGCCAGCACCTATATCTAAAATGTTAAAAACACCTTGATTAATTTCAGTCCAAGCTCCAATTAACACTCCATCGGTACCTACTTTCATCGCAGTTTTATCTTGCCGAATAGTAAATTGTTTAAATTGAAAAGGTTTTGACATTTAAAAAATTATTACAATTATATAAATGACAAAATTAAACTTATTCCTACAGATTGTTCAATTTTTATTTAGTTTAATAATTCTATGGTTACTAAATAAGCGCAATGATCGGAAGCGATGGTATTTTGAATAACTTTAGTTTCCAATATCCTCCACTTATTTTTTGGAAGAAACATTACATAATCAATCTTTATTTTAGGGTTATTTGAAGGATATGTAGGTTTTGGATTTGTTTTATCATATGTTGATGTCCAAACTTGTTCTAAAATATTGATAGGAGTACTTTTTGGAATTGCATTTAAATCACCTGCTAAAATAGTAGGGTACTTATTTGTAGAAAATACTTCATTAATTTTTTTTGCTTGTGCAACCCTATCTGTTTCATTTTCTAAATGGTCTAAGTGGGTTCCAATAAAAGCGACAGTATCACCAGATTTTAATTTAGATACTACTTCTAAAGCCGCTCTAGGTTCGTTTCCTTTACTATATGGTAAAGCCACATTTCTTGTTTTAAGAAACGTGTATTTAGACAAAATTCCTTCCCCATATTCTCCACCATCAAATTCCATGGCTTTTGCAAACAAAGGCACCATTTTAGTTCTCCATCCAAGTTCTGTAACCAAATCATACTTTTTGGCTCTATTTGTTTTAAAATCTACCTCTTGCATAGCAACAAAATCAGGATCAGTATCTTTAATTACTCCAGCTAAAAGATTTAAATCAAAATTATTTTTCGTAGTAGCTCCATGGAGAATATTAAACGTAAGAACTTTTACAATTCTACTACTATCCACAACGTGTTGCGAAGTTACTGCTGTAGTGCTTAATAATATTATTGCTAGAAACACCATTAATATTCTCATATCATTAAATTTTTAAATTATTTCTTTTAGGTTATATTATTCTTAAAAATATTTCTGTTATCAATCATATTTATATACAATTTTTAATTTCAGTCATTAGTTTTTGTGCTAATGCATCCGCTTTTGCTTGCGAAGTACTTTCGGTATAAATTCTGATTATTGGCTCGGTGTTTGATTTTCGTAAATGAACCCATTCGCTATC